>CAMOCC010000119.1 GCA_946610035.1 uncultured Verrucomicrobiota bacterium
GTCGTTGCTGCCGGCGCCCATCGGGTCCGTACCACCGAAGCCCACGCCCGTCAGCGTCTTCACCGTGTCGCCAAAGGTCACCGCCTCAAGCTTCGTGCAATCAGCAAAAACGGCCTTCCCAAGCTCCGTCTCCAGCTCGTCCTTGTTCGTCGGGATCGTCACCGCCGTCAGTGCCTTGCCGCAGCCCGCAAAGCAGCGGTAGCGGAGGTACTGGATCGTGTCGGGAAGCGTAAAGTTCTGGAGGTTCACGCAGTCCTGGAACGCCTGCCGCTGTATGTCATTCACCTTTGTGCCAAACGTCACCTTCGTGAGGTTTGGCAACGCGCGAAACGCCGCTTCGCCTATTGTCGTCACGCCGTTGCCTATCTTCACCTCTCCGAGGTTCGTGCAGCCGAGGAACGCATGATGCCCGATGCTCGTCACCGTGTCCGGTATCGTCACCTTCTCAAGCGCGGAGCAGTTGAGGAACGCGATGTTGCCGATCGTCTTGATCCCCGCACCCCAGTTGATCGTCTTCAGCGACGTGCAGTTGTAGAACAGACCATTGTAATAGGCGGCATACAGCCCCGTGTCGTAGCTGTGGTCGAAGTACTTGCTGTCGTTGCTGCCGGCGCCCATCGGGTCCGTACCACCGAAGCCCACGCCCGTCAGCACCGTTAGCGCATCGCTCAATGTCACCGATTCCATCGCAGAACAACCTGAAAAAACACCTTGACCAAGCGAAGTGACAGAGTTTGGCATAACGAACGCTTCCAAATTGCCACACCCGGCAAAGGCGCGATAACCAATGCTCGTCAATCCACTGCCGTTGATTGTCACCACTTTAAGGTTATCACAGTCCTCAAACGCTCTATCAGGAATCTCCGTCACCGTTGCGGGAATCGTCACGCGCACGGCACGGGTTCGGTTGCCGAACGTCGCCGCTGTGAATCCAGTCACTGGCTTGCCGCCCAAGGTGTCAGGAATAACGAGGGTCGTCGTCTCGAACGAGACGGCGCTCACCGTCGCGCTTTCCCCCGAAACCGAGTATGTCCACATGTTTTCGGATGCATCCGTCCACGTCTCTGCCCATGCCATGCCAACGGCAACAGCCGCGAGCAATGCGACCATCAGTCTCTTCATAGTGCCCCCTCCTTATTCCCGTACCTTGTTGTAATCGGTGGCGTGGCGGGAAATAGACACCTCCTCCGATGCTTCGAGTGAGGTGCCTCGGATGAACCCATAAAGATACATCGAAGGAGGCGAAACTGCACGGACGGCAGTGTCCTCTTGATGCGTCTTTATTGAGAGTCTGCTCCTACACTTTCTCTCGACGCGTCCCAAACGCGGCGGTTGGTTACTATTCTTCGCCCCTTCCGCGCGGGAAATCTAACGCCCGGTATCGTTGCATATGTTACTGCCCCTCAACCGAACGCAAACATTATACCACACCACTGTTGCGAAAAGCAAGAGGAATCAAGATTTTTGGGCTCTTCGGAGTCTTTAGTGGAAATAGCATTATTCCTCCGCATGCAAACATCATCCAGGCGGGTGATGTTCGGCAGACGTGCGGTTTGCTATAATGTGTACATGAAAAGAACGACATTCATTTTCGCCGCCGCGCTGACGACGGCGTTCGCTGCGCAGGGCGCAAGAAGCGTCAAGGGCTTCAACGACGGCTGGGAATTCTCGCGCGACCGCGAGAACTGGCACCCCGTCGCCGTTCCTCACGACTGGGCCATAGAAGGCCCCTTCGATCCGTCGGGCGACCCCGACACGGCGAAGCTCCCCTGGAAGGGAACCGGCTGGTACCGCAGAACGCTGAACTTGGAGACCGCCCCGGAGGGGAAGCGGCTCATGCTCGACTTCGACGGAATCATGTGCGACGGAACTGTCTATGTGAACGGACAGCCCTGCGGACGCCGCGCGTACGGCTATCTCGGCATCTGCGCAGACGTCACGCCCTTCGTCTTCACGGGCACGAACACGGTCCTGGTGAAGGCGGATACGACGAAGCTCGCTTCGCGCTGGTATCCCGGCGCCGGACTCTACCGCCGTGTCCGACTGATCGAGACGGACGAACTCTACTTTGCAAACGGAGACATCGCCGTCGCGACGCCTGAAGTTGACGCCGCGCGCGCCGTTGTGGAAATCCGCGGAAGAGTCACAAGCCGAAGGACGTCCGACGAAGATGTCGACGTAAATGCCGTGCTCATCTCTCCCGACGGAGACGTAGCCGCGTCTTGCTCCGCCACAATCAGCGTGCAGGCGTGCGCGAAAGGAGACTTCCTCCTGCGGCTCGTAGTCGGCAGTCCGCAGCTGTGGACAGTCGGAGAACGCGCAAAGCTCTACACTGCGCGCATCTCTCTGAACGGCGAGAACGCCGACGACGAGATCGAAATCCGCACGGGAATACGCAGCTTCCGGTTCGACGCGGACAAAGGATTTTTCCTCAACGGCGAACATGTCCCGCTCAGGGGCGTCAACCTTCACTCCGACCTCGGACCGCTCGGGATGGCGTTCAACAAGTCGGCGATGCGCCGAGAGCTCGCGATCATGCGGGACATGGGCGTCAACGCGATCCGCACGTCGCACAACCCTCCCGCGCCTGAAATGCTGGACCTCTGCGACGAAATGGGATTCTTCGTATGGGACGAATGCTTCGACAAGTGGAACGCGACTGCCGGACGCAGCGACGAGCCGCTCGAGGAATTCGTCGAATCCAATCTAAAGGATTTCGTGCGCCGCGACCGCAACCATCCATGCGTCTTCGTCTGGTCCATAGGAAACGAAATCCCCACGGGGGGCGGATTCGAGTCACGCGAGGACGGCTGGCACCATTCGCCCGCATTCGGCACCACCGCCGAACGCTGCACGCGCTTCCGCAACGCGGTCCGCACCGAGGACGCGACTCGTCCCGTCGGAATCGGATGCTGCCACGCGCAGGTCGCGAAACGCGGCGACCTCGTGAACCTCGACATCTCCGGATGGAACTACAGGCGCTCCTATACTGACATCAAAGACAAGTTCCCCTCAAAGCCCGTCCTGTATTCCGAATCCGCCTCGGCCGTCTCGGAGTACGGATACTACGCACAGAGGATGCCGACAAACAGAACAGACTTCGCCGTCGCGGATGTCGCGATAGATTCATACGACCGCAACGCGGTCGAGTGGTGCGACATACCCGACATCGAGTTCGAGCGACTGGAAGAGGACACCTACATGTGCGGAGAGTTCGTGTGGACCGGCGTCGACTATCTCGGCGAGCCTACACCATACGGCGGATGGTCGCGCCCGAAGTCCGTCTCGCTGGAAGAGAGCGCGCGAAGCTCGTATTTCGGAATCTGCGACCTCCTTGCTCTTCCCAAGGACCGCTACTGGCTCTACCGTTCTCGCTGGAACACGAAGGACTTCACGATACACATCGTGCCCGGCCACTGGACTTTCCCGGAGCGCACAGGCTCCAGCATGCCCGTCTACGTCTACACGAGCGCGGACGAGGCGGAGCTGTTCGTGAACGGCGTCTCGAAGGGACGCCGCAGGAAAAATCCGAACGCGAATTCGTCGTCAGGCTACTACGGCATCCTTCCGCGATACCGCATCTTATGGGAAGACGTCGCATACGAACCCGGCGAGGTAAAGGCCGTCGCATACGGAAAGGAAGGCACAGTGTTGGGCGAAGAGACGCTGCGCTCCGCAGGCCCCGCCGCAAAGGTCGTTCTGTCGAGCGAATCGGACATGCTGCCAGACGACGGCGAAGAACTTGTGTTCGTGAAAGTGACGCTGGCGGATGCCGACGGCACGAGCGTTCCGCGCGACAGCCGGCGCATTTCTTTCGCCGTAACAGGTCCCGCCGAGATCGTCGCAGTCGGGAACTCGAATCCGCGCGGACTCGACAGCTTCAAGGATGTCGCCTCTCATCCTCTATGCAACGGCCGCGCAGGACTCTTCATCCGCAGGACAGGCCCGGGAGCAGTGACGCTTACCGCCTCCGCCCCGGGTCTCGCCCCGGCATCGCGTCGCTGGCGGTAGCACATCCCGGCTTTGCCCATCGCTCCAGGGGGTCCATCGCTCCGCGATGGCCTGCCGACACAGTACAGTCCATCGCGGAGCGATGGACCCCCTGCATTTACCCCTCTTTCCCCAGGGGGGGCCATCGCTCCGCGATGGCCTGCCGACACAGTACAGTCCATCGCGGAGCGATGGACCTCCTGCATTTACCCCTCTTTCCCCAGGGGGGCCATCGCTCCGCGATGGCCTGCCGACACTGTACAGTCCATCGCGGAGCGATGGACCTCCTGCATTTACCCCTCTTTCCCCAGGGGGGCCATCGCTCCGCGATGGCCTGCCGACACTACAGTCCATCGCGGAGCGATGGACCCCCTGTATTGGTACGCTCCGCGACGGCATCCTTTCCTGAAATCTTTTCGCTGTTCACGATCGTCGTGGAGTATCCCTCGCCGGAGGAAACGCGATAGTTGCAATTGATTTCGCTTGGGCAAATATAGAGAACCGCTTATCTGTAGTCGATGCGGGCGTAGGAGTCGCGCTGGACGCAACGCGCGTAGCGCACCGCCGGGCGGCCGAAGAGCATCGCGTAAAACGGCGTCGTGCGGCGGATGCCGACCGTCGCTTCGAGAATCTCCGGCACTTCCTTCTGCACGAGGCCGAGGAAGCCGCACCAGCACGTCGCGATGCCCGCCGCGTTCGCAAGCATCTCGAACTGGGCGCAGGCTATGGTCACGTCCTCGCGCGGAGTCGTTACGCCGGGAGAAGTCTCGTCGGACGACACTATGAGGATTCCGCTCGCACCGCGGAAGAACACATCCTCCCCGCCCTTGCGCAGCCTGATTGCGGGCACGGCGAGCCAGCGCGGAAGAAGCTTCATGCCGTCGCGATGCTGTTCAATCGCGGATATGAATCCGGCGCGGAAGCGGTCCGTCGCCGCGCGCGTCGGGAAGCACGTGAAAGTGAGGGAACGCGCATTGCATCCTGTCGGCGCATTGCCGAGCGAAGCGAGAATCCTGTCGAGCGTCGCGCGGTCTACGTCTTCAGCGGCGAAGCGACGAACCGACCGGCGCGAGCGCATCCAGTTCTCCACCTCGTCAAGCGTGGGCAGGGCGAGACCTTTTACCGGGACGGAATCCTCGGGCTTTCTTCCGTCGAACGTTACGGCGCCCGTGGGGCATATCGCGAGGCAGTGCTGACATTTCATGCACCGTTCCGGGAAGGTCATGCGCGGCGCCCCGTCCGCCATCTTGAGCGCTCCGAAGGCGCAGTCGCGAACGCATGCGCCGCATTTGACGCATTTGGCACCATCAATTTCAATAACATCTTTCATGACAGCATCTTCCATTCCTGAATTATTGCAAAATTCCGGTTTCACGGCTAAAGGCAATTGAGTGCGGCCATTCAGAAGGCTCGGCACATAGATTCTTGCGCACGGGGTTGCCGAGAATATAGTTGTACTTCTCCGCGAAATGCGCGTCGTCGCGAAGCCGCGTGTCGAAGAAGTCACGCTGAAATCTCAAGCCATAGCGCGACGAGAGCAGATGCTTGAAATTTTCTATCACACGCGGTAGGGCGGTCGCCCCGCGACCGCCGTTCGGCACATGCACAATCAAGTGCAAATGGTCCGGCATAACCAAAAACAATGCCAGTCTCCATAGTGCTCGCAGTTGATTCTCGCGGGCCTCGCGCAACAACAGTGGTGCGACGATTTCCAGCGGCGGTCGCGGGGCGACCGCCCTACCAGCGAATGCACTCTTAGAAGGGTCAATCACCCACGGATTATGCCCTTCCGCGCATATCGTAATAAAATACCACGCCGACGATACATCGATCGATAACGGTCCACGATGATTCAGCCGTTTCCGCACCGGTAGGGCGGTCGCCCCGCGACCGCCGTTTCCTACAGCATTCGGCGGTCGCGGGGCGACCGCCCTACCTCTGCGTCTCTGCGCCTCCGCGTTAAAATATCCCGAAGCAGCTCCGCCGCCGTGCCCTCTTCTGCTCGCTGTTCGACGAGCTTGCCCTGAATGGCCAGCTGCAATATGCTGTTCTTCAGTTCCTGCGGGGTCATCACTCGCTCTTCCCTTCCGACTTCGCCTGCTCCGCAAGTGCCTTCTCGGCGATCTTCGTATGGCCAAACTTCCGAAGGCCCGCGATGAAGATGTCCTGTGCCGTGCGGCAAGTGTCAAGGAGACGCAAACGGCTGCCCTGCCGCCATTCCTGAAGCCCAAGATAGTAGAACTTGCGCATGTCGTCGGCGATGATGAACGGCGTGATGCCGTACTTGAGACACTCCTTAAGGAGAATCAAGCGCCCGACGCGGCCGTTGCCGTCCTGAAAAGGATGTATCTGCTCGAATCGAACGTGCAGGTCGAGCAGATTTCCGAAGGACTTCTCCGCGCCCTTCCACCAGTCCAGCAGCTTCGCCATCTCGCGGCGCACGTTCTTGGCAGGGCATGTCTCCTTTTCGCCGACGACATTGTCAAGACGCTTGTAGTCGCCGACGGCAAACCACTCCTTGCGGCTGTCGGTCGTACCGCTCTTGAGGATTTCATGAAGACGCTTTACGTATGCCTCCGTCAGTGCCGCCTTGGCGGTCGAAATGACCCTGTCTATCGCGCGGAAATGGTTGGCCGTTTCGACAATGTCATCCACAGGAACGTCCGAGCCCACCTCGCCGATTGTCTTTGTCTCGAATATCCACCGTGTCTGTTCGTGTGTGAGGCGACTGCCCTCGATGTGGTTTGAGTTGTAGGTGAAGTCAATCTGGAGGCGATGGTAGAGTCCGCCTGAGATACGAGAACTTCTCTCGGCATCCAAAACGCCGAGAACTGTCGTGGGGAATGGACGCCT
>CAMOCC010000120.1 GCA_946610035.1 uncultured Verrucomicrobiota bacterium
GGGTCGGTGATGTCGACGCGGAGCTTGCCCTCGGACCACCAGATGTGCGTGTAGTTCGCGCCCCGCGCCTTGCGGTCGGGCTTGTTGTCGATGTCGAGCGGTTCGGCGCGCTTTTGGGGGCCGAGCGCCTCCTTGGGATCACCGGCCGCCCCGCCGTACTCGTAGTAGGGAAGGAGGTCGAACCCGTACTTCTCCACGGCAAGCGAGACGATCTTCGACCAGAGATCGGCGTAGTAGGCGTCGCACGCCCACATCCACTTGAACGACTTTCCGCCCGGCTTGCCGTGCTTCCAGTGGCAGTCCCAGTGCTGGTTGTGGCCGAATTCGAGGAGGTCCTTGCAGTACGTGTTCTGCCCGAAGATCTTCATCGCGCGGAACTTCTGCTCGATCCAGTCAAGACCGCCGTTGCCGGGGCAGAGACTGTCCTTTGCCATGACACCGTCGCTCATCTCCTCGCGCCAGAAGATGTGGCGCCGCGGCAGCGGGGCGGGCGGCAGGTTAAGCTTGGCCCACGCCGCCTTCTCGTCGAGGATCTCGCAGAGCTGGATGCGCGAGACGGCAATTCCCTCGGAGCAGGGGTGCCACTGGCGCTTGTACTGCGAGATGGCGACCTCAAAGCCGTCGGTCGCTATGTCGAGCTGGTGTTTTTCGCCAGTCTTTTCGGCGAGATTCTTATCGAGGTCGCGGCGATTCGCGGCCTTCAGGCCGAGAAACGTGAGAGACGTCCACTTCTCGTACTTGCCGGACTGCGGAAGGTTCAGCGACTCTGGCTTGTGGTGGACGATCGGGCCCTCGAAGGCGTCCCCGTTGGAACGCCCGGTGTAGAACGAACGACGCGAGTTGTTGCCGTAGTTGCGGACATGGAACGCGCGCGGCTTGTCGTCGGGATACTCGATCACGACGACGTATGCGGCGTTTGGCTTGAGCCCCTTGCCCTCGCCAAGTCGCCAGTCGAGGTAGGACGCCGTTTCCGACTGCACGTCGAGAACTCGGCAGGGTTTGCCGAGGACCTTCTCCACGCGGCTCGAGCCCTTAGGCCAGTCCGCGAAGCGGTGATCCGACTTGGTGCAGTCGATTTCGTCGACCACCTTTACGTCTCCAAATGGCGGCAATGCGATTGTCGCCGCGAGCAGCAGTGTTACCATGTCCATTTTGTTTTCTCCTTGTCTATTTTAAGATGAATTCCACGACCGGTATCTCCACCGGCGGTTTCTCCACCGGAAGATGAAGAGTGTTCCAGCGGAACCTGAGTTCACTTCCGTCGTTCAGCAGCCGACAGCACTTCACGCGCTCGCCGAACGGGACCTGGAACGCACCAAACCGCCAGGAGAGCATGTGCATGTACAGGCGGTTAGTCTTGGGGTTGTAGGTCAGCGTCGTCCCGGGAAGCGGCGCGAACTCCTCCGGCGCGGGGCCGCACCCGTAGATCGACTCTCCGTTGACCCTAAGCCACTTGCCGTAGTCCGCAAGGCGCTCGAGGGCGCGATAGTCGAACTCGCCAGTCGCCGTCGGCCCGACGTTCATGATGACGTTGCCGCCCTTTGAAACGGCGTCGACCAGCTGCTCGATGCACTGGTAGGCGCTCTTCCAACTCGACTCGTCGCGCGCATAGCCCCAGCTGCCGGAGAACGTCTGGCACGTCTCCCACGGAACTTTCCGGCCGTTCACCTCAACGCATCCTGCCGGTCTGCTCTGCTCTGGCGTCGCGAAATCCCAGCCGTCCTCCCAATCCGTGAGGTCGAGGCGGTTGTCGATGATGATTTCAGGCTGAAGCTTCTTCGCGAGACGGACGAGACCTTCGGAATCCCAGTCGTAGCGGTCCTTGCCGTTCTTGCCGGGGAAGGAGAAGTCGAACCAGATTATGTCGATCTTGCCGTAGTTCGTAAGAAGCTCCGTCACCTGGTTCTTCATAAACTGGCGGTACTTCGCCATGTCGCGGCCTTCGTTCTCCTTCGAGTAGTCGACGTTCTCCCCGCCTGCGCCGAACATCTCGGGGTTCCTGCGACGCGGGTGCATCTTGTCGATCGTGTAGTCGGGATGATGCCAGTCGAGCAGGGAGTAGTAGAAGCCGACCTTCAGCCCCTCGGCGCGGAAAGCGTCGACAAACTCCTTGACTAAGTCGCGGCCGAACGGCGTATTTGTTATCTTGTAGTCGGAGAACTTCGTGTCGAAGAGCGAGAAGCCCTCGTGGTGGCGCGAGGTGAGGACGGCGTACTTCATGCCCGCGCCCTTCGCGGCCTTCGCCCAGGCCTTCGCGTCAAAGCGAGACGGATTGAACGTCTCGAAGTACTCGCGGTACCGCTCGTCGCCAATGCGCTCGTTCGACTTCACCCACTCGTGCCGCGCTGGAACGGCGTAGAGACCGAAGTGGATGAACATGCCGAATCTCGCGTCCGTCCACCACTTCATGCGCTCAAGCTTCTGCTCCCAAGTCTCGTTAGTCAGGTGCTTCGCATAGCCGTAGGGGACTACGTCGAACTCAATGTCCTTAGGCGCGCCAACGCCAGTCACGGCGAAGTAGCAGAACCTCTGGACATCGTGGAACTCGACGTAGAGGCGTCCATCCTTCTCCGTGCGCGAGGCAAGAATCGGGGAGCCAAGACCGCCATCGGCAAGCGAAGGCGACCACGAACCGTAGACCTCGACGCTCGAGCCAGCAGGCACATAGACGCCGCGCACGGCCGTCTCGCCGCCGAAATCGGCGAAAATACGGTCGCCCTTCTTCTCGACGTACAGGCGCCTAAGCGCCTCGACCGCGGTCCTGTCGGAAAGATCCGCGGTTTCGAGCAGGAGGCCGCCCATTTTCGGATCGGCGCCACCCTTGACCTCGAACTGGAACCGAGAGGCGGATACGGCTTTCGGCAAGTTGGTGCTGAGGTTTTCGGGAAGTTTCTCCCCGCGCGCGAACTCCCAGGAGTCCACTGTAAGCGACCAGGCTCCGGCAGGCGCGTTGTTGAGCGTGAGGTAGTCGACCTTCACCGGCGAACCGAGCGCATAGACAATACGCCAGCCGTCGGCGGTCTTTACGACCGTCGAGGGGCGTTCGATTGAAGCGCCAGATGCAGAAGCGGCAAGCGCCGCCGCGAGCGAAAGGACGAAGATTGCCTTTTCCGGTGCCGTCATAGACCCTCCGTTTACTTCTCGAGCTTGACCTTCGCCCAAGTCCACGGCTTCTTCATGAGGTTGTCGCGCTTGGAGTTCGGCCAGTAGAGCTCGTGCTGCGAGTTCTTGAGGTCTTCGACGACGAGAGTGAACGAGAGGCCGATCGTGGCGCCCGGCTTCATCTTCTCCCAGCCGGTCAGCTGCTCGGCGGGGATGAACATCTCGGCGCGGTAGCCGCGCGGCGTCTTGACCAGTGCGGAGCGCGAGCCCTCGGGGACGTTCCGCGACGCGTCGCCAACCCACCACGCGCCCTTGCGCTCGCTGTCGCCGTTCTTCCTGTAGACCTTCTGGTCCTTGCCGTTGCACCAATAGCCGCAGTACATGTTCTTCTGCTCGAGCATCGGGCAGAACCACATCTGGTGGTCGAAGATCGACCACGGCTCGTTTGGCTTGAACTTGACGCCGTCGGGAGTCGTGATCATGATTTCGAGGCAGTCGGCAGCGCGCCAGAAGCTTCCGGGGTCGGCGGTGAAGCAGCGCGAGTCGTCGACGTCGAGCGCCGCAACGAGTCCCTCCGGGCAGTACGCGAGATACACCTTCGTCGGATCCTTGTCGCCGTTCGGCCCGATCATGAAGCTGTTTACGCGGTAGCGCTCGTCCCAATCCGAGAGGTCGCCGTCGAACTTTATCTTCGAAAGGTCAATGCGGCGCATCGTCCAGGTGCGCGGGATTACAGGCGCGTAGTCGACCTGCATCCCCTTCGCGTTGACGATCGACAGCTTCGGATTCGCCGCGCCCTTCGCAGCCGGATCCACCGGTGCGGACTTCACGAGCTTGAAGTCAAGCGTCTTCGTCTCCTCGGGCTTGAGCACACCCGTCTGCGTGACGGCGGGCTCGATCGACCAGCCCTCCGGGAGCTCCGCCTTGACGGTGAAGTCCTGGTCGTCGGCGGACTGGTTCGTGACGTTCATCGTGAACGCGCCGTCGAAATCCGCGGCCCTGGACTTAGCGTATGCCTGCGGCACGATGTCGACCTCGATCGCCATCGTCTTCGAGACGTTGCCGTTCTTGCCGGTGACGGTGAACGACGTATTGCCGCGCTTGAGCCCCGCAGGCCCAGTCACGTCGAAGCCGTACGGCTTCTTCTCGACCGTCCAGCCCTTCGGCGGCTCGACGGAGTACTCGAACTTGCCGGGCTGCGCGACCTCGACGCGGACCGGCTCGCCGCCGACGTTGCGTACGTAGAAGTCGCTCTCGATGTCGATCGGGCACTGCTTGAGCCAGTCGCTGTCCTCGTCGAGGCCGACGTACCACGTGGGCGCGATGTCGAGCTTGCGGCTGTTCGAGGCCTTGAGCTCGCGTCCGAACATGTCGGTGACAAGCTCCGCCTTCTCGTCCTTGATTTCGAGGTCCGGCCCGTCCTTCTTGATCTTGTAGGCAAGGGCGACGACCTTGCCGTCGGCCCTTACGATCTGGACCATGTGGTTGGGCCCGAGGTTGGCCGTGCCGATGTACTCGTACTTCCCCGGGATGAACGTCCTCATGGCCGCAAACGACGCGGCGGAAGGCTTAGGGTTGCGCCAGCGGTCGAAGATGCCGCAGCCGGCGAAGAAGTAGTTGGGCGTATCGGTGTCGTCGTCGTAGTACCAGTACCAGAACATCTTCTCGACGCCGTTGCCCATGGCGAGCACCCACTTGCGCTGGAGGTAGGCTGCCTGCTCCCATTCGCTCACGGGCTGGCCCGCGAGCGTGTCCCAGCCCCACTCGGTCACCCAGAGCTCGCGGAACTTGCCGTCGCACGTCGCGGCCTTCTTCCAGTGGCGCCACACGTCGCGCAAATACGCCGGCTTCGCCTCGCTCATGCCGGTGTTGAGGTTCGCCTTTGAGTATTCAGGGCCGTCCTTGCCGCAGTAGCGATGTCCGTTCACAACGTCGATGTTGCGGAAATACCCCTTCTCGACGAGCTTCTGCGACTGTTCGACATAGATGCCGGCAAGCCCCGGCGCGACGGCGCGCGCATCGGGACGAGCGGCCTTGACGATGTCGCCGAACGCCTGGCAGTAGCGCCCGTAGCCGTCGAGCGTCTTGAACATGAGTCCGTCCACCTCGTTGTCGAGCTCGAACGCAGTCAGCGTGTCGAACGTCGAGACGGCAAGCGCCATCTGGCGGCGCCATTCCTTGTTCGGCGTATAACTTGGATCGTCGTCGCCTGTCGCGTCCTGCTTGACCTCGACTGCCCCCATCAGGCACGGAAGCGTCTTGATGCCGACATCCTCTGCTGCCTTCACGATCTTCGGGTACCACGGCCAGCCGGCGTACTTGCCGTCGCCGCGCGCGCGACGCATCCAGTGGAAGTTGAACGCGTAGTCGCGCACCCAGGTGAAGCCAAGGCGGGCGAACTTCTCGTAGCCGACATATCCGCCTCCGTGCACGTTGATGCCGTATGGCGACGCCTCCTTTTCCTCGTCGGTCAGATCCCGCGGATGGAGACAGACGACGTAGCGGGACTTCTCGACAAAAGGCTTCGGAAAGCCGTCGACCGCTATCTCGACCTTGTACGCGCCAGGCTCGTCAAATGGAAGCTTCACCATCTGGCTCGCGCCGTCGAGGACCTTCAGCGGCGGAATGTCGATTTTCCTCTCCTCGCCTGCCGCAGACACCGCCTTCGCCCTGAAGGTGAGCGTCTTCTCCTCGCCGATCCAGCTGCCGGCGGAAACGACGATCGCCGGGTCTCCCTCGGCGTAGTAGAACGTGTTGCCGACGACGGGATACTTGACCGACAGCTCGAAGGGCCTGTCGGCGACGCCTTCCATGTCGGTCCAGAGACGGAAGTCGTACATGTCGAACTGTCGCGTCTTTGGCGGAGAGTTGCGGTCGCCCCAGTTGTTCTGGCTTACGCTGTCGAACTTGACGGGATAGGCGATCGGCTGCTTGTTCTTGCCGACGGTTTCGGGGAAGAGCATCTCAAACTTCTGCCACTCGCGCGTCAGGGTGAACTTGCCCTTGGGATCGCCTGGCGCATGCATGGAGATGTTGAACTTGTTTGTGTTCGCGTCCACAAAATCAAACGACATTCCCCACGAGTCGTCATTGCCAAGCCTCGCCCAGCCGGTGAACTTCACCGGCTTTCCGGGAAGAACGTTCTTCTTAGGAGAGGCGTTCCACCCGCCGAAGGCGTGGTCGCCGTAGCGCGTCTCGAAGCGTATGGACTTGGCCTTCGTCGGCGCGTCGGACGGCCGTTCGTCGAGCGTGATCACATCGCCGCCGCACGTGACCCATGTGCCGGCCTCCCAAGCGTTCATCTCCGGATCGCCGATGTCGCGCGAAACAAGATCGGCGCAAACGGCGAGTGAGGACAGGGCGGCAAGCGCCGAGATGGAAATAATTCTGCAGTTCATCTTCGTTCTCCTTGTAAATCTGTTTTTCACACGCCTTTGCCGGGAACTTTGAGGCCGGGCTTTAGACCTGGCTTTGGCGGCAACTTGAGTCCGGTGGGGAGCGCACCCCCCTTTGGCGGAAGCTTGAGGCCCGTCGGAAGCGCGCCTCCCTTGGGCGGGAGCTTCAGGCCGGCGGGGAGCGCCCCGCCCTTCTGGGGAAGCTTGAGCCCTGGCTTGAGGCCGGGCTTCAGCCCCGGTATCGTCGGACGGCGAAGCGTCGCCGGGGCGGCAACAGGGGTTGGGACCTTCTCCGTCTTCACAGGTGAAACAGGCTTGAGTTCCTCGACCGGTTC
>CAMOCC010000121.1 GCA_946610035.1 uncultured Verrucomicrobiota bacterium
CTGCGGAAGTCTTGTCCAAGACGTTTGCCGCGCCTCCGACTGTGGCGATTATCGGCGACGGCGAGGGCGCGTCGGCGCGCGTTCTCTTCAATCCGGCGACAGGCAAGGTGACTGGCGTCCAGGTGCTTTCTCCCGGATGGGGATACACGAGCGCCAAGGCGCGGTTCAACCACGGTGGCTATACATGCATCGGTGAATCCACTGTTGAGCTTGATGCTGTCGAGTGCGGACAGCTCGTAAAGGCCGGCACGGGTGTCTACACATTCAATGCTGCGAACTCCGTGACCAAGCTGAAGGTTGCGGGCGGAAGCGTCAAGAGCGGCATCGCCAATGCCTTCCCTGCGGAGACGGCACTGACGCTTGACGGCGGAAACTACGACATGAACGGATACAGCCAGTCGTTTGGAAACGTCAGCTTCGGTACGTCCGGCGGAAAAATCCTGAACGGCACCGCTGCGGCGGGCAACCTTGTCTGCGACTTTGCAGCAGCGCTTGCCGGAAATCCCGGCGTGGCCGACTTGTCAAACGTTTCGTTTGCGGCAGGTGCGAAGACGCTTATTCCCGGATATGATCCTGATGCGCTTGAGTCTTTTGACAAGGTGGTCCTCCTTCGTTTTGCGCAGGGTGGCGCACCGGCATCCGTCCCGCCGCTTGACGATTCCATCGAGCTTCCTAAGGGCTGGGCATTCAAGATGACGGCATCGTGTCTGAAGCTGACCCATCAAAAAGGATTGATCATATTGGTCAAATAAAATGGACGCAATCAAAAAGTTTTTGCCGGTAGCCGCGATCGCCTGTCTATCATGGGAGGCGGTTGCCGGTGAAAACCTGCTGACGTGCGAAACCGATTTCGAGACGACGGCGGAAGGCTGGTACGGCTGGAAACCGGACGTTCCCGTGCCCGCGCGTGTTCAGGACGGCGTGATGGGGAATTGGGCGCTCGAGGTGCGCGGACGCGATGCCGTCCGCACACCGTTCATCTGGGATGCGCTCAAGCCCGATACTGACTACACCGTTTCGTTCGACGCCAAGGGCGACGGTGGTGCGTTGGCGATATGTCTCGTAACGGTCGACTGGAAGTGGCTCGGGAGACGGAGTTTCGAATTGAATCCGAAATGGCGTCGGTTGAGCTATACTTTCCGCACTGGAAAGAAGGGCGACTTCGGACGCGCGTTCTGCCTTGAGGTCAAGCATTCCGGCACGGGCGAATGGCTTCGCCTTGACGGAATCAAAATAGAAGAGGGCACTGCGCCAACTCCTTACGATCCTTGCGCCGTCCAGTTCTCGGCGGCGCTCGAGGAGCCGGGCGAGATACATTTCACTTCGGACGGTCTGCCTGCAATGAAGGTGAGGGCTGCGGGAGTGAAGGTTTCCGGGTCGCACGAATCGCTCGTCGCCGAGGTTGTGAACGAGAGCGGGGACGTCATGGCGGCAATGCCGCTTGTCCGCGGTCAGGCGTCGTTGGTTATGCCAGGTGCCGCGGATTCCGGATATTATCCGTGGAAAACGCGGCTGCGGACGTCCGGAGGAACGGTTCTGGCGAGCCGCGAGACGCCGTTTGTCGTGACGCGGCGTTTCGGCGGGAACGAGTTCTTTGGTGTTCAGATATGCGCAGGCGTGCCGATCGATGCCCTGCGGAGGGTCGGTTTCCGCTGGACTAGGACGAACACGAAGTTCTGGAGATGGGATGAACAGGACGGCCCGCGTCCATTCTCTGGAAAGGCGGATGAAGTGGAGCCGGGATGTCCTGACCGTCTGCACAGGCTGGCTACTGCGTGGGGTCATAATGCTCCAAAGTGGGCGCTTGGTCCCGGACGTACAATGTGGACGGATGACGTCAACAATGCGACAAACTATCTGGCGAACCTTGTGCATGCAACAACCAACACAGTCGATCAGTACGAGGTCATCAACGAGCCTGATCTGGTGCTTCCCCGCGAGAAGGGTGTGTCCCTTTACGAGGCTTGCGATTATCTTGCGAAGGCGGTTGAACTGACGTCGAAGTATATTCGTCCAACAGGCAAGCCCGTCGTTGTTGATGTTTCCGGTACGCGGGAGGGCAACGTATTTGTCGAACATGTCCTTTCCAGAGTTCCGTCGTCAGTCGACATGATTGCCGCCCACCCCTATTCCTGGCCGAGAGAGCTTTCCGAAGACGGACGCGTCGTGTCGGATCCTGAGACGGGCGGATTTATGAGCGATCTGGAAACCAAGACAGCGCTGCTCAGGAAGTACGGCAAAAGCAGGATGTCGATAGGGGAGCTTGGATGGGCGCTGGACATGGACGCGCCGTACGAATCTGCAAGCGCGGAAAAATTTGGCTGGTACCTTGCGCGCATGCATCTTTTGGCGCGGACATACCCGTCCATCGAATACCTTATCTGGTATGCGCTTGCGAATGCGCCTGAGAACGGCACCTTCGACTATGGTCTCTGGCGGTCGAATCCGGCGGACGGCTCGCGCCCGCTTCCTGCCGTCGCAGCGGCGTGCGAGGCCGCGCGCCGCATTCCCGCGCCCGGCGAAGGGAATGTCGCTCTGCTTGAAAAAGACGGCATATACCTCCTTTCGTGGAAGGACGCCGATGTCGTGAACTATGCCTACTGGACGGACGAGCCGATAGCGGAGCCGCTCGGTATGCTGGACGCGCCGCCGCGTTCGGCGTTCGGATATGACGGAAGGCGTCTTGATGTTTCAAAGCTCACGTTGTCAGGCGAGCCGGTATATCTGGAAGTCGAACCTGCGCAGGCTGCTGCGTTTGAAGCGTCGTTCCGCAGTGCCGCAGCCCGGGCCTACGCCCGCCGTCCGCCGCTGTCCCGCGAGGATGTGCGCGTACGCCGTTTTGCCGGCGACTGGAAGACTTATGACTTCGCGGTGGATGCGGCAAGCTTCACGCTCGGCGGCAAACGCACCGACGTTCAGCCGCCGGATCCGACAGTCCAGTGGTCGGGTGCGGACGACCTTTCGGGCCGGTTCCTCCTTGGATGGGACGATGAGAGCTTCTACTATTTCGCCGCAGTGCGCGATGACACCCACTGCGTGCCGAAGAAAGACTACGAAAGTTACATGAACGACGTCATCCAGCTTGCGTTCGATCCGAAGGACAACGCGAAGAAGAACGCCGGCTATCTTTCCGACGACTGCGAGTTCGGACTGTGCGAAGGGCAGCCGCCGTTCGCATGGGTGCGGCCGGGCATGTCGAATGCGGCATACATCGACGGCGATTTTTCAAGCGTCGTCCGAAAAGGCGACACGACTGAATATCGCGCGGCAATTCCGTGGAAATTGATGGGGCTCGAACGCGCACCGAAGTCGTTCGGCTTCGCTTTCGCCGTCTGCGACAACGACGACAACGCCAGGGCGCGCTACTGGCTGGCTTTCGGGAATGGAATTGCAGACGGGAAACGTCCGGCCAGATTCAAACGGGCGCTGCTGGTGAATGACAAGGAGGCAAAATGATGGCTGGGATGTCTATGCGCAGCTCAATCATCTTCAGTTCGTGTACATGGAAGACCACGCCGAAGTGGCGCCTGGCGTATGGAAGACATCATACGCAAACGGAGAGGCTGTCGTGGTCAACTACGGCGACAAGCCGGTTGTCGTAGACGGAGTCGAAGTGCCGGCAGAAGGATGGAAGCTGATTTCTTTGGAGTGAGGCTGGTACACTGGCAGGCATGGACTTCGCCAAACTGTCCGAACAATGCGAAATTTCGCCAGCGCCATGCCGAGACCGCGCACAGCAATCCGCTGACGATGTTCTGTGCGGAGGCTTGATTGCCATGCAAATCCAGACAGATGAAATGCGGCTGGTGGACGCGTTCACTTTGCGTGCGGTGGTGAAATAACGCAAGTCGACTGCCCCCCGTGGGGGGCTGGAGGGGGCGGCGGCGATATGGTAAAATTGACGCATGAAAACATTTCTCATAGCCGCAGTTTCCGCGAACGCCGCCGTCGCCCTGCATGGAGGCGACATGCATAAGGTGGTCGATTCAATCTACGACGCCCTCACGCCGGAGGAGCGCGTCGCGCAGATATGCGCCACGAGCGCCGGAAACCTCGCCGGGTCGGACGGCAGGTTCTCCGCCGAAAAGGCGCGCGCGCGCATTCCGCACGGAATCGGACACGTCTGCCAGTTCGCGTGCAACCGCACGGACGAGCCGGAGGCGCTCGCGCAGTTCGTGCGCGACGTGCAGGCGTTCTGCCTGAACGAGACGCGCGCGGGAATCCCCGCAATCTGCCACGAGGAGGTGATCTCCGGACTCGCCGCGCGCACCGCGACGACATATCCGCAGCAGATCGCCGTCGCCTCGTCCTGGGACGCGCCGCTTCTCGAGCGCAAGTGCCGCGAGACGAGCGAGGCGATGCGCGCGGTAGGCGCGACGTTCGCGCTCTCGCCGATGGCGGACGTCATCGTGAACTCCAACTGGACGCGCCTCGAGGAGGGATATGGCGAGTCGGGGTATCTTTCGGCGGTCATGGGCACGGCGTTCGTGCGCGGGCTCCAGGCCTCCGGACACGCCGCCGCGTGCACGAAGCACTTCCTCGGATACGGCACGATCGGAGGCGGCGAGCAGCGCGGCTGGCGCGACATCTTCGAAGAGGTGGTATTCCCGCACGAGGCGATGATAAACGTCGGCGGCGCTGCGGCGGTGATGACGAGCTACGACCAGTTCAAGGGCGAGCAGGCGGTGTCGAGTCCGACGCTCATCCAGGGCATCCTCCGCGGCTACATCGGCTTCGACGGAACCGTCGTGAGCGACTACAGCGCGGTGGAGTGGGGTATGCGGCGTGTGAAGGAAGGACCGGAGAAGACCCGTCTCATGAAGGAACGCGCCGCCGCCGCGATAAAGGCGGGGAACGACGTGGACCTTCCGCAGGGCGCGGCCTACTCGCTTGCGCTCGAATGCGTGCGCGAAGGTCTCGTCACCGAGAAGGAGCTCGAGAAGGCGGTCAAGAACGCGCTCATGCTGAAGGCGCGGCTCGGACTCCTCGGCTCGTGCGAGGAGCGCGCCTCCGCGGCAAATCCGCCGCGCGCAGCGACGATCGAGCTCGACCGCCCCGAATGGCGCGCGACGGCGCTCGAACTTGCGCGCGAAGGAGTGGTGCTTCTCAAGAACGACGGCGTGCTGCCCCTCAAACCTGTTAAAGCCCGAGATGATAGCTCGAGTAAGAACGAAACATTCCGCTCTCCAACTCCAACTCAAAACTCCAGCTCTCCAAAAATCGCGCTTGTCGGCCCGAACGCCAACAGCGCATGGGCGATGCTCGGCGACTACACCTACCAGTGCATGCAGGCGTTCTGGCGGCGCAATCCTCGCGAGTGGGACAAGCCGCACATCGTGACGCTGAAGGAGGGGATGGAGCGCGTGTTCGGCGCGGAGCGGATCACGTATGCGCGCGGATGCGCATGGTCGAATCCGGGCGACACGGGCGTGAGCGCGGGAGGCGATCCGCGCACCGAGGCGCTTTCGCTCAAGCTTGTGGACAGCGCGGACCCGACGGACTTCGCGTCCGCCGTCAAGTCCGCCGCGGAATGCGACGTCATCGTCTGCGCGATGGGCGAGAACTTCACGCTCTGCGGGGAGTCGCGCCAGCGCGCGTCCATTCGCCTCGCCGGCGACCAGGAGAAGCTTGTCGAGGCGATGATCGCGACTGGGAAGCCGGTTGTGCTTGTGCTGTTCGGCGGACGCAACCAGGTCGTCTCGTCGTTTGTCGACAGATGCGCCGCGGTGCTGCAGGCGTGGTATCCGGGCGAGGAGGGCGGACGTGCCGTCGCGGAGATTCTTGCAGGATCGGTTAATCCGTCCGGAAGGCTTCCGATGACGTATCCGAAGACGGAATCGCGCGAACCGCTCACGTTCGGCGACGGCTCGGACACGCCGGATCGCGTGCAGTGGCCGTTCGGACACGGACTGAGCTACACGAAGTTCGAGTACGCTCAGGCGGAGCTTGCAAGCGGTGCGGCAACGCGCATCGGCGGAGTCGGCGACTGCGTGAAGGCCGCTGTGACGGTCAAGAACGTCGGCGGGATTGCGGGCGCGGAAGTCGTCCAGCTCTACATCACGGCGAAGGGCGAGCCCGTGCGTCTGAGGGGTTTCGCGCGCGTCACGCTCGAGCCAGGCGAAACGAAGCGCGTCGAGTTCTCCGTTCCGCTGGAGCTCTTCGCGCGCTGGCGCGGCGACAACAACGGCGCATGGTCGGTCGAGCCTGGCGAATACGAAATCCGCCTCGCCCGCGACGCATGGGACAAGTCGCGCGTCCTCTCCGTCCGCCTCGAAGGCTCTCCGCTCAGCTTCCCCCGCCGCACTCTATTCTTCTCTGCGGCCACAAGCGCGCCAGCCAGATGACCAAACTCCTGCCGCTTTTCTGGATTCGCATTGCGGAGATTGTGGTATAATATGATGCATGAGGAAGTCAGTTACGGCGGCGTTTATGGTCGGCGCGTTCGAAAAGGCGACGGAGAGATGATCATAGCCGACGTGAAATTGCAGGAAATAATTTTTCACGTCCATGCCACATTGACATGATGGGACGTGAAATGGTAAAATATCCGTGTTCACGTCCAAATGGAGGGTAGTATGTTTGTTGGCAGAAACGAATTTCTTGATGATTTGTCTGCGCTTTGGCGAAAATCCACTTCGTCTCTTGTGGCTTGTCGCGGCCGTCGGCGAA
>CAMOCC010000122.1 GCA_946610035.1 uncultured Verrucomicrobiota bacterium
AATGAAGCGCCAGCTGCGGCAAGCCGTGGCTGGCGCCTTCATTTGGAATCCTTGTTGTGGCAATACGGCATTGCGCGCGAGGGGTCCGAAATGGTATAATAGGCAGTCGTAAAATGGAAATCATCGATTAAAATGAACGTAGTAAGTCTAGTCGGGCGGCCCAACACGGGTAAGAGCGCGCTTTTCAATCGCATTGCGAAGAAGCGCGTGGCGATTGTCTTCGACCAGCCCGGCGTGACGCGAGACCGCGTGACGAGGGAGGTCCGCCTCGGGGACCGCAAGGTCATGCTCGTCGACACCGGCGGAATCGCCTTCGACAGGTCCGTAACCCACGACCCCCTCGACGAGGAGACGCGCTCGCAGGCGGCTCTAGCCGTCGAGGACTCCGCCTTCTGCGTCGTCGTCGTGGACGCGCGCGAGGGCGTCGCCCCGCTCGACGCCGAGGTCATACAGAGGGTGCGCGAGTCGGGTGTCCCGTGCGTCGTCGCGGCGAACAAGTGCGACACGGCGGACGACGACTGGCGCATGCACGAATTCGAGCGCTTCGGCCTTCCGGTGTTTGCGACGTCGGCCGAGCACGGCCGCGGCGTGGAGGCGCTCATCCAGGAGATCGTGAAGCGGCTGCCGGCGGCGGACGCCGCGGAGGAGGCTCAGAGGCGTCCGCTCAGGGTGGCCATCGTGGGGCGTCCGAACGCCGGCAAGTCCTCATACGTGAACAGGCTCCTCAACGCGCCGAGGGTTATCGTGTCGGAGATACCGGGGACGACGCGCGACGCAGTGGAGGTCCCGTTCACCATCGGGACGGGTCCGGACGCGCGGCGGTACATGCTCGTCGACACGGCGGGGATGAAGCCGCACACAAAGATGTCGAAGACGAGCGTGGACAACTTCTCGCTGTTCAGGTCGGAGCAGGCGATAGAGGAGGCGGACGTCGTGATCCTCGTCATGGACCCGAGGATGGGCCCGACGATGCAGGACAAGCGGATCGCCGGCAAGATACTCGACTCGCACAGGGCGTGCGTCGTCATGATGAACAAGTGGGACCTCGCGCAGGAGGACGGGATCACCGAGACGAAGGCGACGGAGGCTCTGAGGGCGATGATGCCGTTCCTCAACTTCGCGCCCGTCGTGTACTGCTCCAACAAGTCCGGCTACAACATCAGGCGCACGGTGGAGGCGATAGACCGCGCCGCCGCCTCGGCGGGCGAGAGGCTCCCGACCGGAATGCTCAACAACGCGATCGCAAAGGCGACGAAGAAGACGCTTTCGCCGATGATCAAGGGAAAGCGGCTCAAGATATACTACGGACTCCAGGTCTCCACCAACCCCCAGACGATCAGGCTCTTCGTGAACGACCCGAAGCTGATGACGCCGTCCTACCTCTCGTACATCGAGAAGGCGATACGCGGCAGGTTCGGGCTCGAGGGCGCCCCGCTCAGGATATTCCTGAAGGCGCGCTCGCGCAACGAGGGCCCGGCGAAGGCCCCGCAGGCGGACGATATAACCCAAAACCCAAAAACAACAAAGACCAAGAAAGGAAACCAACGATGAAGTTTCTCAAATTCGCATGTGTTCCCGCGCTGGCGCTTGCACTCGTCGGGTGCGGCGGATCGGAGCCCTCCGCCGCGACTGCGGCCAGGTCCTACGAGCCGAAGGTCGCCGAAGGTTCGTACGGAGCGGTGCAGTACCGCAAGAATTCGTCCAAGGCGCTCGCCCCGCTCGCCGAGGCGGCCCGCAAGTGCTTCAACCAGGGCCTGGAGGCCGGCAAGAAGGGCAACGGCGAGGTCGCCAAGTTCGACGACGACGTGGTCAAGTTCCTCAACGATTCGGGACTCAAGGATGCGGACCTCGAATGGGGCCTTGTCACGCTTGGCAACGTCTCCGTCGCCGACATGACGTCCGGCAAGGCTCCGGATCTCGCCGTAGCCCTATGCTTCAAGCACGACATCGCCAGGATCGTCGACGCAATCAAGGCGAACCTGGACGCGGAGGATGGCGAGAAGATCGAGTCCGCGACCGTGGCCGGCGTGGCGGCTTGGACGGCGTCGTCGAAGGATTTCCCGCCCGAAGTGAAGCCCGCTTTCGCCTCGCTTGACGGAACGCTCCTCATCGGCGCCTCGTCCGTCGACGTGCTGGCGCGCCAGATCGCCCTCTACAGGGACGGCAAGGGGGCGGACGCCTCGTTCGCCAAGCTGTCGTCCGACTCGAGCGCGCTCTTCCGCCTCTACGTGAAGGACGTCGGCGGCAGCGTCGCCAAGGCGATCAAGGGCAGCGAGGACATGCTCGACGCGGCCAACATGGTCCTCCCCGACGGCAAGAACATCATCCTCGGACTCGGCGAGCTGGACTTCTCCATCACCGGCTCCGACACCGCCGGCGCGGCCGTAGCCCTCAGGCTCGCCACGCGCTCCGCCGACGACGCCAACAACCTCCAGTCGCTCATCGGCGGCGGCCTCGTGCCCCTGCGCGCGCAGTTCCAGAACGCCGAGGACGAGCAGTCCAAGTCGGCGTACGAGCTCCTCTCGGCGCTCAAGATCGCCGCGAAAGACAGCGTGTTCACGGCGGACCTCCCGCTCTCCGACAAGCTCGTGAAGGACTTCGCGGCGCAGATGCTCCAGGGGGCGGCCGCGGTGACGAACGACGAGTCCGACGACGCGGACGACGTTGACGCCGAGTAAATGATGCGCAAGCTGATCGTCATCGCAGGAAGCGGCGCCTACCCGCGCCTCCTCATCGAGGGGGCGAAGCGGGCCGGCGTCGAGCAGATGGACGTCGTGGCCATCAAGAGCTCCACGGCGCGCGCGACCTGGAAGGCGGCGGACCACGTCCACTGGATCACCCTCGGCGGCATAGCCGAGGGCATCCGCTGGGTCGGGGCGAACGGCTACGAAGGCGCGTTCCTCGCGGGACAGGTCAATCCGCTTTCGCTTTTCCGCGGACGCTTCGACGCCGAGGTGAAGAGGTGGCTTGCGGAGCTTCCGGTGAAGAACGCCCACACGATCTTCGGGAAGCTGAGCGAGAAGTTCGCCGAGGCGGGGACGCCCATCCTCCCCGCGAGCCTCTACATGGAGGACCACCTCCCGGGCGTCGGGCCGCTCACGAAGCGCGGCCTCACGGCGGCGGAGGAGTCGGACGTTCGCCATGCGATGCACGTCGCCAGGGACGTCGGCCAGCACGACGTCGGGCAGACGGTCATGGTGAAGTCCGGGATGGTCCTCGCAGTCGAGGCGTTCGAGGGCACGAACGCCGCGATCAAGCGCGGCGGCAGGCTTGGCGGAAGGGGCTCGATAGTCTTCAAGGCGGCGCGCGATGGGCACGACATGCGCTTCGACATCCCCGTGGTGGGGCTCAAGACGCTGAAGGTCATGAAGCGCGCGGGCGCGACCGCGCTCGCGTTTCAGGCGGGACGGCTGGTGCTCCTGGACAAGGAGTCCGTAATACGCTACGCCGACGACCACGGCATTGCGGTCGTGGGCGTGGACAGCGGCCTTCCCCCCGCACCGACGCGTCCGTAGATTCACTCGCAACCCGACTCCTGGCCCTTAACTCTAAACTCCTAACCCTAAACTCCTAACCCTAAACACCTAACTCCTAACTTCAAAGAAAGGCATTCCCCATGAACATGAAGCATTTCACCGCGGCGCTTGCCGCCGCAATCGCACTCACGGCAACGGCCAAGACGTCCACACCCGAGGGGTGGACCGACGACTACGACGCGGCGTTGAAGCGCGCGGCGGAGGAGAAGAAGCTTGTCCTTGCGGACTTCTCGGGCAGCGACTGGTGCGGATGGTGCAAGAAGCTGGACAAGGAGGTGTTCGTCACCGAGGAGTTCAAGAAGGGCGCGGCGGACAAGTTCGTCCTTCTCATGGTCGATTCGCCGCAGGACAAGTCGCTCCTCTCCGACAAGGCGAAGGATCAGAACCCGAAGCTCGTGAAGAAGTACGACGTCAACGGCTTCCCGACCGTCCTCATCCTCGACGAGAAGGGCGAGGTCGTGGCGCAGACGGGGTACCAGAAGGGCGGGCCCGTGAAGTACCTTCAGATGCTCGAGTCGAAGGTCAAGACCGAAGGTGACCCGGAGTATCGCAAGGTCGTGAAGCCCCTGGTGGACAAGGCGAAGGCCGCGCAGGAGGCCTTCGAGAAGGGTGTCGAGAAGTCGCAGCGCACGATGATGGTGCGCGCGCTCAGGAAGAACCTTCCGGGGCTCAAGAAGGCCCTCGCGGAGCTTGAGGCGACCGAGGTGGACGAGAAGTTCAAGGCCGGCAAGGAGGAGGCGATCGCACCGCTGGCGGAGATGGTGAAGGACATAGAGAAGTTCCTCAAGGAGAACGAGCCCAAGAAGCCCGCAAAGAAGGCGAATGCCAAGCCCGGGGAAAAGGCGGCCGACGCCAAGGCGGCCGAGTAAGGGCTCGTCCCTTCCCAGATGAAGATTCTCCTTCTAGCGGGCGAGGAATCGGGCCTCATCTACGCGCGGCGGCTCAAGGAGCTGCTGGCCGGGGACGAGGTCCGGGGCTTCGGGGACTACGGCTTCAAGACGGCGGACCTCGCGGTCATGGGGTTCGCCGCGGTCGTGAGGCGCCTGAAGTACTTCATCGGCGTCAAGCGCACGATGGAGAGGGCCATAGACGAGTGGCGGCCGGACGTCCTGTGCACGATAGACTACCCCGGAATGAACCTCAAGCTCGCGGCGTATGCGAAGGAGCGAGGGGTGCGGACGGTCCACGTGGTCTGTCCCCAGGTCTGGGCGTGGAAGGCCGGGAGGATCCCGAAGATCGAGGCGTCGCTAGACCGCCTGTGCTGCTTCTTCCCGTTCGAGCCGTCGCTCTTCAAGCCCGGCTTCGCCGACTTTGTGGGGCATCCGCTCGCCGAGCAGTTCCGCTCGCTCGGGCGGACGGCGCATGAAGGGTCCGGAAAGCTCGTCGCTATCCTTCCCGGGAGCCGCATCGGGGAGATCGAGCGGATACTCCCGACCATGCTTGAGGCGCTCAAGCTGCTTCCGCCGGTGAAGGCCGTCGTCCCGGCGGCGAACGAGAAGGCGCTGGAGGCGGTCCGCGCCACGTTGCGTCACCTGGGAAGGCGCGAGGGCGACGGACTCACGGTGCGGCTCGGCGGGGCGAGGGAGCTTCTCCTTCAGGCGGACTGCGCGGTCGTAGCGAGCGGGACGGCGACGTTGGAGGCGGCGCTCGCGGGGTGCCCGACGGCGCTCGTCTACAAGGTGGACGCGTTCCTCGCGTGGTTCGCGAGGCGCGTCATCAAGGGCGTGAAGCACATAGGGCTTGCGAACATAATATGGGAGAAGTCGGGCGCGGATGGTCCGGAGCCGATGCCGGAGCTCATACAGGAGGACTTCACGGCGGAGCGCGTGGCGGGCACGATCGGTCCGTGGCTTTCCGACCCTGCGGCGCGCAAGGCTGCGACCGCCGCGCTGGAGGCCGTCGTCAAAAGGCTCGACACCGGGGGCTCGTCGATTGCGCGCATAGTCGCCGCGATCAGAAACACCTGAACGCGGCGTCCGCGCCGCGCCGGATTTTGGTATAATATGACGAATCCATTTCAATAAATCAACAAGAAAGGAATCGCAGCAGATGGATGCTAAGGCATGGGAGAAGGTCGACGAGCTGATCGACAAGAACCAGACCAAGACGATCAAGGACCTCTTTGCGGAGGATCCGGACAGGGCTAAGAAGTTCTCGCTCGAGGCGGCGGGGTGGTTCCTCGACTACTCCAAGAACCGCGTCGACCAGGCCACGATGAAGGCCCTCCTCAAGCTCGCCGAGAAGGCGGACCTCAAGGCCGAGATCGAGAAGATGTTCACAGGCAAGAAGATCAATGTGACCGAGGGCCGCGCGGTGCTGCACACCGCCCTTCGCAACATGGACCCGAAGGCGAAGGTCAAGGTGGACGGCAAGGACGTCCTCCCGGGAGTGCGCAAGGTCCTCCAGGCGATGGGCGACTTCTCGGACCTCGTGCGCCGCGGGCAGTGGAAGGGCTTCACCGGCAAGCGCATCAAGTTCGTCGTCAACATCGGCATCGGCGGCTCCGACCTCGGCCCCGTAATGGCCAACATCGCGCTCACGCCGTACTCGAAGCGGAACATGAAGTTCTTCTTCGTCTCCAACGTCGACTCGACCCACCTCGCCGAGACGCTCCGCCAGGTCCGTCCCGCCGAGACTCTCTTCATCGTCGCCTCCAAGACGTTCACCACGCAGGAGACGATGTCCAACGCCGAGGCGGCTAAGGACTGGCTCGTCAAGGAGCTCGGGGACAAGAAGGCCGTCGCGAAGCACTTCGTCGCCGTCTCGACCGCCGAGAAGGAGGTGGCCGCGTTCGGCATCGACACGAAGAACATGTTCGGCTTCTGGGACTGGGTCGGCGGACGCTACTCGCTCCCCTCCGCGATCGGCCTTTCGCTCATGATCGCCATCGGCAGGAACAACTACAAGAAGTTCCTCAGGGGCTACTACAAGATGGACCGCCACTTCCGCACGGCCCGCTTCGAGCGCAACATGCCCGTCATCCTCGCGCTCCTCGGCATCCTCTATTCGAACGGCTACGGCGCCGAGAGCTACTGCGTGCTCCCCTACGACCAGTACCTCTCGCGCTTCCCGGCGTACCTCCAGCAGATGGACATGGAGTC
>CAMOCC010000123.1 GCA_946610035.1 uncultured Verrucomicrobiota bacterium
CGTCGAGAGGGACTGGCTCGTTCGCCATGGCGTCAACTGCGCCCCGCTTGAATAGTTAAGATGGCGCCCCTTTGATGACGCGGGGCTCTGGATATGGTATAATGAGGGCATGAATAAGACATTGCCCGCGTATGCCGCCGTCCTTCTTTCGTCCATAGTCGTCGCCGCGGATGGCGCAGACGCTGACGCCTTTTCCGACACGCCGGACCTCAAGGCCGATGTAATGCGGGTGTACGGCGTGAGATGCGCGAAGAGCGTCGACGACAAGACGGTCAAGGTCGTCATCGGCGCGTCGTGCGGCCCTGCGCGCGCCAAGGCCGAGGCCTACCGCATCGTCAGCGAAGAGGACGAGGCGTATGCCTACGAGAAGTTCGTGCGGCCGACGAAGGTCGTCACCGCCAAGCCGCCGAAGAAGGAATTCGACATCCCGGCCGGGAATCTTCCGAAGGGCGCGATGTCGCAGCTGACTCGCGCCGAAGTCGTTCTCGAGCTGCCGCATCCGCTAAAGAAGGGCGTCAGGTATTCCGTCGTCGCGCAGGGCGAAGGAGGCGGGATGGTCACGGCCGGGCTCTGCGCCGCGTCGTTCACTCACGGGCAGGGGCCTGAGAAGGGCGAGGACGGCGAAGCTATCGCCGGCCGCATGACAGGCCTCCGTCGTGTCTCGAACGTCGGCGACGGAAAGATCCTCTGCGAGTTCGGTCACGGGTATTCGCCAGACGGCGGCCTCAAGCTCGCTAACTGGAAAGTCGCAGTCAACGGAGAGGGCATGAAGGTCGCGGCACTCGGCCGCCGTTCGCGTCTCGAATGCTACCAGCCCGTCGGCTGGCCGTTCCCCGGCTTTGTCGAGCACTGCGTGTTCCTCGATCTCGCGCGTCCGCTCGCCAAAGGCGATGTCGTGTCGGTGGAGGTTTCGCCCGCCGTGACAGCAGGCGAGCGCTCCGCGTCGTTCACGTTCGACCCCGAGAAGTCGCTTTCGCAGTCCATCAAGGCGAACCAGGTCGGCTATCTTCCCGACGGGCCGAAGATCGCCTACGTCGGGCGCTGGCTCGGCTCGTTCCCCGACTCCGGCGCTGTTTCGGCGGACGTGAAGAGCGGCGAGGAGGTGGTCTACTCGAAGGACGCCTTCTACGCAGAGGCCGGGAAGGGCACGCAGGAAGAGCGCGAGAACGCGCGGCTCGCCGCGGAGGCGGAAGCAGAGAAGGCCGCGGAGGCCGCGAAGGCGGACGCGGCAAACGCTCCGCGCGGCGAATACGATTCCCTCGCCCCCTATGCGCTCAGGTTCCGCAAGATCCCGGCCTTCTCGCTCATCGACTGGCGCACGGGAAAGAAAGTCTACGAAGGGCGGCTTTCGTTCATCCACAACGGACTCGAGATGGACGGCAAGAACAACTACTCCGGCGAGAACGTCTATACGGCCGACTTCACCGCGTTCAAGACGCACGGGCTCTATGTCCTTTCCGTCGAGGGCGTCGGGCGTTCGCTGCCGTTCGAGATTTCGCCCGATGTCTACGAGAAGGCGTTCAAGGTGCAGGCGCAGGGCGTCTACGAGCAGCGCTGCGGCATCGCGCTCGATCCGAAGCTGACGGGCGGCTGGCGGCGCATCGCGTGCCACAAGGACGGCGTCATAGCGACGAAGTGCGGCCGCTGGGAGTCGGGCGAGTGGGGCAAGTTCACCGAGAACATGGAGATGGTGCCGAACCCAGCCTGGCCCGCGGCGAAGGCGAAGAAGGACAAGCTGCTTGCCGACCCCGCGCGCACGGAGCTCAAGTTCGCAACGGTAGGCGCAACGACGCGAAAGGACGGCGTCTTCACGACCGGCGATTCCGCCGAGAACGGCGTCGAGGCGCCGTTCGCGTTCGACGCGTCGAAGGGCGCGACGGTGGCGTTCTCCGCCAGGCGCGACGATTCCATCGCCGGCAGCAACTGGACCGGCGATCTCTTCTCGCTCGGGCGCGCCGTCAACATCAACGTCGTCTGGGGCGTCGTTAAGCTCGGCAACGCCTACGGCTCGCGCATAAACGACAAGAAGTGGCACCGCTTCGTCGTCCGCGTAAACCCTGCGGACGAGAAGGGCTCGAGCGTCGTGGAGCTCTGCGTCGACGGCATGTGGCGCACGGGCGAGGGGAAGCTCAAGGTCGAGCGTTCCTTCGCAAAGTCGCCTGTAGACGCGATGCGCTTCGCGCACATCAAGGGCGATGTCGAGGGGCTTTCGCTCGACGGCATCGTCGCGTTCGCGCGGCCGCTTTCGGACGGCGAGATAAGCGACCTCGACGGATCGGTTCCCGAGACCCTGCCGCTCACGCTCGACGCCCTCGGCGGGCATCACGACGCGGGCGACTACAATCCTCGCTCGCACATCGACGTCGCGCAGTCGCTTCTCGACGCCTACGAGCTGAAGCCAGGCAACTTCCGGGACGGGCAGCTCGGCATCCCCGAGCGCGGCAACGGCATTCCCGACATAGTCGACGAGGCGCTGTGGGCGGCGCGCGTCTGGGTCGGGCTTCAGGACGAAGACGGGGGAGTGCGCAACGGCACGGAGTCCCAGGGCGACCCGAACTTCGTCCAGACCGTCGAGCTTGACGACAAGGGCGACTACGCCTGGGCGAAGGACACGAAGGGCTCGTATCTCGCCGCCGGCTTGTTCGCGCAGGTCTCGCGCGTGCTTGCGTCGCTCGGGAGGAAGGACGACGCGTCCGCCTGGCTCGCGCGCGCCCGCCGCGCATACGAATGGGCGGTGAAGAATCCGACAAAGGGCGTGAAGGGTCTTCAGAAGTGGGGCGAATACAATCTCGCGCTACGCGCCTACGCCGCCGCGCAGCTCTACCACACGACATGGGAGAAGAAGTACCACACCGACTTCCTCGACGCGACGCCCTGGCGCGAGACGCCCGGCGCGGAGCTCATGAGCCATGGTTTCTTCGACCTTCGGCTCGCCGCCTACGCGTATATCCTCATCCCGCGCGAAAAGGCCGACGGCGCCGTTTGGGACGCGGTGCTTGGCGCGATACGCAAGGAGGCCGAGATGTACGAGCGCGGTTCGGAGACGATGGCCTACAAGTTCCTGAAGCATCCCTTCGCGCCGGTGACGTGGGGAACGGGCGCATACGAGAACTACGCGATTCCGGCGGCCTGGCTCTGGGCGCTGACGGGCGAGGAGAAGTGGCGCGACTGGCTTGTGAGGACGTGCGACAACACGCTCGGCGCGAACCCGATGGGGCTTAGCTGGATCACGGGGCTCGGGAGCCGCACCGTGCGCTGCCCGCTACACAACAGCCGATACCGCCCGGCGGGCCTTCCCGTGGACGGCATGCAGGTCGAGGGGCCGAACAAGAACTTCGCGGGCTACTCCTACAAGGACACGGCGTACCCGCGCTGCCAGGAGCGCTTCGCGATCATGCAGCACTACGCCGACGTCCACTTCGCGATCGCGATGGACGAGCCCGTCGTCAACAACATGGCGAACACGATGATGGTCTTCGGGCTCCTCGCGAAGTGACAACGCTTGAGGCGAAAGTCGGCTTATGGTATGATTGGGGGCAAGATGAAAAGTAATACAGTCTGCCTTGTCGCGGCCCTTGCCGCGGCGTGGGCGTTTGCAGACGAAGATCCCGCGACGCGGGAACACCAGTATTTCAGGACATACGGCCCTTCGCCGCTCTTCGCGGAAAACACATTCGTGAACGAGACGGTCGAGGACAAGGCGCTACCAGACGCCGAGGCGTGGAAGACGCGCGTCCCTCGCGCTGTCTGGGACGGCCATCCGCGCGAGGTCGCCGCGTTCGCGGACGCATGGCGCATGGTCGGCGAGAAGCTGCACAAGCCCGAGAAGGGTACGAACTTCAAGCGCAATTACGTGTACACTCCGTTCGGGAAGAGCGTCTTCGTCTGGGGGTCGTGCTTCATCACGATGTTCGGCCAGTACGCGTCGAACGTCTTTCCCTTCATCGAGCAGCTCGACAACTTCTACGCGGCGCAGGATTCCGACGGCTTCATTCCGCGGCAACTCGGCATCTACGATGGCAGGAGCCAGTTCGAGCGCAGCGACCTCTCGTCCATCGGCGGCAACATCTTCGCATGGGCCGAGCTCGAATGGTACCGCTACTCCGGCGACAAGTCGCGTCTTCGCCGCGTCTATCCCGTCCTCCTCGCCTACCACGAGTGGATTCGCCGCAACCGCACGTGGAAGGACGGCACCTACATGAGCTCGGGCTGGGGCTGCGGAATGGACAACATTCCGCGCTTCGACACGAAGCGCTACTCGGCCGAGTTCCACCACGGCTTCATTTCGTGGGTCGACGTCACCTTCCAGCAGGTCTTCGACGCGAAGTGCCTTCTCGAAATCGCCGACGCGGCGGATCTGCCGCGCGACGCGGGGCTTGAGGCCGAGATCGTGGCCCTTACGCGAATCGCGAACGAGCGCATGTGGAACGAGGAGACGGGGCTCTACCACGACCTCGACCGCGACGGTTCGCCCGTGAAGGCGCGTCACATCGGCGCGTTCTGGGCGCTTCTCGCCGGCATTGCGCCGCCTGCCCGCGCGCGCCGCCTCGCCGCCGCGCTCGAGGATCCCGCGACCTTCGCCGCGCCGTGCGGCACGCGCTCGCTCGCGAAGGGCGACTTTGGCTACGAGCCGGACGGCGGCAACTACTGGCGCGGAGGAGTGTGGTGCATCACCGACTGGATGGCGGTGAGGGGGCTCGATGCGTGCGGGCTTTCCGATGTCGCGCATCGTCTCGCGTGTCGCCACGTCGCGGCGGTGGCGAAGGTCCATGCCGACACCGGGACGATCTGGGAGAGCTACGACCCCGAGCGCTTCGCGCCCGGCAAGCTCTATGGCCAGCCTGTCCGCCGCGACTTCGTCGGCTTCTCGGGCGTGACGCCGATCGCGATGCTCATCCGCGACGTGTTCGGGATGGATTTCACGCCCCGGAAGGTCGTGTGGAAGGTTCGCCTTCTTGAGCGCCACGGCATGGAGAACCTGACTCTTCCCGACGGCAATGTCGTCTCGCTCATTTGCGAACAGCGCAAGTCTGCCGACGAAAAGCCGGTCCTGAGCGTAAAGTCGACGCGTCCGATTGAAGTCGTCGTCGAATGAATTTCCAACGGAGAATAAAAATGAAAACTACATTGCTTAGATCATTGACATGCGTTCTCGCGACGGCCGCGCTCGCGTCTTCGTCGTGCGGCGCAGAGCAGACACGCGCCGAAAAGATACGCGCCAAGCTCGACAGCGCAGACCGCGACTACGTGTTCGTGACGATGCACCGCGGCGACTGGCGCAACGCGCCCGAGAACTCGGTAGGAGCCATCGAGGGTTCGATCGCGAAGGGCGCGGACATCGTCGAACTCGACGTCTCCGCCACAAAGGACGGCGAATACGTCCTTCTCCACGACGGCACGCTCGACCGCGTCTCCAACGGCAAGGGCAGGTCGTTGGACCTGACTCTCGAGGAGATCGGCCAGTATCGGCTCAAGAGCTCGAACGGAAAGGAGCTGACCGACTACAAGATCCTCACGCTCAAGGAGGCGCTCGCCATCACGAAGGGCAGGATACTCGTCAACCTCGACAAGTTCCCGCGCGACCCGCACGGCATCGCGGAATACGTGAAGAAGCTCGGTATGGAGAAGGAGGTCATCCTCAAGGGCTATTTCATGCCAGGCGAGCTCAAGAAGAAGATGAAGGAGCATTGGGCCGGCGTTGAGGACGGCACGTTCTACTACATGCCGATTCTAAACCTCAACTTCAGCGGGAAGATGGAGAGCAAGTCCGAAGAGGCGTCGGCGTGGTCTATCAAGATGTTCGAGGCGTGGCAGGCGCAGAGCCGCGTCCCGGGCGCGTACGAGCTCTGCATTGCGAAGGAGACGCCTGTAGTGGTGCTGGAGCGCCTCAAGGCGATGCAGAAGGACGGAGGCCCGCGCATCTGGATAAACACGCTGTGGGACAGTCTCTGCGCCGGACATACCGACGAGCGCGGCTTCAAGGGCGATCCCGACGGCAGCTGGGGCTGGGCGCTCGAAAACGGAGCGACGATGATACAGACCGACCGTCCCGTCGAGCTCATAAAGTACCTGGAGTCCAAGGGCAGGAGAAACCTCTGATGAAACGACCGACAGTCTGCGTCATTGCAGCCGCCGCCTCCTTGATCGTCTCTTGCGCTGCGGCAGGAGAGCTCGTCATCCTCCAGCCGACGGGGAAGGATGCCGTCTGGCTGATGTCGAAGAGGAAGATGGACTATCTCTCCCTTCCGCTCGCCGAGCGCGTGAAGAAGTTTGCCGACGCCGGCGAGCGCGGCATACTTGCCGCGGAGCCGAACGCGCCGACGCCGGTTCTCGTCTCGTGGCGCTGGTGGGACGGATTCTCCGGCATGTCGACGGTTCAGCCGGTCTTCGAGGTCGCGCTTCGCCGCTGTTTTTCGGACGGTTCCTCGGCTCCCGTTGACTTCGCCTGCGCGCGAGAGACGTATACCTTCTTCGACAACCTCGAGATCGGCACGACATACGAAGTCGAGGT
>CAMOCC010000124.1 GCA_946610035.1 uncultured Verrucomicrobiota bacterium
TAGTTGGTAGCTGGTGGTTGGTGGTCTTTCAACTTTCAACTTGCCGATCGTCACTCTCCGCCCGTCACCTCGAACGCCGCCTGGAGCGACGTTAGCCCGGCGCGGACCTTTATCATTCCCGCCTCCTTAAGCGTCACCATGCCCTCTTCGAGCGCCAGTGTCTTGAGGAGATCGGCATCGCCGCCTTTTTCGATGAGTGCGCGGATCTTCGGCGAGATCGGCAGGACCTCCATCATCGCACCGCGTCCCTTGTAGCCCGAGCCGTGGCACTTCGGGCACCCGACGGGCCCGTATATCGTCGCGCCCTCGAACGGCTTCGGGTCGACGTTGTTCAGCTCGAGCATCTCAAGGTCAACGTCGACAGGCTGCTTGCAGAACGGGCAGAGCTTTCGGAAGAGGCGCTGCGCCTGCGCGAGGATCAGCGACGACGCGAGCATGAAGGGCTGGATGCCCATGTCGAAGAGACGTGCGACGACGCCGCACGCGTCGTTGGTGTGGAGCGTCGAGAGCACGAGGTGGCCCGTCAAGGCGGCCTTTACCGCGATGTCCGCCGTCTCGCCGTCTCGTATTTCGCCGACGAGCACGATGTCGGGGTCCTGTCGCAGCACCGACCTGAGGATGCCTGCGAAAGTAAGGCCCTGCGCGACGTTCACATGGCACTGGTTCACGCCGGGCAGTTCGTATTCGACGGGGTCTTCGGCCGTGACGATGTTGACGTTCGGCTGGTTCAGGTCCTGGAGGCAGGAGTAGAGCGTCGTCGTCTTGCCCGAGCCCGTCGGCCCAGTTACGAGTATGATGCCGTGCGGCTGGTCGATGGCGAACTTCATCGCCTTGTATGCGTAGTCGTCGAGGCCGAGCGAGGCGAGTCCTGGCGCGAGGTTGGCCTTGTCGAGGATACGCATGACGACCTTCTCGCCGTGTACCGTCGGGAGTATCGACACGCGTACGTCGACCTCCTTCTTCAGCGCCTTGACCTTGAAGCGGCCGTCCTGAGGGCGGCGGCGTTCGGCGATGTCGAGGTTTGATAGGATCTTTATTCGCGACACCACGGCGTTGTGGAGGGCCTTCGGCGGCGCGGGGCGGTCGACAAGCTCGCCGTCGATGCGGTACCTGAGGCGGGAGGTCTTCTCCATCGCCTCGAAGTGTATGTCGGATGCCTTCGTCTTGAGGGCCTCGATCATGATCGTGTTGACCATGCGGATCACGGGCGCCTCGCCCGCCGCGTCGAGCGTCGCGTCGAGAGCGTCGGCGCTCTTGTCCTCGCCGGCGGTCATCTCGATGTCGTTTTCGTCGCCCTTCATGATGTTTTCCATCGCGAGGGCGGGATTCGCGGCGTCCGCCTGGCTCTTGAGCCGTTGAAGGGCGTCGTTCAGCTCCGGCGCGGGCGCGACGAGCGTCCAGATCTTGCCGCGCGTCCACCGCGACACCTCCTCCTGCGTCGGAAGGTCGAACGGGTCTGAGAACGCCACTGCGAAGCGCCCGTCGATTTTCATCAGCGGAATGGCCTTGGCGCGGTTCCACGCGTCAGCATCCATCCCGCAGAGAAGCTCCTGCGAGGGAACAAAGCCCGAAGGAATTGAAATCGGCTGCACGCCGAGATAGTCGGCGGCCGCTATCGCGAAATCGAAGGGGTCCTCGATCTTCTTGATCTCGGCCGCTCCGCCGCGACGGACGTGGAATCTGCCTTTTGTCTGTGTCTGTTCTGCCATGTGCGACAATATATTAGCACATACCGTGCCACATGTTGGCATGGTATGTGCTACAATGTTTCTGATATGGCAGAAGACGAACCAAAATTTGACGCACGTCTCGCCGAAGGCGTTGCGTATTTCGAGCAGATGCTCCAGCTGATGCCGGAGGATCGCGTCACCCTTGAGTTCCTTGTAGTCGCGTATGAGCAGCTTGACAGGCACGAAGATGCCCAAAAAGCCCTTGTTTCCCTGACAAAGATATTGATTAAAGAGCACGACACTGCTGCTCTGGAAGGGCTTTTGCCGCGGCTTGAGGCGAGCGATTACGCCGAGGCGAAGGCGCTTTCCCTCAGAGTCAAGACACTCATCGCCCCCGCGCCAGACCTTACGCCCGAGGTACCGAAGGAGATGACCGAGGACGAAATCGTCGAGTCTGTTTCGTCTGCCGCCGTGAAGGCGGAGTTTGCGCTTGTCGACGAGCTTGTGGACGGAGGTGTGCTTTCCGAGGAGGAGTCGAAGCGTCTCAAGGCGCAGATCGAGGTAACGCCGACGGCCGGGCAGGTGTTTCTTGTTTCCGCACTGCAAATTCTCGAAAAAGAGAATTCGACGGCGCTCGAGAAGTGCATCGCGTATCTCGCCGACCGCCATGCCGCCCCACCCATTCCCCTTGCGGCGTTCGAGCCCCCGAAGAGTCTTTTCTCGCCGTTCCCGGCGCTCACGCTGCGCGTTCGCGGCGCCGTTCCGTTTGCGTTGATCGGCAAGGACGCGCTCGTCGCGATCCTCAATCCGGCGGACGAGGGGCTCCGCTCGGAGCTTTCGGCCGTGATGCCCTGCAGGTTCTACTTGACGATGCCGTCGTTTGTGGAGACGGCTCTCGCGCGCATGTTTCCCGTCAAGGAGGGCCTGTCTTGAAGGCGCGGCGGGGAGTAACGCTCGTCGAAGTGATGCTCGCGGGGTCGATCGCCGTGCTGCTCACGCTTGCCTGCCTCGAGGGGGTGATAGTTGCGACGCGCATATCCCACGAGAACGCCCAACTCCTCGCGGCCGAGGCGTTCGCCTGGGACACCGCGTGGAAGTGGCTCAACAAGCCCTACGACGAACTGAACAACTCGACGACGGCGAGGTTCTATTCAGACAACGGTTCCGGTTATTTCGTCGTCAGCTCGAACGCCTGCCCGATGCTCTGCAGGGAGCTGAACGGCGGCGCAGACGCTAGGCTCTACGTCCGCGTGGCGCTGCTGTCCGGCTCCTCTTCGCCGTCGCGCCACGGTTCGTCGCAGGTGGTGAAGCGGATAGACGTCAACGTTGAATGGGGGCCGGCTTCGTCGCGCCGCAGGCTCAACTCGGTAGGCACGACGTCCGGTCGAAGTTTTTCTGTCCCTGTGTCGGTGTACAAAGGACCGTTCGAAAGGGGGATATGAGAAAGGGGTTCACCATAGGCGAGACCATGGTGGCGACGCTGATCCTCGGCATCGTCCTGGCGGCCGTAATGACCACTTTCCTTTCGGCCCAGCGGATGTTGGCGACCTCCATGGCCGAGTCGGAGCTCGCGCTCGCGTCCCGCGGCCTCCGCGAGAAGCTCCTCTTCCACGTGGCGCCGGCTGTGGACGGCGTTCACTACGCAGGCATGCTCAGCGGCACGAACAGCAGCTGGGTCGTGGAGACGGGGAGCCACAACATCCTCATGCAGATGGGCGCCCTGGGAACCTCGCTTTCCGACGTGCGTCCGCAGTCGGTGCGCATCATCATGGGAGGTTCGTCCGGCGGGTGGCATTTTGTCAACGAACACATCCCGAACTGGGTTCAGTATGCGGGCTGGCTCTGGCCCCGAAACGTCTCGCTCGTTGACAGCCTCATGTCCGATGTCGTCTCCTACGAAACGCTCGGCACCAAGGCGACGGATGTCTACCGCGTCGGCATAGACATCAACCTCATGACGAAGGCGGGCGGAGTTAGCGTCTACCGGCGCGAGCGGGTCTCCGTGCCGCTTATGGGGCGGATACAGCCCATGAAGGACATTTCGGGGAAATACTGACCATGAAACGCGGAAACACGAGATCGGGCGTCGCCCTCCTGTCCACCCTCGTGATGATGGGGGTCGTCACCATCCTTCTTGCGGGTGTCATGGGCTACGTCTCGTGGACGGTGCGCGCGTCGGCCATCGCCACGGGGCGCGACATCTGCAGGCTTGCCGCCCAGAGCGAGATCGAAATCGCGAAGCATGCCGTGAACGAGGCGTTCATCCTGTCGCTCGAACGGTACGGCCACATCATCGGCGGCGACACGATAGGCTCGACGACGGTAAGTTCGTTCGACTGGTTTGAGGCCTATTCCAGCACGGTGGCGAAGCGGACCATCGGCGCGAAGAATCCGTTGACGCTCGACGACGTCGTGACCAACATGGATTGCGTCGTCAAGGTCAGGATCGGCGCCGTGGAACACACGGTCGGCACCCAGTGGGCGAACGTGACGTTTGTCGCCCGGGCTGAGAGGCATGTCCCCGGCGGCCCCGCGGTCTCGTCTACGGTCGTCGAGAAAGTCCGCTTCGCGCAGCAGCGCTCCAAGGTGTTCAACAATGCGTACTTCGTCAACAACTACGGCTGGTTCCAGGGCTCCGGATGCACGGCAAACGGCGACGTCAGGGCGAACGGAAACATGTCGCTCGATTCGAACTGCAAGGTGAACGGCAAGGTTTACGCCGCGAAGAACGACGAGCTTCACGTGCCGGGGAACATCACGAGCACCGGGCAGATGGACAGCTACAGCACGTACAGGTCGACGACCTACGGCTCTTCCAACATGGCCCGTCCGCTCAGCTCCGATCCGCTGTCGGGCGAGCTGAACGCCGGCGGCTACGAGGCGCCCCAGACCGTTACGGCGGCGGACAGGGCCAACAGAATACACGCCAACGAGGACCTGGCGATAGAGATGCCGTACATAGGCGACATTTCGTCGAATGAAAGCGCCTATCGCGAATGGGCGCAGCAGCTGCACGACGCAGACCCAAGCATGTCCACGATCAAGCAGGGCGGCAAGACTCTCGTGTCGGTCTACTACGACGGCGTGGGGCCGTCTGGCGTCGAGAAGATCACGCACAACGGGCAAGAGATAACCGCTCCCGACTATGGAGCGATCGTGCTGGAGGGGACTGAGAGCCATCCGATCGAGATCAACGGGCCCGTGATCATTCCGAGCGACGTCATCATAAAGGGCTATGTAACGGGGCAGGGCACCATATACTCCGGGCGCAACATCCACATCGTCGGCAACATAACCTACAAGAATCCGCCGCAGTGGAACGGCAAGTCCACCGAAGGCGCCAGCAATGCCACAAAGGACATGCTCGGGCTCATGGCGAAGGGCAACATCGTTCTTGGCGACTATACGCAGCAGACCACTTCTGGCTACGGCTACTACAGTTCGTCGTCGGGATGGCTCAGCGACATCAAGACCTATCTCTCCCAGGAGCCCTACGTGCAGAAGTACAAGTGCGACACGTCCGATGCGGCCATCGGCTATCCCGAGACGTTTGGCGGCAACTACACGGTGGCGGAATACGTCAACTCCGCGGACTTCGCCAAGTGCGAGAGCGCCGGTCTCGCGGCCTTCGTGCCAGGCGGCAGGGATTCCATGACGGGAAAGTTCGGCAAGCAGCGCATGGTTGACGGACCCGGTGAGCAGAAAAAGGCGACAAGATCCGGTACCTACGAGACCTACAACACGACGACCCACACTAAGGAGAACAGGTACGTCAGCAAGAACGAATACTACACTCCGTGCATACAGGTCCCCGGAGTTTCATACGACCGCAAGTACTACGAGTCGGTCTGTCTCGACACCGAGATTTCCTCCCGTTGCTCTTCGACGATCACGCGCGTCGACGGCGTTCTATACAACAACCACGGCATCTTCGGCGTCATAGGCAAGTGTACCTTCAACGGCGCGCTCGTCTGCCGCAACGAGGGCATACGCTACTCCAGCAATCTCTACCTCAACTGGGACATCAGGCTCTACTCCGGCTCGTCCGAGACTGTCGACAACGACAAGGTCGGTCTCGCAAAGGCGAGCGACAACCCGCCGACGACTGTCGCCTGGGCGGAGATCCCTGATGGGATGGTCGTCTTCGACTGAAGAAAGGGCAGGTGATTCGAATCTATGGTTGAAGCCAGTGCAGATCCGAGTGTAGTGACGGCGCAGCTGAAGCGCGAGCTGCGCGCCGCAGAGGAGGAGCGTCTAGAGCGAGAGGCCGCCCATGCCGCGGAATCGCAGGCGTTGCAACCTGACGGCCAGGGTGGCGCGCTTGTCGTCGAGTCCGTCGCTCAGGAGCCGCCGCCTCCGCCCCCAGTTGACCCCGACGCCGCGTTCCGCCGCGGGCGCATCGGCGTCGTTGCCGTCGTCGTGCTTGTCCTTTTCTGGGTTTGGCTGCGCCAGAGGCGCTGATTCGCCAGTTATTGGTGTGCATTTCTCCAGGCGCGGAGCGTCATCCCCGTGCGCGCCTTGAAGAAGCGCTTCAGGAACGAATCCGACTGCATTCCGCAGCGTCCCGCGATATGGCCGATCGGAATGTCCGTCATCAGGAGTTCGCAGACCTTTTCGAAGCGGACATCCTGTATCTCCTCGAGGATCGTCTTTCCCGTCGCCGCGCGGAAGCGCTTCTCGGCGATGCGCCGCGAGTACGGGAATTCCGCGAGAACGTCGGCGGCTGAGAGGCCCGTGGCCGCATCGCGGCGTATGCGCTCCACCGCCTTCGTTACGCGCGGGTCGTAGAACTTGAACGAGCGCGTGGACTGCCTGCGGACGAGGCGCACAGGTC
>CAMOCC010000125.1 GCA_946610035.1 uncultured Verrucomicrobiota bacterium
AGGACGAAAACCTCGACGTGCACCTTACGCCGGTCGTCTGGCGCAACGTCGCCTCTCAGGGCGATCTCGTTTCCGGCTCCGAACCCGAAGTCGGCATGACGGTCAAGGAGGAGACGAGATGATTAAAAAGGGCCAGTTAGGAGAGGACGCAGTGATGCCTTCGCGGAAGCGGTTGGATCATCGCGGACCGTTGGCGATTGATATCTCGTCGGCGTGGTATTTCATTACGATCTGCGCGTCCGAACGTGTTCAGTATGGTAGGGTCGCCGTTCCACCGGCGACCGCGGATATACCGGACGGCGGTGGAACGCCGTCCCTACCGAATGCGGTGCGCGGTAGGGTCGCCGTTCCACCGGCGACCGCGGATGTACCGGACGGCGGTGGAACGCCGTCCCTGCCGGGCGTGTTAATGCCAATTGCAAATGAAATTCTTGAATGCGCCCGGCAGTATCATGTTCGTGGAAAATGGAAATTGTCTTTGTTTTTAGTTATGCCGGATCATTTGCACTTTATTGTATACATACCGGCAGGCGCGGACGGCGGTGGAACGCCGTCCCTACCTCATGTGATACAGCATTGGAAGCACTATGTATCGGAGCATTGCGGAGTCCATTTCCAGAAAGATTTCTGGGATACGCGCCTGCGAGACGATGCGCATTATGCCGAAAAGTTCCGCTATATATGCAATAATCAAGTGCGCAAGGGGCTCTGCGCAACAGCGCGTGACTGGCGGCATGTTATCGCATTCAATCGGGAAACAGGCGATGAACTGGCACATAAATAGATCGTTAAACGGCAGGGGCGCCGTTCCAGTGCCGCACACAATGAAACGGAGACAAAATGAACGAGAAACCATTGAACAAGAAGGCGACATCCTCTATTCGAAACGCGAAGATGAAGTTCCAGCGCTGGACGTGAATGACGGCGATGCCATGCCCTCCGTCAGTTAGCTGATCAGTTAGCTGATGATTTGGCGACGGATATTTGATATAATATTGGCGTAAGGGGGGCCATGCCATGAAGAAAGCCAATGTCGCTACTACGCTTTGCGCGTCCACCGCGGTTGTAAACGCCGCGGAGAAGAGCGACATGAACGCCTTTTCGCTCCTCGTAAAGCCATGCGGCGCGGACTGCAATCTCGCGTGCGAGTACTGCTTCTACCGCGGCCATGCACCGGGACGGATGTCGCCGGAAGTGCTGGAGCGGATCATGGAGACGTATTCTGCGCTGCCTTTCGAGGGGAAGGCCGTCGCCTTCCAGGGCGGCGAGCCGACCCTTGCGGGACTGGACTTCTTCCGTCGCGTCCAGGGATATCCCGTCGACAAGTCGCTGCAGACCAATGCGACGCTGGTCACGGACGAATGGGCGGAGTTCCTCGCCGCCGGACACTGGCTCGTAGGCGCCTCCGTGGACGGTCCGCCCGAAGTGCACAACCGCTTTCGCGGCGCCTACGCCGCAACCGAGGCGGGCATCCGCCGGATGGAGCGGGCGGGAGTGGACTACAACCTCCTCACGGTCGTCTCCAAGTCGAACGTGGCCGAGCCCGTCCGCGTCTACCGCTATCTCAGGGACAACTTCTCCACGCGCTTCCACCAGTACATCGAATGCACCGGTCCGAGGCACGAGATAAACGCGGCTGAATGGGGCTCCTTTCTGTGCGGACTGTTCGACGAGTGGGCCAAGGCGGATTCGAGGACCCTTTCGGTGAGGCTCTTCGACTCGATAGTCGCGCAGATGGTCGTCGGCCATGCGACGCAGTGCTCCTTCGGCGCGAGCTGCCGCCAGTACCTAGTAGTGGAGCACGACGGCAGCGTCTACCCGTGCGACTTCCACGTTCGCGAGGACCTCAGGCTCGGCAACATAATGGAGGACAGCTGGGAGAAAATCGTCTCGAGCGTCGCATACAAGCGATTCGCCGCGAGGAAGCTCGAGAACCTGCCCAAGGAGTGCCGCAGCTGCGCCCACTACCGCTGGTGCCACGGGGACTGTCCGAGGAACAGGAACGCGGGGCGCCCCGTGCTATGCGCCGGTTGGAAGCGCTTCTTCGACCACGCGATACCGGTTCTCGAAGGGATTGTAAGATCGCTTTGACAGGCGATGACAACAGGAAAAGACAAAGGAGGCGGAAATGAAGGAGAGAATGATGAAGTGCTCGTTGATGGCAAGTGTGTTTGCGGCCGGCGCGACAGCCGTCGCCGCGGAGGCGAAGAGGCCGAACATCCTCTTCATAATGTCCGACGACCATGCTGCGAACGCGATTTCGTGCTACGGTTCGCGCATCAACAAGACGCCGAACATCGACCGGATTGCGGCGGAGGGCGTGCGGATGAACCGCGTGTACGCGACGAATCCGATCTGCGCGCCGTCGCGGGCGAGCATCCTGACGGGACGCTACAGCCACAGCAACGGAGTGCCGACCTTCAATGCGATCAGCACGGACATCAAGACTGTCGGCGGACATCTGCGCGACGCCGGATACTATACGGCGTTCATCGGCAAGTGGCATGTCGGCGGACCTGGCTCTGTGCGCGACTCGGACTGGGACAGCTGGGCGATCTACGAAAACCAGGGAAGCTACTTTGATCCGTACTTCTTCACGCGCGGCGATGACGGGAAGGCGGTCCGCCGCTTATACAAGGGCGAGTACGCGACGGACAACCTGACCCGGCTCGCGAAGGCGGAGCTGGACAAGGCAATAGCGAGCGGCAGGCCGTTCTTCATGATGATGCACCACAAGGCGCCGCACCGCAACTGGCTGGCGAGCCCTAAGTACCGCGACGCGTTCAGGAAGCTGACGCTGAAGGACATTCCCATGCCGGCCACGTTGTTCGACGACTACGCCGGCAGGGCGAGTGCGATCAAGACCGCCCGGATGTCCATCCTCAACCACATGCGAATCGGGCTCGATCTTAAGGTGGCGGAGTACTTCAGGAACGGCGGGGTTTTCGAGTTCGAGGGGCGGCGCTACGAAGGCGCGAAGAACGAGAAAGGGGAGTATGTGGACGACTGGCCGGTCGGGACGGACGACCGGGCGCGGACGGCGTTCGCGTATCTCCGCTACATGCAGGACTACCTCGGCACGGTCCAGTCCGTCGACGATTCGGTCGGAGAAATGATGGACTACCTCAAGGAGAAGGGGGTGGATGGCGAAACGCTCGTAGTGTACACGTCCGACCAGGGGTTCTTCCTCGGCGACCACGGACTCTACGACAAGCGGTTCATCATGGAGGAGACGCTGCAGATGCCGTTCGTGGCGAGACTGCCCGGTGCCATCAAACCCGGAACTGTCAGCGAGGGGCTGGTGTCCAACGTCGACTTTGCGCCGACCTTCCTGGCGCTGGCGGGGGTGGAGCGGCCCGTGGAGATGCAGGGGGAGTCGTTTGTCGGGGAGATGACAGGCGAGAAGCCCGTCGCGTCCGACCGTGCGATCTACTGTCGGTACTACATCGAGGGCGGAGAGCACGGGACGGCGGCCTGGTACGGGGTGGTGACGGCGAAGGACAAGCTCGTCCATTACTACAAACGCGGTGAATGGGAGTACTTCGACACCGTGTCCGATCCGGAGGAGTTGAGAAACCGCTACGCCGATCCGGCGGTCGCAGGTCGCGTTGCGGAACTCAAGCGAATCCTCTCCGAACGCAAATCCGCCCTCGGCGACGACGACCGGTATATCGACGCAAAGGAGTACGCCCCCGTCCCATGACCTGGTTTCACCAGACTTGGTGACGGTGCGAGACCGGAAAACCTTTGAATGGCCTTTATGAAAATCGAAATGATGATTATTGCCATATGACGGAAAGCTCTACCAGAGGCGCCGCCATGGCGTTGGCGTCGGCGCTTTCGTTCGCCACGACTGTATCCCTCGCGGCGACGCGCCCCAACATCCTCTTTATTCTGGCAGACGACCTTGGCTGGGGCGACGTCGGGTTCACCGGACGTAACTCCCGCAACGCGGAGAAGCCCGCCATACGCACACCGACGCTCGACCGGCTCGCCGCAGAGGGCGTTGTCCTCGCCGACCACGTCTGCGCGGCGCCCGTCTGCGCGCCGTCGCGCGCATCGATCCTCACCGGATTACGCCAGGGACGATGTTCTGTGTCTGACAACAATTTCGACGCCCCCATCAGCGAAACTCGGACGCTTGCTTCTGTGCTCAAGGGCGCCGGATACGCGACATACGCCGTCGGCAAGTGGGGTGTAGGCGGGGGCGGCGGGTCGGGCCTTCCGTTTTCGGCCCATCCGCTCGACCGCGGATTCGACCACTACTACGGATTCCCGTTCCACATAGCCGGACACACCTACTACCACTTCGACGGACGGGTAAACGACATCTGGATGGGCGTGATGGAGGACCGCACCAACGCCACCGCAAGCGCGGAGCGCGTCTATTCCACCGACCTCTTCACGGCGCGGGCGAAGCGATACCTCGTCGACCACGTCGCCGCGAGTGCGAATCGGCCGTTCTTCATGTACCTCGCCGTGAACACGGTACACGGCTCTGGGATGCTCGCGGATGAAATCGTCCACCGGGAGACGCTGCACGTTCCGGCCGGACCCTATCCCGAGGGCGGCGGACTTTCCGGCGGCGTCGTTTGGCCGGTCGCCAAGTCCACTGCCGACGTCTGCAACACATGGATCGATCCTGCGTATGCGGCGCTCGATCCGAAGGCGGCGCGCTATGCAACTGCGATTGCGCGGCTCGACCGGGCGATGGCGGACTTGATGAAGACGCTCGAGGACCTCGGCATTGCGGATGACACGCTCGTTGTGTTCACCAGCGACAACGGTCCGGCGGGGGAGTACGGGGCGGACACCAGGTTCTTCGCGTCGGCGGGACCGTTCGACGGCATGAAGCGCGATGTCTTCGAAGGGGGAATGCGGGTGCCGACGTTCGTCCGCTGGCCGGGTCGGATTGCATCAGGACGCGACGCCGAGCCGTCCATCAGCTACGACTGGCTCGCGACCTTCGCCGACATCGCCGGAGTTCGCGACGCCGCGGCGGGGACGGACGGCGTGTCCCTTCTGCCGCGTTGGCTGGGTGGCGGCGGAGAGGTCCGCAGGTCGCTCGTCTACACGCAGTATTTCGGACCGGACTTCGGCGGCGGAGACTACGCGGAAATCAAGGCGCGCAAGGCGCCGGTGCGCGGGCGGCAGCAGATGCTGAGGAGGGGGAATCTTGTGGCTGTGAGGACGCAGATGAAGTCGCTGTCAGATCCGGTGCGGGTTTACGATGTCGTGAAGGATCCGTTCCAGGAGCATCCGCTGCCGGCGGCGGAGTCGGACTCGCTGCGTGAGGAGATGAACCGGCTCTTCGTCGGTACTCTGCCGGTCGGGGATTTCGGCATGACGTCCGCCGGAGGATGTGAAGGTGATGGCGAAGCGGATGCCGGCCAGGCGCGGACGCGAGACCATCCGCATTGAGATGGAGAAGCGAGGACAGGTATGCGCGGTTTGTATCTTCTTCGAGAAAGGCAGCCTATTGAATCTCGACGATCACCTTGTAGAATCGGTTGCTGTGTTCGACCGGGATGGTAATCGTCTTGCCGTTCGTCGGTGTTCCCGCGCTAGGCCAATTCCTCAAGTCATTTGTCTGTAAGAGCTTGCATTCGACATTGACCCCCGCAACCGTCGGGGCGCGTGGAATCGAATCGGCGACGGATATGACGACATTGC
>CAMOCC010000126.1 GCA_946610035.1 uncultured Verrucomicrobiota bacterium
TACTGCAATAGTGATGTTTTTAGTTATTGGACGACACACGGCATGGCATAATATTAGATTATGTTTTATGATAAGAAATAGGTATTTGTTATTTCTCGCGGATGAAGTTATACTATCAGCGTTTTCTTTTTCACCCCAATAGGAGAAACCTGAAATGAAATGTACGCTTCTGGCATTCAGCATCGCAACGATGGCACTGACGACCGTTGCCGACCACCTCATCGTCGTGAAGGTCGGCGGCAAGAGCTTTGCCGCAAAGAATCCGTCCGCCGACAAGTCCGAATGGAAGGATTACAACTTGCTTCCAGCCGACGAGAAGCCGGCATACAGGTTTTTCAGGCTTGTGGCAAATGTCGATTGAAAATGCTGGCGCATTTGAGGCACCATACGTGCCGGAGAAATGATATACTATTGGAGCCATGTGCGCTGGCGCACCGATTCTAAACCCCAAAGGAGATATAGCCATGCCCACGAAGAAGACAGCAAAGAAAATCAAGAACGTCCTGATTATTTCGGCGTCGTTCCGTCCGAACTCCAACTCCCACGCACTCTGCCAGGAAGTCGCCAAGGGAGTGAAGGCCGCGGGCAACAAGGCCGAGGTCATCCGGCTCAAGGACAAGAAGATCGGGTTCTGCACCGGATGCTATGCCTGCCAGAAACTCGGAAAGTGCGTGATCAATGACGACGCCAACGCGATCGTCGAGAAGATATGCAGGGCGGACGCCGTCGTGTTCGGCACGCCGGTTTACTACTTCTCGATCTCCGGACAGCTCAAGGCGCTCTTCGACCGCTGCGTCGCGAAGTGGCCGGAGCCGAACGGCAAGCCGTACTACCTCGTCGCGACTATGGCGGAGAATATGGACTGGGATCTCGTTAAGGCGCCGCTTCAGGGTTTCGTCGACTGCTTTGAAGGCGCGAAGATCAAGGGCTTCCTCAAGGCCGGAGGCGTCTACGAACCTGGCGCCGTGAAGAAGACGAAGTTCATGAAGGCCGCCTTCGATCTCGGCAGGAGGATTTGAAATTTGAAACGCGGACTTGTACTTGAAGGCGGGGCGATGCGCGGGCTGTTCACGGCCGGCGTCCTTGACGTGCTCATGGAGCGCGGCGTCACGTTCGACGGCATCGTCGGCGTGTCCGCCGGGGCGTGCTTCGGGTGCAACTACAAGAGCGGACAGGTCGGACGCGTCATCCGCTACAACAAGCGCTTCGCCCGCGATCCGCGCTACTGCTCGTGGAAGTCTCTTTTTACGACCGGCGACCTCTTCGGCGCGGAGTTCTGCTATCGGACGCTTCCGATGGAGCTTGACGTGTTCGACACTGCGGCGTACGAGGCGAATCCGATGGAGTTCCACGTCGTAGCGACCGACTGCACGACGGGAAAGCCAGTGTATAGGCGGCTCGACAAGGCCGACGCGCGCGCGTTCGACTGGATACGCGCCTCCGCTTCGATGCCGCTCGTCTCGCGTCCCGTCGCGATCGATGGCGGGCTTTACCTCGACGGCGGCCTCTCGGACGGAATCCCGCTCCGCTATTTCGAGTCGCTTGGCTATGGGCGGAACGTGGTAGTCACGACGCGCCCTCGCGGCTACCGCAAGTTCCCGAGAAAGAGGATGTGTCTTCTCAAACCGCTTCTGAACCGCCACCCGGCCATCTACCGGGCGCTGAAGAACCGTCATGTCTGGTACAACGAGGCGCTTGAGTACATCGACTCGCGCGTGGCCGCAGGCGCGGCAATTCTCATCGCGCCGAAGGAACCGCTGGGAATCTCGCGCGTCTGCCACGACCCGGACGTCATGCAACGCATCTACGACATCGGCCGCAAGGCGGGTGAAGCCGCTAAGGTGACGTTTGGCGAAGCCTCATAATAGAAGTAATAACGGGAACGATGCCATGATTAAAATAATTCAAGGCGACATAACGACGCTGGCGGTGGATGCAATCGTCAACGCGGCGAACCAGGTGATGCTCGGCGGGGGAGGCGTGGATGGCGCGATCCACGACGCCGCCGGTCCGGAGCTTTACGAGGCGTGCCTCAAGGTGCCGGAGGTGCGGCCGGGCGTTCGGTGCCCGACGGGCGAGGCGCGAATCACGCCGGGCTTCAGGCTACCCGCGAAGTACGTGATCCACACCGTCGGCCCGGTCTATCGCGACGGTCTTCACGGAGAGCCGGAGAAGCTCGCCGCCTGCTACCGCAACTCTCTCGCTCTCGCGGCGGAGAACGGCTGCAAGTCCATCGCCTTCCCCTGCATCTCCACGGGCATCTATGGCTATCCGAAAGAAGCCGCCGCCCAAATCGCCGTGCGGGAGGTGGAGAATTTTCTCGCGCAGAGCCGCAGAGACGCAGAGATGGTAGGGCGGCGTGACCCCACGCCGCCGAAAGGTAGGGCGCGATCACCGAGCGCGCCGCAGATGGAAGTCCTTTTCTGCTGTTTCTCGGCTCGAGATGCGGCGGTGTATAAGCGGCTTCTGCCATGACCACATTCCTCTCAAACCGCGAGATCTACACCTCCGTCGTTTGCGGGATTGTGCCGCAGGCGAGAGAGCGGTTGTGGATCGCGACTGCGGTTTAGGTTGCGGCTGTTCATATTTTGAGCAAGGTGTTAAATCTTGAGCGGCGGAAGGGCGAATGTATTCTGCAGATTTCAAGATGGATCATGCGGTTCCTTGGCCTAGTGCAGTGAAAGTCTCTGCGTTGTCGGCGGTTTCCCAGTTTCGGTCTGTCCGCGAGGGAGAATATGGCGAAGGCTGACGGACTCGTCACGTCTGGTAGCCGGTGGTAGAATCCTATCGCCGGTCGATAAGGGATTTCGGATAGTCGGGATTGTCGGTGAAGACGAGTTTCGCTCCAGGTTCAACGATATATGAGGCATAATTGAGCATGTTTGTTGCGGTTGCCTCTTTTGGAGGGAATGGCGGTGTTGCGCGCGGATAGCGGCCGGATGTCACCAGTTTCACTCCTGGTTTGAGATGAACCTGCGTTTGTCTGATTACAGGCCAATACAGCGTTCCGTTGCCGCGTATTGTGACCCGCCCGCGCCAATGAACCATGTTCGGCTCCGATTTGGTCTTCCCCGGTCCGAGATAGTACGATTCGTTGGTGGTGAGCTGTCGGTCTAAACTGTAAGACTGGCCGTTTCCCAGGGTTATGACGGGGGCCTGTCGCTTCTCGGGTCTTGGAAGAAATGCGTAGTCGTATTCGGTCCATTCGAAAGTAACGTCGTCAGCACATATTGGCAGAGGTTTGCGTTGGAACGTTGTCCAAGTGAGAATCCCGAGAACCATGAGGCCGGTCAATGTGACGACGACATGTGGAATCTTCTCCATTACCCGTACAGTTCCAAGAGCTCGCTTCATCGCCATTGCCGATTTGTAGCGCAGTGCTGGCGAGGAGTTTGTCGCGCGCATGACGAACCAGCGCCAGGCGAGGGGCGGCTTGACGTCGAAGAGCCAGAGCGCGAGGCGTCCGACGGCGTGCAGGTCGGACGCAGGTGTCGCGTCCGCGCCAATGAACTGCTCCGGCGCGCTGAAGTCGGGCGTGCCGGCGATGCGAATGTCGCCTGCGGAAGTGGTTGTGCAATTCGCTGGATTTACTTTCGCGGCGGTCTCCGCATCGTTTATCTGTGCAATGCCGAAGTCCGTCAGAAGGGCGTTCCCGTTGTCGTCGAGAAGGACGTTCGCCGGCTTTATGTCGCGATGGACAATGCCTTTTGCGTGAAGCGCGTCGAGCGCAGTGAGGACATCGGCTATAATCTTTCGCGCCTTGCGCCTTGCCTGCGGGCGGATGATCGGATGGAGCAGGTCCATCGTGTAGAAGGGGTGTTCGCATTCGGCATTGAGAACGTGTACGCGGACGATCCCTGGATGCGTGAACTGCGCGAGGCAGCGAGCCTCCGCGATGAAGTGCCGTCGCAGACGGGCTGTATCCTTTTCGGAAACGGTTTCGCGCGGCGCGAAGATCTTCATCGCGAAGTCGGCGTTCAGCGATTCGTCGTGGACGCGCCACACTTCGCTTGTCGCGCCGCGTCCGAGAAAGGCGACGACGCGAAAGCCGCCGAATGCTTCGCCTAGATGCAGAAGACGTCCCTGCGCCGATTCGGTCTGGTGCAGGGCGGCATCTGACTTGAGGTATTCGTCGATGTCAGTCTCCATCGGGAGAGTTCTCCCTGATTGCGCGCACTTCGTCCGCGATGCGCTGCTTGATGCGGTTCTTGATCTGGTAGAGGTTGTTCACCGTTATGCCGAGTTCGGATGCGACAGCTTCGGCGCTTTCGCCCTGTTGGACATGGCGGCGGAAGGCGATTTTCGACGTCTCGCCGATTGACGTGTCTGCGAATACTCGGCGGAGGGCTATATTGAAGGTTTCGATTCGCCAGTCTTCTTCGGACGGCATGACGGGCTCGGCGGCGAACTTGGCGATTTTGTCCGCATCTGCCTTCGCCTTCCGCATCCGGTCGATCGCCTTGTTCTGGGCGATTTTGAAAAGCAGGGAATGGAATGCGCCTTTTCTGGCCTTGTCGTACTTGTATGTCGGCATGATCTTCACAAGTTCGAGGAGCGTGTCTTGAATGGCTTCCTCTGCGTCCGCATGGGAAATGCCCCGGTTGGTCAGCGTCCGTTCGATCAAAGGCGCATAGTCGCGGTAGAACCGCGCCCAGCGGCTCTCGTTGCCTTCGGCAAGTCCTTTCAGAAGTGTGTCGGTTGTTTCAAGCATAGTTTATGTCATCGCGCAGTTCAAGCCAGGAGCTTACGGGCGGAATGTAGCCGCGTCTAGGAGCGGGACCTCCTTGAAGTGCTTTGCGTTGCCGCTCAGGAGTGTATCGCCGATATCGAGAGCCGTTGCGAAAATAAGAGCGTCGCATACTCCAAGGTCGCTTTTTAGGGATGTAAGCTCCATAATCGAAATCGCGCGAGAGGAGATGTTGGCCGTTAGCGGGAGCGTCTTGAACCCAAGCACAGACAGAAACCGCTTCATTTCCTGAAGCTCCTTTTTGTTCCGCACTCCTTGCAGAAGCTCCATGTAGGTGACGGACGAAATGCTTCTGTCCGCCGCTGAGTCTATCGCGTCGAGGGCCTTTGAGTTTCCGCGAAACGCCCATATCATGACGTCGGTGTCGAATATCATGAGAACCTCCGGCGCGCGCGGTGTTCCCTGACCCACTCGGAAGGGTCGTCAAGATCATCCCTGTCTGACCACATTCCTGCGGCTGCGCAGTCATGTGCGGACGGCATCTCGTTTTTCGCATCCTGCCAGGAGACGATGACAGCCCAGGGACGTCCGTGCGCCGAGACGGTGACACGTTCCCTGCGGGCGACGGCCTGCTGAATTTCGGGCATCTTCGTTCTGAAGTCTAACATTGTGGCATTCATCGCATTTCTCCAAACTGCACATAAAAACTGTACGTATTATATCATGCGGATTGCCGCGCAGTCAACCCGGTCGCTGAAATATGCAAGGATTCCAAATGAAGGCGCCAGCCACGGCTTGCCGCAGCTGGCGCTTCATT
>CAMOCC010000127.1 GCA_946610035.1 uncultured Verrucomicrobiota bacterium
ACGTTGCCGCGGTTTCCGGGGACGAGGTGCACAGGTATGCCGAGGGTGAAGCATATCGTCGCCTGGTCGACCATACCCGCGTATCCCCCGGGGCGCGCGCGGATGCGCTCGTGCGCGGCGATTATGCCGCGGAGCCGGAAGCTCTGCGGCGCCTGGGCGGTGTACGACTCGCTGCGCTGCGGGATGGAATCAACGCGCACACCGTCCTTCGAAAGCACGATCGTCTCGTAGCACGGCGTATAGGTCACTGCGCTGCCGTATTTCTCAACGGCGGCTATGTTCGCGGAGATCACCTCGGGAAGCACGTATGGGCGCACCCCGTCGTGGAGCAGCACGATGGAGTCGGCGCTCTCGCGTTCCTCGACGAACTTGAGCCCGGAATATATCGAGTCCTGCGCCGTCGCACCGCCGATCGCCACGCCACGCAGCTTCGACGCCCCGTATTTCGCCGCGATGCCCTTCGCCCTCTCGACATGGCCCTCGCCGACAACGAGGTAGATGCCATCTATCATCGGATGACGCTCGAACAGTTCTAGCGTATGCGCGAGCACCGGCTTGCCGTCGAGTTCCAGATACTGCTTCGGAACCGGACCGCCCATTCGTTCGCCGCTTCCGCCGGCAAAGACTACCGCAAAATTCATTTGCGGATATTATACCATAATAAAGCCGACTTTTGCGGGTCAACAGGCGCCTCGCATGAACACCACCGCGTACACGGTGCGGTAGAGAATCCAGATGTCCATCCACGGCGACCAGTTTAAGACATAGTGCACATCGAGCGCCACGCGCCGCGGGTAGTCCGTGTCGCTCCTTCCCGACGCCTGCCAGAGCCCCGTGATGCCCGGCTTTACGGAGGCGAACGTCTCGTATGACGAACCGTAGTAATGGACTTCCTTCTCGACTATCGGCCGCGGGCCGACGAGCGCCATGTCACCGGCAAACACGTTGAAAAGCTGGGGGAACTCGTCGATAGACGTCTTGCGCAGGAACCTGCCGAGCGGTGTGACGCGCGGGTCGTCCCTTAGCTTGAAGCCGGCATCCCACTCCGCGCGCCGCGCAGGGTCGGACTCGAGAATCGCCTTGAGCCGCTCGTCAGCATCGGCGTACATCGACCTGAACTTCCACACGCGGATGGGCCGGCCCCTCTTCCCGAGCCGGTCCTGCCTGTAGAAAACCGGCCCGCGGCTCGTAAGCTTCACGAGAATCGGAACAACGACAAAGAACGGCGAAAGCACAATGAACGCGACAAGCGCGAGCACCCTGTCGAGGATCTGCTTCTCCATCCGCAGGGCGCGGAAGTGGCGCTGGTTCACCATCTCGATCCCGCCCAGGCCGTCAAAGGACACAATCTGCCCGCCGCTTACGGGGAACGACGAGCCGCTCGGCATGTACTCGATGTGGGAGAAGAGGTGTACGAGCTCCGGCATCTGACAGCGAAGAACACGGGGGTCGAGGCAGCTTACAAGCGTCTTGACGCCAGTCTCTTTCGCCGCGGCGGCAATCTCCGCGATATCCGCGCCAAGCGTCCTAACGACGCGGAAGCCGAGGTACGAATCCGCCGAAAGGGAACGCTCGAGCCTGCGGACAAGATCACCTTCGCCAGCGAGAATCACGGGGATTCGCGCGAAGCCGAGCACGAACGCCGCTCTCCGCGCGAAATCCCTGAACGGCTGGGCGAGGAACGCGGCGAGGCAGCCCGATATCACGATCACGGCGCGGGAGTAGTGCTCCGTCGTCTGGTACGCGAGCGCGAGGTAGGCGATGAGCCCGAGGTGCGTGAGGAGCGACGAGCCGACGAGCCGTCTGAGCTCCTCCGGCGGCGTCACAGGAGCCGCCGGATGCATCACGCTGCCATGGTAGAGCCGAAACATCGCGTTAAGCGCGATGTATACGAGCACAACCGGCCAGAGACGGAGATAGAACTCGGCGCCGTACTTGTAGTGCCCGGGACCGAGCGCTCGATAGGCCCACACGGTGAACGTCCAGACGCTGAAAAGGCAGACGGCGTCGGCAGCCATCAGCACCAGGACGCGAAATCTGCCGTCAAACCGAGTCACAAGGCCTCCATCACTCTCCGCCGAGCGCATAGTGCATCCAATCCGCTATGTACAGCTCCATGCCCGGCACTACCTTCACCCAATCCGGTGCGTCGGCATAGGCAGAGGAATGGTACCATGTCGCGAATTCGCCGATCACGATACGGACTTCGCACGCCTTCAGAAGCGGCGGAGGAACCGCCTGCGGCGGGAACGGCGGCGATATGAAGACGACCGCCCTTGGAAGATTCTTCCGCGCCTCGGGGTCGGCGCTGATTTTCTTAAGCCAATCGTCGCCGGCCTTGCCTGCAAGAACGAGTCTTTCGATCCTGAAAGCGCCGGGGAGGTCCTCCACGGAGTCGACGCAGCCGACGCCTGGCGCGTGCGGATGGTTCTTCATGTACCTTCGCACGTCCTTCCAGCAGAGCACCCCGCCCAAAGACAGACCGTCGTCCACGATCCATATCGTCGGGTTCTTATACTTGACCATCGTCCGCTCTCCGTCGCGGAACACTTTGACTTCAGGCCTCTCGCGCGCGACGCCGGCGGCATACAGCGATGCCAGCACCAGCGCAGACAAGACCGCGGAGACCGCAATCGCGACAGCGTACGGCTTCGGCTCGCGCCAGGGGCGCACCATGACGAGCGGAACGCTTGCGAGGATGACGGCGATCCAGAGCGTCCAGTCGGACATAAGCGGATTGAACGACGCGGTAACGCCCCAGGCAAGCCACATCGCAAGAGGAAGCGCATCTCGCTTTCTTGCCAGATGGACGGCTCCCCACATCAGGACAAGGAGCCATCCGAACACATACAGAAAACGGCCAAACCACCCGCAGGAGGCAAGGCGAGTCAGATGGTCGCATATGAGCGAGCCGGTAAGCGCAACGACATGGAGAGGCTGGTACCAGTCAAGGTAGGACCTCCCTATCTTCATGCCCCCGCCGGTCCACCCTCCCGGCGCGTCGACGAGCATCATCGGCGCGTTCTGCGCGATCTCAAGGCGTATCTTGTTGCTCCACGAGCTGCGCCCCCTGAAGCCGCGCGAAAGGAAATGGGAATCCTGCACGCACAGCCACGCTACGGCAAGCGCGATGACGGCCGCAACCGCAATCCAAACCCTCTTCCGCCGAAGCGCGAGGCAGATCTCCCGGAACCGCGAAAGCGCAAAGCAGAGAAGAGCCAGCGCAAAGCCAAGCATCGCGCCGCGCGAGCCAGCCCACGCAAGACAGCCCACGGCAAGCGCAAAGACAACGCCGCACACGATCCGGAGCGACCGCCGCCGAACGAAGAAAAGGACGCCCGCGAGCGCCAGAACTGCGATTTCGCAGTAGAGCATCGCAGATCGGTTTGGATTCGGATATGGGAACCGAAGACGTCGGCTTCTCTTCCACTTGCGGTCGAACTCCCTGTCAATCGCACTTTTCGTGCCCGGCGGAATCGGCACAAGCGCCTTCAGTATCGGCGACTGCTCCTCGGGAAGAACAGGACGTGGCGCCTCGTAGTCGAAGGAAACCGGCTGCGAACCCTCACGGGAGAAGCCCACGAGTCTGCCGCGTTCGAAGAGATACGAGATTCGTCCTCCCTTCACATCAGGCCCCGACTCGACCGCCACTGCATCCTTAGCGAAGCGCCCCTTCCATCCTCTGACGCTGGCGAGCGTGCCGGGCCTGGCATATATCCGCTCGAACTCGCGCGTAGAACCGTCCGGCTGGCGCATCCGGTAGATGAGGCTGTTTTCCGGCGCAATGTACATCCCGAGCGCCTTCTCGGGATTTTTTTCGGGATTGAAGCCAAGCGAATCTGCCGCCGCCCCGGCCATCATCGGCAGGACGGCAAGCAGAAACGCACTGGCGACAGGGAACCTCATTCCCCGTCGTCGGGAACCGACGCCTCGTTCCAGTCGCGGTCAATCTGGACGGCAAGGATGTCGAAGGGAAGCGATTCCGTCCACGTCGAGCTGACCTTGTGAGTGAAGAAGCCGGCGGTCCACACGTCCGCATCAAGCGCCACGGCGCCTGCGTCGCGATTCATGAGCAGCACGCCGAAGTGCTTGATCTTCTTCGTCCCCGCATACGTCAGAGTTCCGGTCGCAAGACCCGTCGCGCGGGCGAGCGAATATTTCATCGCGCTCGCCGAATCGCCCGTAGTGGCCCCAAGCTTGACGGAATTCCCCGACAGCGTCACCGAAACGCCGTCGAGCTCGAAGTCGCGGTCCAGGTAGTAGCGCTGTAGGTTGGGAATCGTGTTGTACCAGCCGCCGGCGGGTTCAAGTTCAAGGTCGAGCATCTCGCCAGAAAGCGTGGCGGAGGCACCGTCCTTGTACCAGCGAAGCGTAGTCGCAGAATCGAGAATCGAAGCGGTATATCCGTCCTCGCCCTCGGCCCAGGAGATCTTCGCGATTCCGCCGAACGAATACGAAGCGGAGCTGAACGCGAGCGGGATGTAGAGATCGCAGCTCTCGGGGGTGTTGAGATCCCCGACAGGCGTCGCAGTCGAAGAGCCGGAGACGGCCGTTCCGTCGGCAAGGCGTCCAGCGACTTTCACGCCGCCCTTTGCATCGACCGTAAGAGTCAGGTAGCCGTGCCCGGCCGGGACACCGGAATCTTCCGTCACGCCGGGGGCGGCAAGCGCCACGGTGTAGTACCCCTTGAAGGGCTCGAACACAGCCGCTGCGTTGGCAAGGCCGGAGTTGTTGCGGTAGAGTTCGGCGACGTAGTTGGCTTCCGCAATGATAGCCGTCTTGCCGCTGTTCGGCACGTTAAGGCGGAGCTCCACGGAGCCGACGCTGTCGTCAAAGGCGTCAAGATCGTCTGTCGACCAGTCCTTGAGCGTCACGACGAGCGTTCCGGTGCAGGCCACCTTGGCCTTCTCCTTCTTGTCGATCGCCATGGGAATCGTCACCTCGAACGTGCGGCTCTCGCTGTCCGCCGACCCGTCGACGACTTCGTCGAGACCGGTCTTGGAGCCGGTGTACGTCTTGCCTGCTATGACGGCCTTCGCCGAAAGCTTGCCAGCGGACGTCGCGGTGAGGGTTATGAGTCCTATGCGCGGCGCACCGATCTCGAGGGCAGAACCGTCCTCCGTCAGCACACCACGGAACGAACCGACGGATGTGCCGAGCGGGATGACCTCAAATGTCATCTTCAGCGTCGTCCCCCAGATGGGCTTCTTGGCCGTTCCGGTCGCCGTCTGGAGAAGGCAAGTGTAGGTCCCTGCCTTGGTCGGCGTGCCGCTCACGATGCCCTTCTTCTCCCGCCCGTCGAGAGAAAGCCCAGGCGGCAGCGTGCCGGCGAGAACGCGGCTCATCGTCGAATTTCCGTCGCTCGGACCGACCTCAAAGCGCGTGTACACGCCCTGGACGAGCTGGATCGGCAGATTGTTCGTGATTGAGTCGTAGAAGTCCTTCCCGAACACGTCGACTCCGTCCGTCGCCGTCTCCTGGGCGTTCGCCTGG
>CAMOCC010000128.1 GCA_946610035.1 uncultured Verrucomicrobiota bacterium
TGGAGTTCATGCGCGGCGATCCCCGCGCCGCGTTCTGGGGTCTCAGCATCGGGCAGGTGATATCTATCGCGCTTGTCGCCGCCGGCGCGACGCTGTTTTTCGCGACTTCGCGGAATGCACGGTAGGGTGAGGCGGCCTTGTTCTATGCTGATCGTTTTGGTATAATTTATCTTCAATACGGCAATCCAACAACACGAATGGCTATCGGCTCAACGGAATGTACTGATCGGTTCCGGCCTGGCGACAGGTTCGGCGACTGCACGGTCTGCGGTCTCATAGGCCGCGGTTCGATGGGGGCGGTCTATCTTGTCGAGGCGCCAGACGGAGAGAAATACGCCCTGAAGGTGATGAGCCCCGAGATAATGAAGCGTGACGCCAACTACCGTTCGCGCTTCATCCGCGAGGCCGAGTTCGCGATGAGCATCACCCACAAGAACCTGATTGCCGTCCATGACGCTGGCGAAAACCCCGAGACTGGCATCTGCTACCTGCTGATGGACTACATGCCCGGCGGAAGTCTCTCCGATCTCCTGTCTAAACGCGGGCCTCTTCCGATCAACGAGGCCGTATCCATCGCCTCGCACATCGCCTACGCGCTTGAGGCCGCGCACAGGCGCGGCGTGATTCACCGCGACATCAAGCCAGACAACATTCTCTTCGCCGCGGACGGCACGCCGAAGCTTGCGGATCTTGGCGTCGCCAAGTTCGAGGACGACGCGACGGTGACGATGGTGACGAGGGCCGGGATGATCGTCGGCACTCCGGCATACATGGCGCCGGAGCAGATGATGGACTCGCACAGCATCGACGCGCGCGCGGACATCTACTCCCTCGGCGTGGTCCTCTACGAGATGCTCACGAACAAGCGCCCCAACGACGGCAGCACCGTGATGGGCATGCTCGCGAAGGCGATACGCGGCGAGCCGCTGCCTGACGTCAGGACGATGCGCCCCGAGGTCTCCGCCGCTGTCGCATACGTCCTTTCGCTCATGTGCGCTCCGAAGCCGGAGGACAGGCCGAAGACCTCCGGCGCCGCGGCCGACCTTCTCGTGCGCGCGGACTCCGACAGTCTGCTGATGACTGGCGACGAGAGGCGGCCATGTGGCGCAGACGGGTCTGAGACGAAGCGGAGATGGTGGCACAGGTTCGGCCTTTCCGGAAAGGCGTCCACATGACTCACGTCTTCAGGCCCGGCGACACTTTCCTCGGCTACACGATAGAGCGTCTTCTGGGGGAAGGCGGACTAGGGTCGGTCTGGCTCGCGCGCCACGGGATGCTCGACACCCTCTATGCAGTCAAGGTGCTTGACCGCGACATAGCGAAGGCGAAGCCCGAATACGTCACGCGCTTCGTCCGCGAGGCGAAGCTTGCCTCAAGGATCCGCCACCCCAACCTCGTCGCGGTGCATGACGCGGGCTATGACGAGAGCCGCGACGTCTACTACCTCGTGATGGACTATGTCAAGGGCGATACGCTCCGCATGGCGCTCGGGATCGGCGGTCCGCGTCCGGAGGGAGAGTCGGCTGGGATAATCCTCCAGATCGCAGGCGTGCTCGAGATGTCGCAGCGCTTCGGGCTTGTGCACCGTGATCTGAAGCCGGAGAACATCATGATCACTCCGGACGGCACGGTGAGGCTCCTCGACCTCGGCGTCGCCAAGGTCTCGAGCAACGTGGACTCTCTGCGTACAATGGCGGCGTCGGTGTTCGGAACGCCAAACTACATAGCCCCCGAACAGGCCATCGACTCCAGCACGGTGGACATGCGGGCGGACATCTACTCCCTCGGCGTCATTCTTTTCGAGCTTCTTGCCGGGCGTCGCCCCTACAGCGGGAAGTCCATGTCCGACATTCTGCGGCAGCTTCTTGACAGCGCTCCCATTCCTGATGTGCGGGAATACGCGCCTGGCGTCTCGCCCGCGCTCGCGCAGATCGTGGCGAAGATGTGCGCCAAGAGGCCAGAGGACCGCTATCCCGGCCCCGCGGAGCTCATCGCGGCGCTCGGCGCCGCCGGCTTCCGCCCGGATACGGCGCGTACAGCGGGCTTCTATGCCGCCGAGGAGGAGCGTCCCGCGCCGGGCATCGCCGAGCTGCTCGCCGCATCGGGTGCCTCGAGGGGCGCGGGGATGAACACGATGTCCGACATAACGCTCGAGACCCAGGATCCAGACATGCAGGAGTTTCTCGCGCGGCGCAGGCGCCGCAAACTGACAAAGGCCCTTGTCAAGGCCGCTGCCGCTGCCGCGGTTCTCGCGGCGGTCGCGTTCGCCGCGCTGAAGGCCTCCGCCGAGACGGTGCGCGTTGCAGACTGCGAGCGCGATCCGGACATGGACATCTGGGCCGCCGCAGACGTCCGCTATGCGCGAGAGGTGATGAAGGACGTCTTCGCAAAGGCGGGCGTGGAGGCGCAGAACCTGGATTTCGGCGACGACGGAATGTTCGACCCCGCGGACGCCGAAGTCCTGCGATGCGCCTTCAGGACGCCAGCGCTGTGCCGCGACTACGACTTTCCGATGCAGCCGCTGGGGCGCATGCACTTCGCGCTCTACGCCACCAAGGACCGCGCGAAGGAGATGCTCGATTCGAAGATCGCCGACTGGCCGAGAATGCGCGTCGGATACTCTCCCGTGTCGCAGGGGCGCGACGACGACCGAGAGAACTACTTCGAACGTGCGTCGCTCTCCCCCGAGTTCGTCGAGTTCAGGACCAGCGCCGAAGCCGTCAGGGCGCTCGAGACGAAAAACGTCGACCTCCTGTTCCTGTACACCCCGGAGGGCAAACGCCCGGAGGGACTCGTCGAAGTTGTGCCCATAGGGTCGCGCAACGTGTACTTCGCCGCTAGGAAGGACCGCCGGGAGCTTTTCAACCGGCTTCAGAAGGCCTACCGCGAATGCTACATCGACAACGTGGAAAGATACGACGCCCTGCGCGAAAGCCTGCTCGGCGTTCCGCGTCCGCAGAACAGGGTGCGCATCGCGGCCTACCGCCGCGGGCACCTCTTCGCCCTCTCGCCCGACGGCGACCGTTCGGGAGTGATCGAGGACTGGTTCAACGCCGTGGCGGGCAACACGCGCTGGACATACGACTACGTCTACGGGACATACGCGGAGAGCCTCAAGGACGTAATGGACGGGAGGCTCGACATCGTGGGGGGGATCGGCTTCACGGCCGAGCGTGGCGAGACGCTGCTGTACCCGCACACGCCGATAGGAATGCTGCGCGTGTACCTGTGGACGAAGCGGAACAGCCGCTTCAAGGCGGGGGACCACGCGACCTGGCGGGGCATGAAGGTAGGGCTCCTCTCCGGCTCTTTCAGCGCCGACCGCGTGAAGCAGAAGCTCGCCGCGACCGGAAATCCGGTAGGGATCGTCTGCTCGGAATATCCGACCGAGGATTCGCTCATCAAGGCCTACTTCGACGGCGAGATAGACGCCTGCGTCGACATAGAGACGCCGAAGCTCAACAACGAGCGCGCCCTGCACGTCTACGTGTCGCATCCCATGTACGTGTGCGTGTCGCCCGACAGGCGCGACCTATTCCTCGAGCTGGAGCAGGCGATGGACAGGGTCTGCGACGACTTCCCGAAGTACATGCGGATGATCTCCGAGCGGCACTACGGCATCCGGGACGAGATGTCCCTGCTGACCTTCTCCGAGGCGGAATGGCTCAAGACCCGCCGCGCCGACCCAGCCCCCGTGATGATCGACTTCTCCCCGTGGCCGGTGAACCTGAAGGACGCCGACGGCAACATCGTCCACTTCGCGAAGGAGTTCCTCGAGGCACTTTCGCGGCGCACCGGGCTCAGGTTCGACACGCAGCCGCAGACGGGCATCAACACGGCCGAGGCGAAGTTCATGCGCGGCGAGACGAAGTTCTGGATACCGTACCCCGAGAAGACCGACGTCGTGGCTATGGGCGGCGTGTCCGTGTTCTCCCTGCCGGTCCCGAAGGTGTACGCGCACATGCTCGGGTCGAGCGAGGAGAACGGCACGCTCGAGATGTGGGCCAGCCGCGACATCCCCGACGAGCTGGTGAGCGTGATCCGCAAGGCGGTGTCGGGCATGGATCCCGAGGACATCCAGGAGATGTTCATCAAGGCCGCCGCAGAGCGCACCGTCGCGAAGCGCGTGTTCGGGATGACGGAGGACGAGTTCGAGCGGTTCCTCGTAATCACCGGTTTCGCCGCGCTTTCGCTCGCCGCCGCTTTCGCGTTCGTCATGATCCTCCTCCTGCGCAGGCAGGTGAAGCGCGCCAACGAGGCAGCGAAGGTCGCGGAGGAGTACTCCAAGGCGAAGACGCGGTTCCTCGCGATGATGTCGCACGAGCTCCGCACTCCGCTCAACGCCGTCATCGGCTTCGCCGAGTTCCTCTCGCGCGCGGACTGCGGCGAGGAGCGCCGGAAGGAATACATAACCGGAATCCAGCTGAGCGCCAACGCCCTCCTTGACCTCATAAACGACGTGCTCGACCTCTCAAAGCTCGACTCCGGCGCGATGCACATGCTCTCGGGCGAGTGCGACGTGGAGCAGGCGGCGGAGGAGCTGCCTGCCATCTTCAACTACAACTTCAGGCGCACGGGCGTGCCGCTCCACATCCACCGTACATCCCCGGATGCCGTGCCGGTCCTGCGTCTTTCGCACCAGGGGCTCAAGCAGATACTCATCAACCTCATCGGCAACTCGGCCAAGTTCACCGAGAGCGGGGAGATCGACGTCGAGTACGGGTGGGATTCCGCCACGCAGACCCTGTCGCTCACCGTGCGCGACACTGGATGCGGGATCTCCGACGAGAAGATGGCCCATCTGTTCGATCCCTTCGTGCAGGACATCTCCAGCCGCATGAAGCACGCCGAGGGCGAGATGCGAGGCACGGGACTCGGCCTCCCAATCGTGAAGCGCATGGTCGACAATGCGGGCGGAACGGTCGACGTCACGAGCGAGGTCGGCAAGGGCACCACTTTCGTCATCAAGATCCCGTCCCTCGACGTCGTGCGCGCAGCCCCGCCGAAGCGCACGGAACTGGCGCACGGGATCCCCGGCAAGATACTCGTCGTCGACGACATGGCCATCAACCGCAAGGTGCTCGGCATCCACCTGCGCAACCTCGAGGCGAAGGACGTCCGCTTCGCGGAGAACGGCGTCAAGGCGCTCGAGGCGATGAAGGACTGGAAGCCGGACGTCGTCCTCACGGATATGTGGATGCCGGAGATGGACGGGCAGCAGCTCGCGACCGCGATGAAGAAGGACCCGACGCTCGCCGGCATCCCCGTCATGGCGATCACCGCAGACATAGACGTCGCCTCGACCTACGACATGTCGGGCTTCGCCAAGGTCATCGCAAAGCCCGTCACAAGCGACAAGCTGCGGGCGATGTTCTGCTGACGGTGTGCCTGATGATGGGTGATTTCGCGCGGTGATTTTGGTATAATATCATCCATGAATCTTGGAAGAGCCATAGTCTTTGCCGTGGCGGCAGTCGCATTGCCG
>CAMOCC010000129.1 GCA_946610035.1 uncultured Verrucomicrobiota bacterium
CGTCGCTGATTTCGCGGCTCAAGAAGGAGAACAACTCGACGCTCCCCGGCGTAAAGCCCGCGAAGAAAGTCATCGACCTGCCTTAGCGAAACGGAAATTACGGAAGACCACTCCGGCGCGTCCGTCGCGCGGCATGTCGGCGAGGCGCAGTACGAGACGCTGGAGAACCGCAGCGCCCTCCGGAATGGACGAGGAAAGCGGAACGCTCGCCCTCTGCCACGTCCACGGGTCGTCGTCTATCCTGCCTCCCTCCACGTTCGGCTTGTCGAAGCGCTGGCGCAGCTCCTTCCCGTCCGCATCCTCGAACACGGCCTCAACCCTGAGCCGCTGGCGGCCCGAGCCGGGACGTCCAAGCGTAGTGCGTCCGGAATTCACCTCGAACACGAGATCGCCCCATTTCGCCACGTCGGCCGCCGGAAGCTTCTCCGCAAGCCGCATCTGAAGCGATGCCCAGTGGCGGTCGTTGTCGGCGACGGCGAGCTCGATTCCCCCGTCGCGGCAGATGTGCCGCGCTCCGTCCGTCGCCTCGGGAACGAACCGGCGAAGTTCGAGCAGCGCGTCCCTTTCCGTGCGCCAGGCAATGCGGAACGGCCCGACGCGCAATTTGCTCGCCGTTCCCGCGGCACCTTCGCCGCGGCGCTGGAAGCCGATGGACACGGGCTCGCTCCCATCGGCGAATTCAAGCGGAACCGCCGCGCGCCACCGGCCTTCGCCGGTCTTGCGCAGGAACGGGGACAGCACTCGGTACTTTCCCTTGCCAATCCGCACCTGCATCGACGGAACAGGCGCGCCGTCAGTCGTCACGTCGAACTCGAGATCGACCGCCCCGTCCTTCGCAAGGTCGTACACCACATCCCCCGCCCCGACCTTCTCCGGGACTTCGGGCGCGGAGGGCCATTCGATGTTCGCGCCCGGCCAGCCGCGCGAATCGCCGAAGTCGATCTCCACCGACCCGTCGGCGTTCGCCGCAGTCTTCACGCCGCCCCACGCATGAGTCCTAGGAACGGATGCGTAGCCCGCGGCGCCGCAGCAGTCGGACGACAGCTCGGCGGTGATCGCCGCGACAACGGGCGTAAAGTCCCCGGCGCTCGCGGCATCGACCGAGGCGATTATCTTCTCGGGACGCGGATTCGTCCACTTCCCGGTCCAGAGCCCGCGCCGGCTGCTGTCGACGAAACCCGGAGCGCAGTCGACGGACTCCGGCATTGGCAGCGGCATCTTGTCAACCGCGAGGTCGCCGAAGTCGGTGAACGCCCTTGCGGTGAACTTGTCGGATGACCCGTCCGAATAGCGGATCGTGTAGACTATCGAATCGCCCTGCCGCACGCCGTCGCCCGCGTGAAGGAAGTAGAGCGCCTTCGCGCGCAGATTCACGGGAATGCCGGACACCGACTTCGCCAAACCAGGATGCTTCGCGGACTTAAGCACAATGCAGGAGCGGCCAGCGTTCTGGTCCGGACGGATGAAGTCGAACGGAACGCCCGCGCAGTCACTGCCGCCCCACGGAGGATTCTTCACGATGTCCCCAAGCGCGAAGTTTGCGAACTCGCGGAGGTCAACCATGCGGATGTCCGTCGGACAGACGACGAACGGGCTGACGATCGAGTCGGGGACATCGTGCAGGAAGTCGTCTATGCGCGCGAAAGCGGACTCGTACGACTCGTGCGCGAAGCCGTCCTCCTTCTGCGCATTCCATGCGGCGGGAGCGTCCGCAAGCGCCTCGGCGATGCGCTTCTCGCTCCCCGCGCCGCGCAGGACGATCGGCGCAAGGCCCTGCGCGAAACCAGGATCGGACGACGGAAGCAGAAGAACGCACGCGGCGGATTCGCCGCGCCCGAGCACCGTGCGGCGCGAGACGTCGACGAGTGCATCCGACCGAAATTCCTCGCCCGGAACGAACCGAATCGCCTTCGGCGCCAGAGTGGTGTTGAAGACCACGAAACCGGTGTCGCCGTTCGGGAGGCGCGCGGCATGTACTTCGATTCCGTCAACCGGCGAATCGGACGCGTAGTCGAGCGTACGGCAGATAGGCCGCACGCCGCACGTCGCGGCGATGGAGGCGATGAGCCGCCCCTCGTCGCCGCGCTTCGGGAATCTCACGCCGACGTAGTAGACTGCGCCTTTGCCAACCTTACGCCGCGCAACCGCGGCGTGGCCGCCGGGAAGCGCCGCGAGAGTCTGCCATCCGGCGTCTGGGGAGAATTTTGCGAGACGGTACGGCACCGCTTCGTATTCCACGCCGTCGAACGAGAACTTCGCCACGTCGCCCGCCGCGTACTCGCCGAGCGAGACGCCGGGAAACGCCGCGGCAGATGCGCCGCGCTCGCCGCCCCACTCGTCGAGGCCAAGTGCCTCCTGCGCGAGGACGAGCGTGCCGCCGGCCTTGACCCACGACTCGAGCCGGGCGGGCGTCTCGTCGTACACGGCATCTACTCCTGCCGCGACGAGAATGCGATAGCGGTCGAGGCGCCCAGACCTGAGCTGCTCCTCGAACACGGCGTCGAGCGGAATGTGGGCGTCAACGGCAAGCGCATTCGCGCATGTCTCGGCGAAGGCCGCGCATTTGCGCGAGGAAGTCTGCGGCAGACGGTACGTAGGCATCGAGAAAAGCGTTGCCACGCGCTTCTGCTCCCCAAGGCCGCGCAGGCGCGGCGCGAAGAGGTCCTGCATCGCGAAGATGTCGCGCTTCGCGTTCATTATCCCGACGAGCTCCTCGGGCGGAACGAACGCCGGGTTGAGACCGAGCCACGGGAACCTCTCGCCGAGGCGCTTCAGGCTCTCGGCCGGATTTTTCATGTCGACCTCCCTCAGGCGGCGCTCCCACTTGAAGTAGTAGCTCGCGTTGAGCCCGCGCGCCCACTGCGTCAGCAGCCTCGCGCGGTGGCTCGTGCGCGTGCGGCCGAGGTACGTCTCGCCGTCGATCATGGGCTTGCCGTCCGAGAGGGCGCGCAGAGCGATGTCGGCATAGAGGCTGCCGCCGCCGGTCGGCATCATCGTCACCTCGCAGAGGTCATACGCGGCGGCGGTCTCGACGATGTTGCGGATGCGCGACATCGGCTGGAAGCAGAAGCGCGCCGAGGGGTCGACCTCGCGTATCGTCTCGATGCCGAGTTTGACGCCGGACATGAAGCACTCCTCGCGGAACTTGTGCCACGCGACGAAGAGGCCCGCGGCCTCATCCGGCGACTTGAACGCCGCGGCCGCCTCGAAAGAGCCGTATGAAGTCCGCCACGCCCTGTCCATCGCGGCTGCATCGCCCTTCCAAGTCTTCGACAGGAACGCGGCAAATGCGCCGCGCGCGGCGGGAGACTTGTCGTTGTAGCTCGGCTCGTTGAAGAGCTCGTAGACATACGGCTTCGCGCCGTGCGCCTTGAGCTCCTCCGCGCCAGAGCGCCAGAAGTCGCGCCAGAGGTCGCGGCCCTCCGGCGTAATGAGACTGTAGTAGAGGAAGTGGCAGTCCTTAACGAACGCGCCTTCGTCGGGCTTCATCCCCTTCTCGTACTTCATCCCGCCGTGCGACCATGTCGCGCACGTGAAGTCCACTACCATCGGAAGCCCCGAATGCCACAGGCCTTCCGCCACGCTCCAGTCGACGCCGCCCCTCGCCTGGTAGTAGCGCCTCGGGCTGCGGTATTTCGCGAGCCACGACGGCGAGACCTCTCCGCCGGAAGTGTCGAACCCAAGCCGCTGGAGATACGCTCGGTCAGGCGCACTCTCGTATATCCAGGCGTACTCATCGCCGTAGCCGGGGCCTTTTGCAAGGGTGTCGGCTCCAAAACCGCCGTAGTAGAGGTTGCCGATGAGAAAGCGCGGCTTCCCGTCAACGAGGAAGTTCCCGTCTGCGCCGATTTCGAACGACGCGCCCTCCGGCATCATGAGCGACGGCTCGGTCTCGCCGAGCTTCGGCGACGCAGGGGCCGCCTGCCCCATCAGCTCAAACGCCGCACATGCAACAAGCGCTCCGCAGAGCACCCGAACCCTCCTCATGTCATTTCTCCTTATTCTGCAGACGGGAGGCAAACGCACGGTCAGCGAAGTCGAGCGTCCATATCCAGTCGATCGCGGAAATTCCATGCTGGCCGCCGCGACGAACGTAGCCAAGCGACTCACCGACAAGGGAGGTGTCGTAGTTCGCCGGGAATTCGCCTTTGGGAAGGCCCTTCCGCCCAAGGAACTCCCACGCCGAAGAAGCGGCCCTTGCGGCAAGATACTCGCCCTTCGTGTCGAACCATCCCGAGTTGAAGCCCTCTATGAGCAGCGCGCGCGGCGCAACTGCCGCGATCAGCAGATGCTGGTCGAACTTCATCGACTGCTCGTTGTCCGCGTATTTCGCGTATGCCCTGCAGTACCAGTGCGGGAACGCCCTCATCTCGGTCGAGACATTCTCGCCGAAGTCGCGCTTGGCAAGCGGACAGCCGCCGCCGCCCGTCTGGTTGACTACGCAGACCGCAAACCGCTCGTCACGCGCCGCCGCGAGCAGCGCCGCCTTTGCAAGCCGCGAAGAGCCGGTGACGACGTTGCGCCGCGCGTCGACCTCGGGGATGCGCCCCGCGAGGTCAAGGCCGCGCGAAAGCGTCCATGCCCACGCGCCAAGCGACGTGATGTTGTCGTTGCGGCTTTCGTCGCGCTTTGGCCACAATTCGAAGATGCGCGTGTAAGCAAGCTCCTCGGGGTTGCCTCTTCCGACTTCCACGTCCGGCGAGACCTGCGCATAGCAGGCCGTGAGAAGCGCATAGCCACGAGCCGTAATAAAGTCGGCAAGGATGACGGAACCCGCCCTGGTATCGCGCATCGCCCCGTTTTCTGACTCCTCAGGCGACAATTTGCTCGACGGCTTGCGCCATTCGCCCTCCGGCAGCTTCACCTCGCTTTCGTCGAGAACCGACTGGTTGCCGCGATAGTTGAGCATAAGCACGACAGGAACCTTGCCTATGCCCTCGCAGACGACCTTTCCGTCTTTCTTCACGGGGTCATCGCCCTCGGGACGATTGGGCAGGATGAGCAGCCAGTCGACGAACGGCCCCGACTTGTCGGCTCTGAACCACATTCTGTACTGGCGGCGTATGCCGAGCCCCGCGAACGTCGGCCCCTCCTCGACAAGTTCCGTCACGACCGCTTCGGGCGCAGGCGGCTCCATGCCGTACATCTCCTTGGCGAAAATGCCAAGTATCTCGGCCCGACGCGCCGGCCATTCCTCAGGGCCGGAAAGCTTGCGTCCGTCTGCGAAAGCAAGCGGGTCTTCAAGCGCATACGGCGCGACCTTCGACTCGTCGTAGTTCGGCGGACGGGCCGATGCGTCAAATGAGGAAACGGCGAACGCCGCTGCGAATGCGACTGCGGTGAATTTGTTCATTCGTAACTCTCTCCGACATGCCTTAATTGGCGACAATTATACCATAATCTGCCGTGTCGGACGCACGGAAGTCATCGAGCGCAACC
>CAMOCC010000130.1 GCA_946610035.1 uncultured Verrucomicrobiota bacterium
CTAATGTAGTCGCAGGCCAATCGCTCGATTGACGCGGCTGGAAGCCGCGTCTCCATAATCCCGGTTTGACGCGGCAGGATGCCGCATCTCCGACTATTCCCGTTCCAATCGACTCTCACCAGCCACACTCTACACATTTTGCCCTTGCCTGACTACCTTTCGCCCGCGAAAAGCCCCTTGAGGCCGTCGACCGTCATCGGCTTTAGCAAAAGCGCGTCAAAGCCCTGCTCCTTGTACACCGTGCGGGCCTCGACGTCCGCAGTGACCGAGCATACCTTGAGATGCGCGAGCCGCCCGTCCTCGCGGATGCGCTTGACGAGCTCCGGTCCGTCCATGACAGGCATCCACATGTCGGAGAGGACCCAGTCGAAGTCCGAATCCTTCTTCAGCACCTCCAGCGCCGCCGCGCCGTCCACGGCGAGTTCGATATCCGCGACGCCCAGTTTCCTCAGCATCGCCTTCAGCACGGCGCGGTTTACGGGCGAATCGTCCACGACAATGACGCGCTTCGGAATCTCGCAGGACATGTCCACCGACTCCGAAGACTCCTTTTCGTCAGACGCGCCCCCCCGGGGCGCGAGCGAGACCGGGACTTCGGTGCGGACCATGAACCCCTTGCCGGGCGCCGTCTCCACGAAGATCCTCCCCTGCGCGATCTCCACAAGCCGCCTGCAGATCGCGAGGCCGAGTCCGCTGCCCTCCGTGCGGTTCTTGATGTCCGCCTGGACGAACGGCTGCATGAGCCGCTTCGCCTTCTCCTCGGAGACGCCCCTTCCGTCGTCCGCCACGGTCGTCTTGAACACGCCGCCCTCGTATGCGACCGACACGCGTATCGTGCACGGCCCCGCGTACTTGACCGCGTTGCCGATGAAGTTGAAGAGCACTTGGCGGAAGCGGTGGGGATCGACCATGAGCCGCGGCAGCTCGGGTATCTCGGTGACTAGCGTCTGGTTCCTGTCCTTCGTCTGCGGAAGGAACATCATCGCCGTCTCGCGCACGATCTCCCCCACGTCCGACGGCTCAAGGTTGTACTTGAGCTTGCCGAGGTCCATCTGCGAGAGGTCGAGGACGTCGTTGATGAGCTGCAGCAGGGTCTTTCCGCTCGACACGATCATCCTGATGTTCTGCTCGACCTCCTCCGGCGGGATGCCTCCGGACTGCAGAAGCTCCGAAAAGCCGATTATCGCGTTGAGCGGCGTGCGGATGTCGTGGGAGACGGCCGAGAAGAAGTAGCTGCGCGCCTTCTCCGCCTCGATCACGCGGTCGCGCTCGGCCTTGAGACGGGCCGCGGCGGAACGGCGCTCGAGCGCGAGCGTCAGCACGTCCGCGGACATCTTGAGCGTCGCCCTGTCGTGGTCGGATATCCTATTCCTGCGGTTCAGGTAGTGGAGCGCGATCCCGCCCCAGGGCTTTCCGTCGCACTGCACGACGACGACCTCTAGCGACTTCGCCGGACAGTCGCAAGGGATGGACGCGACGGACTGCCCCTTCGCGTCCGGCAGCTCGATCACGTGCTTCGCGTCCTCGACGGACGGAATCTTCAGCTTGTAGAACGAACACGCAGTGCAACGCCCGGGGCATGCCTTCACGTCTCCGTCCGGATGCAGCATCAGGTGATCTCCGTCGACGGAGTGGATCGCGATGTAGTCGCATTCGGTCAGCTCGAGAAGGCGGTGCATCATCATGTCGACCAGTCCCGGGATGTCGTCCTTCGAGAACGCGTACGCGAGCGCGTCGGCGCGGAACTTGTGGTGGTCCTGCATCATCTTGATCGTGTTCGCGGCATGCTCTCTCGCATACGCGAGCGCGAGGAACTCGGTGGCCGTGCGGACTCCCCGCGCCACCTCCTCGAGGTTGTGGTTGTGCGGCTTCGTGTAGTCGACGACCATCTGCCACCATCCGCCCTCGCTCCTGAACTGCGCGACGACGGACGACGTCATCGGGCAGTACGGCGGAAGGTTCATCTCGGGCTTGGGATCGCCCTCGCGGACTATCACCGACTCGCGCCCGGCGAAGAACTCAGGCGTGAGCCTCTTATCGAACTTGATCGACGCCTTCGCGCAGGCGCGGCAGCACTCCGGCGCGTCTGCGCCGAACCAGTCGCTCCGCTCGCCGTCCTCGGAGCGGAGCATCAGGTGCTGCGCGCCGGTGATCTCGCAGACCTTGGGGCATACGAAGTCCCTGACCTCCGCGTACTCCTGGTGCCTGAACAGGAACTCCACCACCTCGCCCTTGAGGTGCGCGATGCTAAGCGCTACGGAAAGCTCGTGGTACGTCGCAATCCTCTCCAGGGCCATGACGATGACGAGCGCGGAGCGACGCAGGAAGTCCTCCAGTGCCCTCGGAAGCTCCCCCGTGCCGTTGTAGCCCACGCAGAGGACGCCGACAAGCTCCCCATTCTTGCGCGCGCCGAAGCAGTGGAGGGACTTCAGCTCCGCGAGGCTTGCCGGGAGAGAGGCCTCGATGACGGACTTCTCCCTGATCCAGCCGAAGTCGCTTTCGAGAAACGTGACCACGGAGCCGGACTTTAGCCTCGCGTCGAAGATGCGGCCGAGCTCGGAGTCAAGCTTCCACTCGAGAGTGTTGGCCCATCCGCCGCGGGTGAGAAGATGCTCGGGGCGGACGACTCCGCTGCCGTCCGGACGGATCTGCATGACGTAGCAGAGGTCCGCGTCCATGCGGTTGCGGACGATTTCCAGCATGCGCCTCGGGCTCATCGAACCGACGTCCTTCTGGAGCTCCACTATCGTCCGCTCAAGTTCCCGGCCGTTCTCATCGTATTCATTCATCTCCTTTATTGTACCATATTTCACGCCGTATGTCCATGGGGCGAATTTTGCACAATTTGCCCCCTTGACGGCGGAGGGGCGGATTTAGTATACTATCTCCTCCAGCTTTTCGTGGATAAGCCACAAGGAAAGCGGAAGAAAAGGAAAAGTAAAATGGAAGCATACGCAGTACTCGAAACCGGCGGCAAGCAGACGCTTGTCAAGGTCGGCGACAAGATCGAGATTGAAAAGCTCTCGGTCGAAGCGGGTCAGGACACCGTCCTCACGACGGTTTGCGCCGTCAGCGACGGCACGACCCTCAAGGTTGGCACGCCCTACGTCGAAGGCGCCTCGGTGACGCTCACGATCGACGGCCACAAGCGCGGCAAGAAGGTCATCAACTTCAAGGCGAAGCGCAGGAAAGGCGACCGTCGTCTCGTCGGCCACCGCCAGTCGCTCACCGTCGCAACCGTCAAGGCAATCGCGTAAGGAGGTAACGAAATGGCAACTTCTGCATCTGCACGCAACGGCCGCGACTCGAATCCGCAGTATCTCGGCGTCAAGGCATACGACGGCCAGGCCCTCAAGGCCGGCTCCATCATCGTCCGCCAGCGCGGCACGAAGATCCACCCCGGCAAGAACGTCGGCCAGGGCCGCGACTTCACCCTCTTCGCCCTCAAGGACGGCAAGGTGAAGTTCATCAAGGACGGCAAGGTCGTCACCATCGTCGAGGGCTGAGTCCCGAAGGCGATGTTCTGAAGGGCCGCTCCGCATTCCGCGGGGCGGCTTTTTTGTCCTTACGGGGTAGTGACGGACGGGGCGTGATGTGGTAGAATACGCACATGACCATAGCAAGCGCACTGTTGTTCTCCGCCGCTGTCGCGGCGGTTCCGTCCCCGCAGGACACAAGCCGCCTCATCGGCGAGCAGTTCCTCCGCACCACGCCCGAAAAGTACCTCCCCCCGGGACACGAGTACGAAAAGCCGTATGGACGCGGCGAGATGATCCACTACTCCGTCGCAAGCCTCTGGGTGAACGCCCTCGAGTGCGCGCGCATCGCGGGCGACGCCGACCTCGAAAGGCGCCTGATCGACGCATGGACGCCATACGAGGGCGAAAAGCGCGACAAGCTCTCCACGCGCAAGCACGTCGACCACCTCATCGACGGCGCGGTCCCGCTGGAGGTCGCCCTCCTCACGGGGAGCGCCAAGGCGCGCGAGATCGGACTCTGGTTCGCCGACCGCCAGTGGGAGGAGCCGCTGACGAACGACATCCAGAGGGCCAACATCTCCACCGGGGAGAGCTCGTTCGAGAACCGCCACCGGTGGTGGGAGCAGGGCTACAGCGCCGACACGCGGCTCTGGATAGACGACATGTACATGATGGCGCTGCTCCAGAGCCAGGCGTACAAGGTGACGAAGGACCGCAAGTACGTCGACCGCATTGCGAAGGAGATGTGCCTGTACCTGGACCGCCTGCAGCGTCCGGACGGACTCTTCAACCACTCCGCCGAAAGCGGCTTCGTGTGGGGTCGCGGCGACGGCTGGATGGCTGCGGCGATGCCGATGATCCTCGAGCTCGTCGAGGCGGACCACCCCTCGCGTGCGCGGATAATGGACGGCTACCGCAGGATGATGGCGACGCTCCTCAAGTGGCAGAGGCCGAACGGACTCTGGGGGCAGCTCGTCGACGACCCCGGGAGCTGGGACGAGTCGAGCTGCTCGGCGATGTTCGCCTACGCCTTCGCGACGGGTGCGAAGAGGGGGTGGCTCGGCCCCGAATACCTCGCCGCCGCCGAGCGGGCCTATGCGGCCCTTGTCGCCAAGCTCGACAAGTGGGGCAACCTCGCGGACGTCTGCGAGGGGACCGGCGCGCGCAACGACCGCGCCTGGTACATGGGCCGCAGGCGGATAAACGGCGATCCGCACGGACAATGTGCGCTCCTCTGGCTGTGCCGTGCGCTAATGTCCGCGGCGGAATGACCCGCCCCGCGCCGCCGAGCGGTCCGCGTCCGACAACGGAATTAACTGAAAACGGAGACGCACCACCGCGATTTTTGATATAATATCCACACCATGAAATGGACCAAAACGCTTATTCAAACCCTGCGTGACAATCCGCAGGACGCCGAAATCGACTCGCACAAGCTGCTCGTGCGCGCCGGGATAATCAAGAAGCTCGCGGGCGGGCTCTACACGTTCCTCCCGCTAGGGATGCGCTCGCTCAAGAAGGTCGAGGCCATCGTCCGCGAGGAGATGGACCGCGCAGGCGCGCAGGAGGTGCTAATGCCGATCCTCCAGCCCGCCGAGCTCTGGAAGACGACCGGCCGCTGGGACGCGATGGGCGCGAACATGTTCCGCCTCAAGGACCGCGCCGAGCACGAGGTCGCGCTCGGTCCGACGGCCGAGGAGGAGGTCACCGACCTCGTCAAGTCGATGGTCAGCTCCTACCGCCAGCTTCCGCTTATCGTCTACCAGATCCAGACGAAGTTCCGCGACGAGACGCGCCCGAGGTTCGGCCTCATGCGCTCGAAGGAGTTCATCATGAAGGACGCCTACTCCTTCGACG
>CAMOCC010000131.1 GCA_946610035.1 uncultured Verrucomicrobiota bacterium
AGCCCGGCGAGAAGGTGACGTCCGTTTCGTCCAAGGACGCCACGATGACGTGGGAGCTGGCGGCGTGGACGATCGGCAGGACGCTCTCCGAGCAGCCGCCGGACGCCAAGCTCGGCGACTTCTGCACCGACATCCCGTTCGACCAGGACGAGATCGACTGGGCGGCGACAGTCGCCGCGAACGCAGCGGCGATCGCCAACGGCCAGATCGCCTTCAACAACGGCGCGACGAACGGCTACGAGCGCGTGATCTTCACCGCGAGCGGCGCCACGGAAATGACCTGGGTCGGCCCGGGCGGCGCCACCGTCACGCAGACCTACAATATCGGCAGCTCGTCCTCGGCGCGCCCCTACCGCATCTTCGCGACGCGCGTTGACGAGGCCAACTCCGCCGCGTTCATCGACCTCACCGGCAAGTTCGTCCGGTTCTTCGGCGATCCGAAGCTCCTCCGGAGCGAATACAAGGAGTCCGCGCCCGGCGTCTCCAACGTCGTCTATGGCCTCGACTACAACCCGGCCACGACGAAGATGCTCACCGTCCGCTACCGCGCGAACGAGGAGACGGGCGCGATCGACTGCCCGCAGGGGCAGTTCGTGCTGGCCTACTACGACACCGAGACGAAGGACCACATGGTCGCCCACGTCGTCGTGGAGATCTGCCCGCCGACCGTCACTACGCTCAACGCGGAGGTCGGCGAGTGCCTGAAGCCAGCCGGCGGCGGCTTCGGCACGGAGCGGCTCTACTCGGTCGTCGCGGCCGGCGCCGCGCGCGAGGACAACGACCCCTATTCGCCATACGTGGAGAAATATTCCGCCGCCCAGGGCGAGGAGCTGACCGATCCGGACCACGACAAGATCTTCGCCATCGCGCCGACGGACGTCTCGACGAGTTCCTCCGGCGCGGCCATGCCGTGGAAGGCCGACGTCTTCTGGCAGACGGAAGACCCGATGAAGACGAAGTGGAACTTCGAGCACGACTGGTATCTCATCAGCTGGCCGGCCGATCCGCTGCGCGTCGTAATTCCGCCCAACGGGGCGGCGGCGGGATGCCCCGTCATCGTCCCCTCGAACTACGTGGCGACGACCGGCTTCAAGATGCCGGCGGACGTCTCGGCATCCTACGACTCCTACAGGGGCGAACTCGCTCTCACGGGCGGCCACGGCGGCAAGATCCTCGTCAAACTCTCGAACCAGGATGGAAGGGGCTGCCCGTCGTATCTCCCGATTGAGATGACGGACTACCGCGACGCGTCGGTGGCGACATCGACCGTATTCGAGTGGCCGGTCGGCATCGAGCTGACGCCGCGCATCGGCCTTGAGGCGGGCGAGAATGCGCGTGCAATGTCCGAGCGCGTGGACGACAACCTCCCAGGCTTCATCTACGAGCCGGAGTCCCTTGGGCGCAACTGGAATCCGCGCCTCTACCACCGCCCCGGCGGCGGAATCGCCGACCTGCCCGACGGAGTTTCGTCGATCGACGAAATGAAGGACAACGCGACGGAGGAATCCTCCGACGATCCATTCGAGTCGCTACAGTCCGCGATCTACGGCGTCAACGGGGTGGACAACGCGAAGATCCAGGTGTGGTGGCGAGCGAACTTCCAGACGGAGCGTATGCCCGTTCCCGTCACCTACCCGGCGCTCGTGCAGAACTACCGCGTTACCTGGGGCATGACGAAGACGCCCGGCCTCCTGCCGGAACTCACAATCTCGTCGCAGCTCGGCTCGAAAGATCCTCTAATGACCGCGTACGGCAAGCGCTCCCTCCTTCTCATAGAACCGAACTCGTCGGCATCCGTCGATCTCGGCGGACGGCGGCTTATGGCTGACGCTGCGTCCGCGACAGTCGGCTTCACGTGCTACGTCTCGCCAGACGGCGACACGACGCCAGGACGCCTCGCGCGCTTGCGCTTCGGCGAGCGCGGCGCGGCGAACGACTACGTGCTCGACGCGATGCTCGAACAGGGCGGCGCGGACGGCTTCCTCGTTTCGATCGCGACGAACGGCGTGGCTGCGCTTTCCCAGGCGATAACTCCCGGCGAGTGGACCGATGTCCAGTTCAATGTCGGCAGCGACGTCATGGGGCGCGGCGTGACGGCGACCTACGGCGCGTCCGACGCCGCCGCAGGCGACTCCGCGACCTTCGTGGCCCTCGACAATCTCGCTCTCTGGTATGGCGATGCGGACTCCCCGACCGAGGACACCGCCGTCTACTCCTTCGACTTCACCGCCGACGACCTCCATACAATCACGCGCGGCGGGAATATTTCAACCTCCCAACCTTTCAACCTTTCAACGGGAGGCGAAGCCTCCGTCCGCACCGCTATGGACGCCGACGGCAACGTGCTCACGTGCCGCGGCTGCTCCGTACTCGGCGCGGGCGCTTCGGAGGATTTCGCCATCACGCTTACGGACGAGGACGGTGTCTCGCCCGAAATCTACTACGAGAACAACTGGAGCAAGGTCGGCTACAACCCGAACGACGAGCACGCCTTCGTGGATGCCGGAAGCGACGGCTATGTCGTCTGGGCGCTTCGCGACGACCTCAACACCAACTCCAATTCGCTCGTGATGGTGATGTATGCCGAGAACGGCAAGGGTCGCATGCAGGCCTTCACCGTCACGCGCGAGTCGATTCGCTATCCCATGGCCGGCACCGCGCTCGTCGGCAGCCCGCTGCCGCCCCCGGCGCCGATCAGCCGCCTGGCCGGCTCGCAGACATCCATCGACACGGCGGCCTCGGCATTCGCCTTCGACGACAACGCCGTCGTTTACAAGGACCGCAAGAACGGACTATGGGCGCGCCGCGACGGCATCGCATCCGCCAAATACGGCTATCCGATGCAGACCGGCTTCTACTTCCCGTCGCTCGCCGAGCAGCCCGCCGTCGGCACGCCGATCGCCTGGCTCGCCTGCACCGACATCGCCAGCCCGTCCCTTGCGGACATCACCAACACCGCAACCGCCGCGAGCTGGGAATGGACGGTGACATGGCCCGAAAACGTGCCCGAGCTCAAGATCGGCCAGGTGCTCACAAAAGCGACTCTGGGACTTCCCGAAATGTGGAACGCCTCGTCGATGGCCATCTGCTATCCGAATCCCTCGCAGGCCGATGTGGAGCAAGGACTCGCCGATCCTGCGACGCTCGTGAAGCTCATCGACCCGACCGTAGTCCAGACCTCCACGGCCACGCTTGACGTCAAGTCGAGCTTCCCCGACGAATACGGCTTCATCGTCGGCGCCGCCGGGACGACCTTCCTGCGCAAGGGCAAATACTATTTCAACGGACTGCCTCCCTCCATCTCCGACCGCTTCTACGTGACGGTCGAGGACGGCGGCATCCTCAACCCCGGCCTCCATGCGACGATGAACCTCATCGGCCAGTACGTCGAGAAGGAGTCGGGTGGCTCCTACCTCGAGCTCAACGTCCTCACAGAAGCCGAGCGCGACGCCATCAAGGCGCTGTGCAAGCTCGACCCGGTGCAGAAGGCGACCGAGGTCGCCGCCTGGAAAGCAGCCGCCGACTCGCTCGCCGTGACGGAAGTCGACCCCTCGCCGCGAATGAACTTCGGCTATAAAGTTCCCTCCAAGGACAGCAAGGACATGACGCTCGCCTTCCCGAGCGGCGCGTCTTACACCAACTGGCTGAACAAGGTCGCAAAAGACGATTCCATCCTTGCGACGAACCGCTTCACCGTGAGCGAATTCGAGTTCAGCAAACTCGGCACAACCCTCAAGGTTCTCGCCGGAAAGAAGGCGGATATCCCCGGCGCCGCATTCGCGACTTGGAGCGAAAAAGAATGCAGGGTCGTCAAGGTCAAGGGTGGGCGCCTCGAATACGCCAAGAGCCGCTATGAGGAACTCGGGCTCGACAAATACCTCGACCAGAAGTGGGACGATGTCGTGAGCAACAATACGACCGTCGCGGTCGCCTTCGTGAAGGGCCACTTCGACTGGGAGACCGAGGAAAGCCCCGCCGCCAACACGTATCTCGCGCGCGACCACTACGCGCTCGTCGCGGACGGCACTGGCGCCGGCTACGTCACGCTCATAGAGAACGACAACCCCGACACGTCGCAGGTCCCAGAGGGGTTGCCCGTACAGATGCATGTCATCAAGGTCGTGCCGGAGCTTTATGCGGACGGCATTGCGGTGCTGAGCGACTCGCTCAACAAGCTATCCGAGAGGCTGACGCTCCTCTACCGCACTCCGCTCGGCTCAACGTCCGGCAAGTACGAGTTCCAGTGGTGCTACACGACGCCGAACGCCGACGGCACGGTCCCGGAGAAGGGGACGCCCTACTGGAAGGACCGGGCGCTCGACACGGGCCTCGTCTCGCTCCAGCTTGGTGCGGGCAGCGCGAACCTCCAGGACTACGTCAACACCTACTACACGCTACGCTACCGTCCGCTCAAGGGCTCGCAAACGTGGAACCTCCTCGCGGCGGCGCATCCGGACTGGACGAGCGACGATGATTTCTGGAGTCCGTGGGCAGACGAGCAGCTCGCGGAAGGGTGGCTGCAGCGCGTGCTCAATTCGCTAACGCCCTTCGCGCAGCGCGTGGAGGACTTCTACAACAACCCGAGCGACATCGCCTTCACGATGCTCGAGCAGATCGGCCGGCCCTACCAGGGAGACGTCGCGCTCAACAACGACAACCTTGCCGAAATCGGCCTGCTGGAGCTTTACCAGACCGTCTTCAACCGCGCAGAGTCGCTTCTCATCGCGGCGGGCGGCAACAACATCGACATGTCCAAGCAGCTCATGCTGGCGCAGACGCGCATGGGCGAGTTCTATTCGCTGCTGGGCGCGGAGGCGTATTCGGACGCGAAGAACCCGCTGATTCCGGCGGGCGCTGACGGTCGGCAGTTCGCCTCTGGCACCTTCTCGTTCGCCAACCAGGTGCCGTCGCTCCTCGACGAGGAGCTGGCGCTGCTGCGCGGTCGCACGTCAGCGACGGCGTTCCCGCGCATGACGGAGGCGCCGCTCTACAACCGCCTCGCCTGGAACCTCACGAAGGGCATCACAGAGGGCGAGCCTGCATACGTCGCCAACTACGGCATCCGCGCCCGCGACGGCATCCTCGACGTGAACTGCGCCGCTGTCCAGTATCCGCAGGGCCACGGCGACGCCTGGGGCCATTACCTCTCCGCCATCACCGGCTACTACCGCCTTCTGCGCAACCCGTATTTCGACTGGACGGCCGCAATGGGCGAAATGCTCATGGACCAGAAGCTCATGAACGTCGATTACCAGGACGAGCAGAAGTTCG
>CAMOCC010000132.1 GCA_946610035.1 uncultured Verrucomicrobiota bacterium
CCGAGCGCTTCAACTGGGCCGCTTATTGAATAGTCCATTCCCTCGCCAACGTAGAAATCCACCACGCCGTCCTGAATTTCCAGCGATGCCACCGCGCCGGTGAACTTTGCTGGAAGCGTCAGCACGCCCGCACCGCCCTTCGCGAAGCTTCCGCCGACGCTGCGGATGGCCGTCGCATTCCGTCCGCCGCCTGAGAACACCGACTTGTCCGTCGCGTTTGACACCATGACCGAGCCGAAGAAGGCCATGTCACCGTTGTTGTCGAGCGTCGCGTTTTCCCCGATCACGAAAGTCACGTCATCCACGCCGGTCTCTGCGCTCCCGTCACCGACGCAGACCCCTCCTTCCGCGACCTCAATTACTATTCCACCCTCGACGGCCTTGCCGTTTGGCGCGTTTTCAAGCGTAAGCGTGTTGCCGCCGCGCTTTACAAGGCGTCCTGCGCCTGAGACAGGCGCGGGAAAATCCCGAGGCAGCGTGTAGTCCAGCGTCGTACCGTCTTCGACCACGAGCTCTCCGAACGCCAGAGCCGCGCCGGAAAGCGTCAGCACGCCGGAGCCCCTGACCGTGAGCGAGCCAAGCGAAATCTGCGAGGGCACGGCCAGAGTGGTGTCCTTTGCGATTTCAATGACGACATGGCTGCCGTCCGCAGGCAGGCTCCTCGAGGACCAGTTGCCGACATTCGTCCAGGAATCGTCGTTGCCGGCGTTCGTCCACACAACCCCCGAAGCCGCAAGCGTCTTGCCGCCGCTCTGAAGAACGTTGCCGCTCGAGTCAGCGAATACTATGCTCGCGCCTTCTTCGAGCGTCGCGTCCGAAGCCGTATAGCCCCCTGCGACATGCGCCGCACTGACGACGAGCCTTAGCGTGACGCCGCTCTGCACCGTGATGGCTCCCTCGCTTCCGGCGGACATCTGAACCGTTCCCGCGCCTTTGACGGTGAAGTTTGGAATCGCATCGGCGGTTCCAGGCACCGACAGAACCGCGCCGCTCTCAAGTGTAACCGTTACGGCTGTGTCCGCATCAACCGTGTACAAGCCTTCGTTCCAGACGATGTCGCCCCAGTTCGTGTTCTCGCCCAGCGTCGCCGTGTAGGTCGGCGAAGGCCAGACGTGGAGCTCCTCCTGAAGCGCGGCGATCTGCGCTGCCGTCAGCGCCGTTCCGCGATAGGCCCTGAATTCGTCCAGGCAGCACTCCGTCGAGTTGACGACATCCGCGATGGTTCCGCCGCCGATTGCCGGACCGCCAAATCGATAGGCATAGGTGTTGCTTTCTGCCTTCAGGTATTCATACGACCCATCGACAAGCACACCGTCGGCGTAGAAACGCATTAGGTTTTCATCTTTGCTGTATGTGAGCACATACACGTGATACCGGCTCGTCGGGTCAACGACGGCGGCAAAAGCGCTTTGAAAGGCGACTACACGGTTCGACCAGCCAACAAGCTGGACTTTTCCGTCGGCATCCGTTCGCAGCCCGAACGGCGAAGAGTTCCTGTAGCCAAACGACAGAAGCGCAGTGTTCGCCTGCTTCTGCGTCTTGGCGCGAACCGCAATCGAAAAGTCTCCGTCGCCTAGCTTCGCCGTTTCGCCGTACATGGTTGTCTTGCCGTTGAGCATGACCGCCTGCCCGCGATCCGTATCCACGTAATACTGCGGGTCCGCGGAATACGGCGATTCGGAGCCTCGCCTCAGAGGAAGTGCGCCGTCATCAAGCGCCTCGTCGCCGTCGAACCTCAGATAATGGACGCACAGTCCGTAGGACGCGGGGAAAAGCACGTCTGATCCCTTGTGCCTGTAGGAACCCGCACCAGATATTGCCGGATAAGCAGAACCTGTGAAATCGCAGTCAAAATCACACACCCCGCCATCGTTGATTACAAGCTTCGTGGTCGCGTCGGAATCGACACTGCCGCCTTCTGGCGCCGACATGACGGTGTTGCCGTTCACGGCAAGCGTTTCCCTGAGCTTCAGGACGCTGTATTCATCGACAAGAATGGAGCAGTCGCCCAACGACGCTCCGGAAAGGCGGAGCGTTCCCGCCCCGATCTCGAACTCGACACCTTCGTCAAGGGAGTTCCCCGTTCCAGACGATTTTACGGTGACTTCGCCCGCGCCCCATTTGCAGACCTTGCCGTCGCCGCGGAACCCGCGGCACGTTATCTTCTCTCCGGATTCCGGTCCGAATTCCAGGATCACGCCGTCATGCAGGATAAAAACGTCGTCCTTGCCGATCTGATTTGGATTAAGCCATATCTTGTTCGCCTCATCCGCATCGGCGCGGTAAAAATCACGGACATTGTCGTCGGCAAACGCAGAGAGCGTTAATACCGCCAGCAGACTGAATGACAGTTTCACTTCATGTTTCACGGCGAATCCTCCTGTTTGACTTTCCGATATCATTATATCATAAAGGAGGGGTTCTTGGCAGATACACTTTCGGGTATCTGCGCACGCCCTGCGTCTGGCGTACCGAAAGCCCTCGGACCCAGGGAAACATAAAGGCCGGGGTGGAAGACAATCTCCCACCGCTTCTCCTGTTTTGTCATGTGACGGAGATTATACCATATCTCAATCACGCGCGTCAGTTAGAAATTGTCCAGCCTCGGCGAAAGATTGCACTGCATGAGATTATACCATATTTCGGTGCCTCCACGCCGCTATTCACAGGTCACACCTACGGCCAACGCATTAAAAGCCGATCCTTCCCCTTCGGGGCGCTAAGGGATGGGGGGCAAGTCCCCGTGAGTGTTGGAGACGCGGCTTCCAGCCGCGTCAAGTGCCCCTGGATCGTTTTTTAATGCGTTGGAAGTGTCTCAGCAACCAGCAGCCGTATCCGCCCATAAGAGGGGGTTCCGTCGCTCCGCGACGGAACAAGAAAGGATCGGGAACACGCGAGGGAGGCGAATAGGGTGTGACTGTGAAATAGCTGTTTCTTTAACTCCGATGGTTGGCAAAGGGCCTTCGCTAACGCTTCGGCTTGGGCTTCGCGAGATCCAACCGCTGTTCAGGTGGCGATTATGGCAGGTTTGACAACTGGGGGCGCAGCACCCAGATATAAAAACACGCCGATTCAAACCTTGTTGGTTGAGAAGTGCAGAGCATGAGGCGAAGTGGTAACGGAGCCAATTTGCCAACCATCGGAGTTTCCCCGAAACGCGCAAGAGGTCGTGAATGTTCGGCGGCTCTGACACCAACCACCCTTCATTTTGCCCCACCACTCGACTTAACGGAAAATCGCCGGCGAAGGCCAGACCTCCGCGCGGCGTTTTCCGATAATTCAACGCGCCATCCGTCAGGTATTGCTGAAGAACTGGAACGAGGCGTAGGCGTCCTCTCCATGCTCGGCGAGGTCGAGCCCCTTCAGCTCCTCCCTCTCGGAGCAGCGCAGGATGCCGAGCTTCTTCAGGACGAAGAATATCGCAAGCCCGCAACCGAACGCCCATGCTCCGACGGACGCGATGCCGGCGAGCTGCACCAGCGTCGAGTGGACTCCGCCGCCGTAGAAGAGGCCCGTATTCACGACCTCCTCCGCCTTCTCGAGCCCGAGGAGCGACGGCGCTATGCCGAGCGTCTTCTCCGCGGCGAACAGTCCGCACGCGAGCGTGCCCCAGACGCCGTTCACGCAGTGGACGGAGACGGCGCCGACGGGATCGTCGATATGGAGGCGGTCGAAGAACATCACGCTCGCGACGACGAGCACGCCCGCAACCGCGCCGATGACCAGCGAGGCGCCGGGTGTTACGACGTCGCACGGGGCGGTTATCGCGACGAGGCCGGCGAGAGTTCCGTTCAGCGCCATGGTGAGATCCGGCTTGCCCATCCACACCCATGCGGTGACGAGCGCGGCGCAGGTTCCGGCGCAGGCGCCGAGGTTGGTGGTCATGGCGACGCGTCCGATGTCGCCGATTCCGGCTGTGTAGCTGCCGGGGTTGAATCCGAACCAGCCGATCCAGAGGAGGAACACGCCAAGCGTGCCGATCACGAGGTTGTGTCCGGGTATCACGTTGGCCTTTCCGTCGTGGCGGTACTTGCCGATGCGCGGACCCAGCATGATCGCACCCGCAAGGCCGATCCATCCGCCCACGGAGTGGACTACGGTCGAACCCGCGAAGTCGTGGAAGCCGAGGTTCCCGAGCCAGCCCGCCGAGTCGGCCCCCGCGAGCGAGCCCCAGCACCAGTGGCCCGATACGGGATACACGATGGCCGAGACGATCACGGAGTAGATCAGGTAGCTCCTGAACTGTATGCGCTCGGCGACCGCGCCCGAGACGATCGTCGCCGCCGTAGCCGCGAACATCGTCTGGAAGATCATGAACGTCCAGTTCCAGCAGCCCGCCCCATCCTGGAAGACGTCCATCATCCAGCCAGAGCCGCCGACGAATCCGCCCGCCACCGACACGCCGAACATCAGCGCGGAGCCGACAAGCCAGAAGCCTATCGAGCCGGCCGAGAAGTCCATCAGGTTCTTCATCATGATGTTCGCCGCGTTCTTGGCGCGCGCGAAGCCGGCTTCGACCATTGCGAATCCGGCCTGCATCGTGAAGACCAGGATGCCCGCTATCAAGGTCCATACGATGTTCAGGTTGTTTTGCACTTCCAAAGGTGTGAGTTCCATGTCGTTGCCCTCAACTTTCCATTTTACATTTTACATTCTTCTATCCGATCGCGCACGGACCGCGCTCGCCGGTGCGGATGCGCACGCACTCGTCCATCGGCAGCACGAAGATCTTGCCGTCGCCGATGTCGCCCGTGCGGGCGCCCGCGACGATGCCGTCTATCGTCTTGTCGATATAGTCGTCGTTCACTCCGATGGCGAGGCGCATCTTCTTGTGGAGGGAGACCTCCTCGATGGCGCCGCGGTACATCTTGACGTATCCGCGCTGCTGTCCGCAGCCAAGCGCGTTCGTTACGGATATCTTGTACACGCCCCGCGCGTACAGCTCCTGTTTCACGGCATTCAACCGCTCGGGCTGAATGTAGGCGATTATCAGTTTCATTGCATCCCTTTCCTGTTTGTATCACCCGACGCATTCAGGCGACACCACCCAATAGCACACCCCGTGCCAAAGGAAGAAATGTCAATAAAACAAGCGAAAACGCCTTTTTACAATTACTTTAGGGACGCCCTTTTCAAATTCCGTAAAACCCCTGTAAATTCCCCGCCGTTTTTTGCACACCGCGACCCATCGTGAATTGGAGACGCGGCTTCCAGCCGCGTCAATCGAGCGATTGGCCTGCGACTACATTA
>CAMOCC010000133.1 GCA_946610035.1 uncultured Verrucomicrobiota bacterium
CGCGCAAGCGTCCCCCACTTCCCCGCGCGGACGCGATAGGGCAACTGGATGCGAAGCATGCGGAAAACCGCGAACACGGCGCGCTCGAGGAGCGACGGCGGCACGGCGGCAAAACCGGTCGCACGCCCGTCCGCGCCAACACGTTCAAATCCGTGGTAGGTCATCCACCGCCATTTCCGGGAATTCCGAACCCCGCCGATACCGGCGAATGGACGCCAGCCATGCTCCGCCACGAGCAAGGACATCTCCTGGACGCCGTTCCCCGCCGAGGCGCGTTCGCAGCCTTCATCAAACGGACGCATGTCGCGCTCCAGCGTCAACCAGAGGTACTGACACCCTTCGCTCCGCAAAAAGGCCTCCAGAATGGAATCGACCTCCGCGCGCCGCCAAACGTTCACCGTCGCGACAGCCACGCCTTCAATCCCGCAGGCGTTCGCAATCGCGCATTTCGATTCGATGATGGAAAATGCGTCATCGGCCGTGGCGTCTAGGGGAAGCTCAGGACGTTTCTGCCCGGGCTGAACGTGGAACATGACAAAATCAAGGCCCGCGCTCGCCAATTCGCGCGCAGTCGATTCGTTCCAGAGGATGCCGTTGGTGAGGAGCGAAGGGCTCAACCCCTCGTCGTGAACCAGGCGAACGATTTCGGCGATTTGCGGATGGAGCAACGGCTCGCCGCCGCTGATGCCCACAGTTGCTACCTTCCTCAGCCGCCGAAGGACAGAAAGCTCCGTCCGGATCTCCTCAAGCGGCTTGACGGATGGAGGACGGCGGTTGAAACACGCCTTGCAGACGCAGTTGCATCCGCGCACCACGTCGATGATGGCGCTTGGAACATCCTTCCCGCGCCAGGGCAGTCGAATCGGCTTCATCTTTTCCTTTCCTTCCCCATGCGATAGGCCGCACACACCGGATACAGGCTTCCATCGGCGCATACAAGCGCCGAGCCACACCGTTCGATTCTCTCCGAAAGCATGAATTCACGATTCGGAAGATTGTCCACAACCGCAAGCACAGCACGCCCTCCGAACCCGCACAGCCACCGATGCGCGAAAAGCGGCAGACTCCTCATGCCGGCGAGCCGAACCCACGCGAATGCCGCCTGCAGCGAGGGCGGCAACAGCCCGCTGCCGTCAATGGAGGCAAGGCGTTCGCACAGCCGACGCATTGCTGCGGCGGACGCAAGAGGCGACAACCGCGCACGCGATCCCGTCCCCCGCGCGGAGACGGCGCAAACAGCGCAGCAATCCGGGTGGACTCCGATGCCAAATGCCGGGACATTGGGCGCTGGGACGAACGAATCAAAGGTCTCGACGGGAAACTCGCGGCTCTCGCAGAGCGCGCGCACGATTCGCTCTCGGTCAATTCGATCATGAAGACTTCGCCGTCCAAAATCTGCAAAAGGCTGGAACAGGACGTGCGTCAGCGCGGGGAAACGGGCTGTAAGCAACCGAAACACGGAACCGACTTCGCTGATGTTCCGCTCGCAGACTGTCATGTTCGCCGCAAGTCCGAGTCCCGCCGCAGCAGCCCGCTCAAACGCGGTGAGTTTCTCCTCCACGTAGTCGCCTCCTCTCATCAGACGGCTCGTCTCGGGAGACAGGGTATCAAAGGACACCACGATCTTCGACAACCCCGCCCTGCGCAGCCGCGCGGCAAGGGACGCTTCGCGCGAGAAGGCGAGGCCGTTCGTGATGAGTACGACCTTAAGCCCGATTTCACGCTTCAGGCGTCGAATCAACTCCTCAAGTTCAGGATGCTCGGTCGGTTCACCCCCGGTAAGAGACACCGCCTTTACACCCGCGTCTTTCGCGATGCGCGCCTTCTCCATGATCTCTCCGACAGACGCCGGGGATCCGTCACCGGACGACGCAAAGCAGATGGGGCATTTCATCGAACACCTGTCGGTCACATGTAGAAGCGCGAACTGGTAACGTCGCGCGGCAGGCGACTGGGGGAAAGAACGAAAATGCGTGAACAGCTCCACGTCGGAACTCAGCGTGAAAACCGAGTCTGGCGCGCGCGGGCACTCAACCCGGCACTGCACCGCGCCGTCTGCCTCAAACGCCTCAGCCGGATGTTCGGCTTTGCATGCAAAGCACCAGACGCGCGTCCGCTCGCGAAAGCCACTCATCCGCACCACGCCTCCGCACCAGTATCGGCAAGGCAGAGCGGACGAAGTCTTCCGCCACGTACCGTTGCGTCCGGACAGTTGTCGCAGACCTCGATACGTCCGCCGCCAAGCGAACGCGGAGGATACTGCACCACGATATGCTTCTCGCGTACCGCCCAGCCCGCGACAATCGCGCGCAAGGCGAATGCAAGCGTCGAGAAGCGTCCGCCGAACAATCCGTTCAGCAGCAGACGCACCTTTGCCTTGGCAGACGTCGAACGCACCCAATGGACCGAGCGGCGGCAAAGAATCGCATACCCCCAGAGAAACAGTCGCTCGACGAGTCCCGGACGCACCATGTTCCATGCGCGTTCGCGTCCGTCCGCACCGACGGCCTGCGCGCTTTGCAGGACATACCAGCGGGGAAGGTCGCGGCGGACGCTTCCGCCGACAAAGACCGCCGGACGATATCCCTCGCGCGCCAGCGCCGCAAGCATGGGGGCGCGATCGGGTTCGGATTCCGCGACGTCCGGATTGATTGCCGCGAAATCGCGCGCGACCGTGACGAGCGCATACTCGAACTCCGGCGCAGCACGGAGGAAACGCCCCAGCGCGGCGAAGCCTTCAGCGTCATCCGCGCGGATCGTCTCCACGATGGCCGGATAGATTCCGTGTGCACGGGCGATGCGCCCTTTCTCGCAGCGCACCGCATCCACGCTTTCATCATCACAGTCGGGGCGAACCTGCCCCTTCTGTATGTGAAAGGTGACGAAATCGAGTCCAGCGGCATGCAGCTTCCCAGCCAGCGCCTCGTCGAAAAGAATCCCGTTCGTCAACATGCTCGCCTTCAGTCCTTCAGAGCGGAGCCACGCGATGATGTCGAGTATCTGCGGATGCATCAGCGGTTCGCCGCCGCTGAGCGAGATGGTCGTGACATTGCGCGCGGCGCGGATGACGGCCAGTTCCGATTTCAGCGTGTCAAGCGACTTCGCGCACGGCTGTGCAGAGTTATAGCAGTTTGCACAGCGGCAATTGCATCCGCGCAGGATGTCCAGCACCGCGTGTGGCACTGTCTTCCCATACCAGGGCAAGCGCATCATACAACGTCCTCCGGCGAAAGCGCGAAGCGGTGGTTGTCGCGGGCGAGCCTACGGCGGTAGAGACGGTAGGCGAGATTGCCGATAAACGCAACGGGGAACTGGCTGCGCCGCAGCGAGAGGCGGCGCAGGATGGACTTCATCGAGAACGTGCGCTGCCAGGCGCGGATGAATCCCGCATCCAGTTCCTCGGGCGTCATTTGTTTCGGACGGATGACGACGTGCTGCGTGTCGTACCAGGACCAGTTCACGCCCGGAAGGAGTCGGTTCTCCGCAGCCATGCGACGGTAGCAGTCCGTGCCGGGGAATGGCGTGTAGACCGCATAGCGCGGGATGTCGATCTCAAGCTCGTCAATCATGTCCGCCGTCGCGTCGAACACGTCCGCCGTATCGTCGTCGAGCCCGAAGATGAAGCAGCCCTGGATCATCATCCCGCGCGTGTGCATGTTCGAGATGATCCGCTTGTATTCCTCCGGCGCGTTGAACGCCTTGCGGATTCCCGTCAGCGAGCGGCCGGAGGCGGACTCGAATCCAAGTAGCATGTAACAGCAACCGGCATCGGCGAGCGCGTCGAGCATCGACTCGTCCGACGCGGCCTTGAGCGTCATGAGTCCGCCCCACTTCTTGCGCAACGGCTTGATCGCCCGACACAGGGCAAGGGCGTATTCACGGTCTTCGCAGAGGCTCACGTCGTTGAACGCAAAGCGCTTTCCGGGGAGGGCCGCTATTTCAGCGGCCACCTCTTCCACGGGCCGCGTATGCCAGCCGAACTTCGCGCCCACGACTGCGCAGAAATCGCACGTGTTGCGGCAGCCGCGCGTGGCGAAGACGGTCTGCGGCATCATGTAGCCGAAACGTTTCTGGAGATCGCGGCGCGGCCAAGGAATCCCGACAAGGTCGGGCGAACCGCCGTCGTAGCGCGGCTTCAGCGCGCCGTTGCTGAAGTCGCGACACATCTCGGGCCAAGTTCCCTCGGCAAATCCCGTCATCAGGGAATCGGCATGGGCGGCGGCCTCCTCGGGCAACAAGGTGGCGTGGACGCCGCCGATGACGACGGTCGCGCCCTTCGATCGGAAATGGTCGGCAAGCCTGTAACCTTCAATGGCCGTCCCCGTGATGATGCTGATAGCCACGAGGTCAAAGGTTACGTCTATCGGCACATCGGAGACGCTCGCGTCACAGATGCGGATGTCGAAGCCCAGTTCCGGCGGCGTCAACGCGGCAAGGAGCGTGGCGGTGAGCGGCGCCTCGCGGAAGGATATGCGAAGGAATGGCAACGTAAGCCGATGTATCCTGCCGTCTGGCAGGAGAATCAGCATCCGCCGATGCACTTTTCCGCATTTATCTAGTATGCCTTTCCGTTTCATCTCCACTGCACCTGAAGGAGAAGAAGTCATGTTGATCAAGTCATGCCGAAACTTATTAACCCTCACTCCGGTTCAGCAACCATTTCCACGCTGGAATTACCTTGACCGTCCTGCCACGTTCGACAAGCACAGCCTCCTCGTCATGTGTGATAATCGTCAGGTCAGAGCAACCGAGCGCCTCAGAAGCGTCAAGGATTCCGTTCAATTCGCGTTTGCGCGTCGTTCGCCCGGCTTCATCCTGACCGGACATATCCCACGTCACCTGCACGAGGCGAGAGACGTTCTCACCGTCACCGATGACAAAGTCGCATTCGCCTCTGTCCTGGTAATAGGATATGGTTGCAGTTCCTGACAGGCGTCGACGAAGTTCCAGAAACACCGTGTTTTCAAGCTGTTTGCCCTGATCGTCTGATTGCAAGGGTATGATCGCGTTACGCAGTCCGTTATCGACGACATAGTACTTGGCCTGAGCCGCCGCCTGCTTGGCAATCGAGCGCGAATACTTCGGCACCTTCAGGAGCAAATAGATGTCGCATGCGTCTTCAAGCCAGCCATACAGTTCGTCCTTGGCGATCTTGAGGCCCTGCGCATGGA
>CAMOCC010000134.1 GCA_946610035.1 uncultured Verrucomicrobiota bacterium
GCACCGTGTCCCACGGGTTGTCCTGCGTCTGGCGGATGCCGAGCGCGATCTTCTGGTTCTCGACGTCCACGGAGAGGACGACGACCTGGACCTCGTCGCCGACGTTGAGCATGTCGGAGGCGCGCGCGACACGCTTGGTCCAGCTGAACTCGCTGATGTGGACGAGGCCCTCGATTCCGGGGGCGATCTCGACGAACGCACCGTAGGCGGCGAGGTTGACGACCTTGCCGGTGACGCGCGAACCGACCGGGAACTGGTCCTGGATCGTGTTCCAGGGGTTCTCCGTCGTCTGCTTGAGGCCGAGGCTCACGCGCTCGCGCTCGCGGTCCACGTCGAGGACCATGACGTCGAGCTCCTGGCCGACCTTGAGCAGTTCGCTCGGGTGCTTGATGCGGCCCCAGCTCATGTCCGTGATGTGGAGGAGGCCGTCGAGGCCGTCGAGGTCGATGAACGCGCCGAAGTCGGTGATGTTCTTCACGCGGCCCTTGCGGACCTCGCCCTTCTGGAGGCTCGCGAGCAGCTCCGCCTTCCTCTCCGCCATCGTGCCCTCGATGAGCTCGCGGCGCGAGACGATGAGGTTGCGGCGCTCGTTGGAGATCTTGATGACCTTGAAGTCGTACGTCTGGCCGACGTAGGGCTCGAGGTCCTTGACCGGGGCGACTTCGACCTGGCTTCCCGGGAGGAACGCCTCTACGTCGTCGATCTGGACCAGGAGGCCGCCGCGGACGGCCGACTTGATCGTGCCCGTCACGACGCAGCCTTCCACGTAGCGCTCAAGGATCTTCTCCCAGCGGATCTTGTCGTCCGCGCGGCGCTTGGAGAGCTCGACCATGCCGGTCTTGTCGTTTTCAAGCTGAACGAGCATCACGGTGACCTTGTCGCCCGCCTTCACGTCGGCGCCTTCGCCGAACTCGGAGAGGGAGACCGCACCTTCGCTCTTGTAACCGATGTCGATGAAAACATCGTCGTCCTTGACGGCGCTGACGGTGCCCTCGACGAGGCTCCCGTTTTTGAACTTGGATTCCTGACCCGCGCCCGCGAGCAGCTCCGCCATCGCGGCCGAGCGCTCCGAAGGAGCCGTAGGTTTGCGAATTGCCATACTATCTTGCTTTTTTGTTTGTTTATGTTCACGGTTTTCGGCCGTGTCCACCCCGTCTTTGGGCGTGGAGCACATAGTATATCACTTTTTTATGTCCGCTGGCAATGGCAAAAAGAGAAAAATTTTGGTATAATATGCGCGTTCCTCCAAATCGGGGCGTAGCGCAGTCTGGTAGCGCACCTGCCTTGGGCGCAGGTTGTCGTGGGTTCAAATCCCGCCGCCCCGACCATCCCCAAAAGGCTATTCAATTATTTGGCTCTTCGGAGTTTTTAGTGGAAGAACATGAGTAAAACTCCGATGGTTGTGGTTCCCGCGCAGACGCTTGCGCGCCCTGCGGGTTCGGCTTCGCCGAATCTACCCTCCGCTTCGCTTCGGTGCATTCCCGCTTCACTGCTTCGCGCTTTTCAACCACGATCAAGTGACTCCATTCATGGTGATTATAGCGGCCTTCGGCCGGTTTATGCGACGCAGTCGCATCCCAAAACACTCCCACCGGCATATATACAGTCGTTGTGAGGTGCGAAGCTGCGGAGCGTTAGCGGGAGCCCAAACGCTCGGAGTTGACTTTCTAGCGTTTACTTTTGAACGCGGCGTTTTTGAATTTTCTTTCTAGCCTTGGTCAAATCACCCGATCTGAGGCGGGCCGAACGGAGCTTTTGCCAGCCTCCAAGATTGCCGCGAGGCAGGAGAAATCTTTCCGTGCCGCGCCTTGAATCCGCTCCCTGCCACAGAGTCTAAGTGTGGAGGTCGGCAAAGGTCGTTTTGGGTCTCATTTGAAAAGACGTAAACTGGAATGTGAAGTCAGCGGAGGCCGAGGGAATCGGAGGAAAGACGCTGGACCAACCTGTCCATGGCGGACTTGAAGGCGGCGGCCTTTGACTCAACGCGCTCCTCGGGCTTGGGCTCCTCGGGCGTGTTCATCTCCTCAAGTATCTGCCTTTTAGTTGTTGTCAACCTCAATGCTGTATTTGAAAAACATCTGCGGCGGCACAGGGTCGGTTTCAGGGTAGGAAATCCCCGTGGCGGCGTCGACCAACAGCTCGTCCGCATCACTCCAGTCAGAGAGATCTTCAGTTGCAAGCACCGTCACCGTCGCACCATCGGTGTTCACTATGGGCGGGAGTTTCACGTACGGCTTGCCGTCCGCATCGAACTTGATGTCCAGCAGCGGCTCGGCAAGATCGGCGGGGCCGATCGAGGGGTCGATCCCGAAGACGTACCGCACGCCGGCCGGAATGCCCTCCACCATGTCTTCCGGTTTCGGCATGTCTTCCGGTTTCGGTTCGTCGGTGATGCCGACGTCATTCAGCCAGAGCTCGTACGCGCTGAAGAGCGTCCGCAGGTACGGATACGTCTCTTCGTCGATCTTCCAGACGTCGTCGAAGTCGAGGGCTGCGAAGGACTCTTTCCGCTGCATCTCCTCGTCGCCGAGCGGCGTGATGCCGGCGTAGTCGTCGGAGCCGCTACTCGTGCCGGCGGCCTTCAGGTCGTTCTCGGTGTCCTCATAGTAGGAACCCGTGACGAGACCGGAACTGGCCTGGCCGACGAACGCGCCGCGATAGTGCCCACCATCGCTCGAGACGTAGCTGTAGCACCAGGAGGTGGCGATCCGGGCCGCCTTCGACACGCCGCCCGCGAAGCCGCCGACATTGTCGCCGTATCTGCCGTCGCTGCCGTCGGTGCTATCCACTGACGATTGGGCACTCGAGTCCGCGATGAAGCCGCCGCCGTGGTTGCCGACGAAGCCGCCCGTGTACGACTTGCCGGACTCGTTCGCCACATAACTTTCCACGCAGCAGCGGAGAATGACGGGCGCGTCTGCGGTGTAGCCGACGAAGCCGCCGGCGTTGACGCTGTTTGTATTCCAGACTTCTCCGACGAACCAGCAGCCGTCCACCAGCGACTTGGAGTCGATCTTGCCCGCGAGACCGCCAACGCCGACGTCCTCCAATCCGGAGTCGGCCGGACCGCCGGTGACAAAACCGTCCTCCACGTGCACGCCGCTCACGCGGCCGCCGTTGATCTTGCCGAAGAGTCCCGCATACTTGTCCGTGGTGTTGATGTAGAAGTTGCTGATCTTGTGGTTCTGTCCGTAGAACTCGCCTTTGAATGGGTTTCTGTAGTTGCCGATGGGCTCGATGGTCTCGCCGTCGAAGTCGATGTCCGCCGTCAGCACATAGCTGCCCGAGAGGTTGTTCATGACGGCGAGCAGTTCCTCTTGGGTCGAAATCGGAATCATCGCGCTGGACTTGGCGCGCTTCGGCGCTTCAGGCCAGCCATCGGAGAGCGCCTTGATTTCCGTCTGCGTGAGCCTGCCGCCCGTGATGGCCGGCTTGTTCCCGCAGAACGGACGCGGACCGTTGGCGTAGGCCGAAACCGCGCAGTTGACATTCGTTCCTCTCACGTGGCAGCCGAGGAACGAGCCGATGTTGCCACCCGTGCCCCACACGGCGCCGGAACACCAGCAGCTGCTGATCGTTGCGTCATCATGGGCGAGCCGCCCGACGAAACCGCCGTAGCCGTAGGAACTGGCGGCGGAGCGCACGTCGCCACGCGCCACGCAGTTGGAGATCACGGCCGGGGCGTAGGCGTAACCGATGAATCCGCCCGCGCAGCCGTCGCCACTCACGAAGCCGTCCGCACGGCAGTCGACGATTCGATTGACCGCGCTGCCGCCGGCACACGCCCCGATCAGGCCTCCAGCGTAGGAGTTGGTCGCCGCGACCTCGACCGTCGCGATGCAGTTGCTGATGACCGTTCCGCCCGTGATGCATCCGACGAGTCCGCCGACGTACTGCTTGCCCGCGACCGTTCCAGAGACGGAGACGCTTTCGATCGTCGCGTTGCTCGCGCAGCCGAAGAGTCCGCGATAGTCGCTGCCCGACAGGCTGTTCGTGCAGAAGAGGTTGCGGATGGCGTGGCCGTTACCGCGGAGCGTGCCAGTGAACGGGGTTACATTATTGCCGATGGGTGTCCAGTCAGTATCGCCGAGATCGATCTCCGCGCCAAGCGCGTAGGAGCCGGCGAGGTTATTTGTAATCGCCACAAGCCCTTCGCGGGTGGTGATGAGCGTTGGCTCCGGGCCGGCGATGAAATTGTCGGTGGTGTAGGAGTAGGAGATTGTGCCGTGCACCTCGTCGTAGAGACCGGCGCGGCCACCCTTGATGCAGGGCAGGTAGTGGCGGATGAGGTCGAGTTCGCCGGACTCGAGGTTCTTCTTCCATATCTTCATCTCGTAGAGCCTGCCCTGGCCGTACCACCAGGGAACTCCACTTAAGTTGCAGGCGAACACGAAAAGATTGAGATGGAGGTTGACGACACCGTTCGTCTTGAACGTCGTCAGGTCTTCTTCGCTGAACGTATTCACCCCGTTCTGGTAAAGCTCGAGCGAATCGGGGTCGGTCATGTCGGTGATGATTTCGCAGCGCTGCCCGCCGACGAAGTCGACGGCCCCGCTCGGATTGCCGCGCTGCTTGACGCCGTAGCCGAAGAACGGCCTCTTGTTGCTCATGTGGCACATCAGAAAACGCGTGCGCTTGTCCATGTCTGTGTTGTTGATTGTAGCATCAAGGAGCGACCAGTCGGATTTCTCGTCAAAGCCGCTCGCCCACGCGAAGTCGATCTGCGCCTTGAGGCCGGTCTCGGCGTTGACTCCCGTGTCGATGTACTGCGAACCCGTCGCCTCGATGTATTCGAGGAAGGCGTCAGGCTCGGCGGTGAATGTGTCGCCCAGGGCGCATGCCGCAAGGCCGGCCGCCGCCGCGAATATCACGGCAAATGTTTTGCTAAAGAGTGTCATTTTATGCGAGTGTCCTTTTGCAACATGATAGTATAGCAAAATTGACGGCGCATTTCTAATGCCGCCAATTGTTGATGCTTTGGGAAAGTTGGCTTGCACCGAGCGATTTAAGTTTTTAGAGATTATCGTGTGATTGTTTGATTTCGTGATGAGGAGTTTCGGGGTGGGGTAGCCGTGGAGGGGTGGAG
>CAMOCC010000135.1 GCA_946610035.1 uncultured Verrucomicrobiota bacterium
CGTGGAGCTTTGCCTTGGCGACGGAGTTGCGCTTGTTCGCCTTGGCGTTCTGACGATCACGTTTCCTGGCGGCGCGGCCGCCCTTGATGTTAGCCATTTTCTTATTTTCCTTTTTTGGGAATGTTCGCCGCGTATTTTATCACATTTCGGCGGATAATGCTAGTGGATATCGATTAAAATTTTATCGACTTGCCGTCCTTCGCCAGACGCCCCCTCATGCGAGGCCTTGTCTTGCCGGCGAGCACGAGGTCCGCCAGCGGGTCCTCCACATAGTCCTGCAGCACCCTCCTGAGCGGCCTCGCGCCCAGCGAACTGTCCGTCCCCTTCTCCACGAGGAAATCGGACGCCGCCTTGTCCAAAGTGAGCGAAATATGCGAATCTTTGAGCCTTTTCTGCAATTTATCCAGTTCCAGCTTCAAGATTGCGGACATATCGGCCTTCTCCAGCTTCCTGAACACGACCGTCTCGTCGAAGCGGTTCAGCAGTTCCGGACGGAACGCCCTCTTCGCCTCCGAGAGGAGCTTCTCCTTGAGCAGTTCAAAGCTCGTCTCGCTCGTCTCCGTCGCAAAGCCCAGGGTATGCCCCTCCCGCGCGAAGTCGAACCCGAGGTTCGCCGTGCAGATGATGATGGTGTTGCGGAAGTCTATGACCCTGCCCTGTCCGTCCGTGAGCCTGCCGTCGTCGAGTATCTGGAGGAGCATGTTGCAGACGTCGGAATTGGCCTTCTCGAACTCGTCGAAGAGGATTACCGAGTACGGACGCCTCCTGACCTTCTCCGTGAGCTGTCCGCCCTCGTCGTACCCGACGTATCCCGGCGGCGCACCCACGAGGCGGCTGGAGGAGTACTTCTCCTGGTACTCGCTCATGTCCAGGGTGATGAGAGCCTTGTCGTCCCCGTAGACCCTCTCGGCGAGCATCTTCGCAAGGTGCGTCTTGCCGACGCCTGTCGGACCGAGGAAGAGGAAGCTTCCTATCGGACGCTTCGGGTCGCCCAGGAACGCGCGGCTGCGCCTGAGCGCACGGGCGATCGCCTTGATGGCGGGCTCCTGTCCGATGACGACCTCCCCGAGCGCCTTCTCCATCCCGAGGAGCTTCTCCGCCGTCGTCGCGTTCATCTTCTCGACCGGCACCCCGCTCATTGAGCTGACGGTCTCGGCGACGTCGGTCTCGGACACCTCGATCGTCTCCTCGGCATGCGTCTCGCGCCACTTCTTCAGCGCCTCCGAAAACTCCGCCGATGCGAGCCTTATCGCCTCGCGGTACTGCGCCGCGGAGTCGAAGTCGCCGCCGTGGACGAAGGAGTCCTTCCGCCCGCGCAGCGTGTCGATCTTCTCCTGCATCGCGACGAGCGCCTTCGGACGCGCGCTCGCGCCCATCCTGAGCCTCGCGCCAGTCTCGTCCATCGCGTCGATCGCCTTGTCCGGCAGCTGCCTCGACGGGAGATACCTCGCCGTCAGCTCGACGGCCGCCTTCAACGACTCCGGCGAGAACTTCACCGCATGGTGCTCCTCGTACTTCGGGGCGATGCCCTTGAGTATCTCCACCGTGTCCGCCACGGACGGCTCGTCGACCTGCACCGACTGGAACCGCCTCTCGAGCGCGGCGTCCTTCTCTATCGACTTGTGGTACTCCTTGAGCGTCGTCGCGCCCACGCACTGAAGCTCGCCGCGCGCCAGCGCCGGCTTGAGGATGTTCGCCGCGTCCATCGCGCCCTCCGCGCCGCCAGCGCCGACCATGGTGTGTATCTCGTCGAGGAAGAGGACGATGTTCTCCGCGCGCTTCGTCTCGTCGATGATCTTCTTGAGCCTCTCCTCGAACTGTCCGCGGTACTGCGTGCCCGCGACGACGCGCGCCATGTCCAGCGCGACGACGCGCTTGTTCTGCATCTTCTCCGGGACCTCGCCGCGGTGTATCGCCTGCGCAAGCCCCTCGACGACCGCCGTCTTTCCCACGCCCGCCTCGCCGATGAGGACGGCGTTGTTCTTCGTGCGGCGGCTGAGGATCTGGATTACGCGCCTGAGCTCCTTCGAGCGCCCTATGACGGGATCGAGCTTGCCTGTGCGCGCAAGCGCCGTGAGGTCGCGTCCGAACGCGTTGATCGTCGGCGTCTTCTGGTCCTTGGGCCTGCCCTTGCCGCCCTTCCCGGACCCCTCGCCGGCCTCCTCGCCGTCACCCTCGGACTCCTCGCCGTTCGCCTCGCCGCCCGTTCCCTGCGTGCTCGCGGCGATGAACTTCTCAACCGTCACGCCGGCGTTGAACAGCATCTGCGCCGCCGCGTTCTCGCCCTCCTTGAGGATCGCGACGACGAGGTGGACCGTCCCTACGACGCCCTCCTTGCCGGCTTCGAGCTCGGCGATCTCCATGACCTTCTTCGTACGCGCCGTGACGGGGAGCGGACCGCGCGTCATGAGCCCCGCGGCGTTTCCGGCGATCATGGACTTCATCGACTCCGAGAGGTCCGCAACCGACAGCCCCAGGCTCTCCAGGACGACGCATGCGCGGCACTTGGGAATCGCCAGAAGCGAGAGGAATATGTGCTCCGCGCCTATGTGGTCGTGTCCGAGCTGCCTCGCGCAGCTGTCGGAGGCGTTGAGCGCGTCCATTGCATTCTTCGTAAACTTGACACTCACAGGAACTTCTCCTCGGCCCTTTCGTTGAGGACGACGTCCTCGAACCTTTCATTCATCTCGTCCGCCCGCTCCGCGTCGATGCGGTCGCGCTCCTCCGGATCCACCTTGTCCTCCTTGGACGTAAGGTCTATCCCGGCGAGCATCGACTCCACCTCCTTGAGCGTCAGGTTGTCCAGCATCTTCTCGAGCGCCGCGAGCCTGAGCGGGGAGAGGAGGTCGAAGAACTCCCCCGGCGAGAGCAGGCGGCAGTTCTTCAGCACCGCCAGCGCTCGGCACAGGGAGTCGCCGAACACGCGCGGCATCTCCTCGAAAAGCCTGACGCGGGCGTTCCTCTCCTGCGCGAGGAGGTCCTCCACGACGCGCTTCGCGCGCTCGGAGGAGCCCTGGTATGAGATGCGGAAGACGTGTCCCGTATCCACTATGCCGTCCGCCGAAATCCCGACGAGCTGCATGTCAAGCGCCCGGAGCGCCCGGCGGACGGACTCCATCTCGCCTATGAGGTAGAGCCCCTCCAGGTGCATCGCGGGGCCTATCCTGAAGGCGGAGGGGACCCTGCTCAGCGGAAAGTCGTGGAACTCCGGACCCTTCGGATTCTTCGCCTGCCTGGATTCGCCCATCGCGTTCAAGTCGTCCACCATCTCGTGGAAGGCGTTCATGATCGCCTCGACGATCGGAGGCGGAGCCTCGCCGTCCCCGCCGATCTGGGTTACGGACATCTCGATGCCGGGCGCGCCGCCCGTCGCCTTGCGGGTACGCTGGCTCTTCTTCTGGCGGCGGACCCTCTCCTGCTTGGCGCACTCCTTGCAGACGTAGAGTTCTTCCTCTTCGCCGTCCTTCTCGACCTGGATGGCGGTCTCCGCATCCTTGCTATGGCACAATTCACACTTCATTTGGCTGTATATTATATCAAAAATCGGCCGACTGCGGACGATTCTATTTGATTGAACGCCCCGCCAACGGCATGGTAGCCGGCTGCTCAGGCCTGGAGGAGGACGTCTTCGCCCGGTATGAGCTGACGGCCGCGGAGGAACTCCGCGCCCTCCAGGAGCGAACCGCCCTCCGGCTTGAGCATCGTGAGCATGAGCGCCGTGTCGCCGCACTTCACCACCGGACCCGTCCCCGGCTCGGGACGGCCCTTCTGCCGCACCGTGACGCAGTCCAGCACCGTCCCCGGCGCCGCATTCCTCCATTCCGGCAACAGGTTTCGCACTATCTCGGCGCGCGCTATCGCGACGCGCCCGGAATTGCCCTTGCGCCTGAAGCGCGCCGGAAGGAACGTGTAGCAGCCCGGCCACGGGGTGTAGGCGCGAATCTTCCGCTCGATGACGATGACTGGCGCGCTCCAGTCGACCAGCCCGTCAGTCTTCTTCAACTTGTGCGCGAACGTCGCATCCTCCGGAACCTGCACGATCTCGGGCGGCAGCGCGTTGCGGTTCATGAGCTTGAGCGTCTTGGCAAGCGTCACCCCGCCCGCGACGGCCAGCTCGTCCATTAGCTCCCCTCCGGTGACGTCGGAGTATATCGGCTCGTAGCTCTGCATGAGGATGGGCCCGTCGTCCATGCCCTTGCCCATCCGTATGACGCTTACGCCCGTCATCCTGTCGCCGGCCGCTATCGCCGCCACCACGGGCGACGCGCCGCGATACTTGGGCAGCAGCGAGAAATGGCAGTTTATGCACCCGAAAAGCGGCAGCTTCAGGAGCGGCTCCTTCAGGAACTGCCCGAAGGCGACGACCGCAACGACGTCCGGGCGCCACGCACGGATCTGCGCCATCGCGTCCTCGGAGTTGACGTCCTCCGGCGTTATCACGGAAGTGATGCCGTGCTGAACCGCGAACGCCTTGCAGGGACACGCAGTCAAGGCCTTGCCGCGCCCGGCCGGACGGTCCGGCTGGGTCACAACGCCGACGACGTCCAGCTCGTCCTCGCGCATTATCGCGCGAAGACAGACTGCCGAGGCGGCGGCCGATCCCATGTAGACGATTCTCATAGGCTGCACATTATACCAAAAAAGACGCCGCCCGTGTGGCAAAGAGTGAAAAAAGGAGTGGTCGGCGAACTACCCTGGGCGGATTCATAAACTCCGAGCAGCAGGGCTCTCGCTCGGAGTTTATATTACTTAGATGCATGCTGTTCCGCTAACTTCTTCGAAGAACCTTATATTTGCTTCACATAGTCCGTCGCGGAGCGACGGACCCCCTGTCGGACCCGTTGGCAACGCGGCTTCCAGCCGCGTCAATCGGGATTATGGAGACGCGGCTTCCAGCCGCGTCAATCGGGATTATGGAGACGCGGCTTCCAGCCGCGT
>CAMOCC010000136.1 GCA_946610035.1 uncultured Verrucomicrobiota bacterium
AAAACTCGACTACTGTATCAATTTTACTGTATCAATAAGCTCCGACCCTTCATTCGCTGTAGCCTCCCCATTGAGCACGTCGCCGCCTCGCGCCCGTCGCGGTCGCCCTCCGCCGCCAGCTCTGCTAAAGAACTGAACCACGCGCGTCGTCCACACGGTCTGGACAACGATTGGCATAGCCTGGCATTCCGATGTTTCATTCTCATTGTACCCATTCCGCCGTAATTCCAACATCCGTCATTTGAATGCCGGGTCTTCCCTGAGCAGTCTCGCCAGAGGAAGCGCCACCGCCTCCTTCTCCAACGTGTCCGCAAGATCCCTGCCAGGCCTTGGGATGAGATTCTCCTTGCCGTTGCGGTCATACCTAAGACCTCGTCTGCCGCAGATTCGCAGGATGAACATTTCCACCGCTCTCCACTGTGCAAGGCTCATGCCCTCGCCCTCAAGGTGACGAACCCAGGTCAAGAGCGCAACGCGCCTTGCCTGGGCCACTTCGTCATATCTGTCGCGTCCATAGCCGCAGGAGGCATATCCGGCATTAGCGATGAACCGCGCCGCATCATCCTTTCGGTCGTCTGAAATCCGCCATCGATTAGCGGCGTCGAATCTCGGTTCATCGGGGAACCAGACCTTGCAGTAGTAGGCCGAGGCGACTATGAATGTGTTTGTGCAGCCAGAGCGGAAAAGCTCCCAGGCGGTGCGTCCAGCCCTGTCCATCCCGCCGTCGAGGCTCGGATCGGATGTAAGCCGGCGATCGACCCATGCCTCGCAGTCACCTGTCCAGCAGAGCGGATCGGCGAACTCGCGCTCCAGAAAGTCCATCATCTCCCTGTATTTCGGGTCCTTCTCGTCGATGCCGAATTCTCGTGCGAAAAAAGGCATAAAAACATTGCGCTTGAACGTCTCGTTGTCGGCGAACTCCCTGCCCTCGCCAGAGACATAGTCGTGCCACAGCCCAGACTGCGCCACGACGTTTCCCGGCATCGACCGCGCCTGCTTGTAAAGCGGGCTTGCGCGGAACTTTGCAATCTTCGCCTCGTCCTTCTCACGCTTTTCCCGCTCAGCCCTTCTGACGCGCTCTTCTTCGGCCTCCCTCGCGGCCTTCTCGCGCCGCGCGATCTCAACGAGCCGCGCTTCCTCCGCAGTATGCAACTTCTCCCAAATCGGACGCGAAAGGGGAAATTCCCGAATCGCATTCGAAAGTTCTGCAAACTCTTGATACTTGAACCCATAAACAACGGCAAGCCGAACCGCCTCTTCGTTGTCCGGCTCTGTGTACAAGGCCGAGACAAGGTGCTTGCGCGCCTCTGGCAGCAATTCCTCCCGGGCGAACTTGTGGGCGTAGAACTGCGTGCGGTCGCCTTCATACCGCTTAATGAGACAGGTAGCGAAGTCTACATGCGACGCCGCGTCGTCCGGAAGATACGCCGCCGAGCGGACGGAAAGCGCATGCTCTCCTCCGAGATCGACCGCAAGCCGCCCTACGAACCAGTCGGCCACAAGCTGTCGGCCCAGCTTCTGCTGAAGTTCTCCTACCGCAAGCCGCCCTTCTTCCGTTGCGCCCAACCGCCTTGCAAGGAGCCCCATCGCCGCCCTCCATCTGGCCGTCGGCGCGCGAGAGCCCTCGAGGTATTTCACGATCGAATAGGGCGAGCGGTTCCCTACAAGAGACTCGAACGCGTCAATCGCCTCCGCTGAATAGTCGCTGCGCGCAGTTTCAGTGGCGTTTGTCCGCTGACGATCTACAAGCTGCGCCAGCGTGACGTTTGTCACGGAGCTGTCTCCGTAGCAGTACTGCCGCATCCGTTCCTCGTATCTTCTCACCGGCCGATCGTAGGGAGATCCCAGGTACCATGACCGCAGCCTCGGCGCGCCACCGGTGACAAGGGAATCCCGTTCGCGGCACAGAACCTGCGCGCGTTGGAGCAGGCTGTTCTTCTCCTGCATCCAGGACTCGGGTATCTCGGGCCGCAATCCGCAAGCGGCGAGACGGTTCATTGCACCGCCGCGCAGCATGAGGAGCAGCCACTTGTCTACACCGCCCTTCTCGAGCCGCCCGACGAAGAGGTCCTTCGCCTCGCCGACCACGGCGCGGCGCGCGAGAATGTACGCACAGCGCAGGCTGTCGTCCGATGTCAGGTCCTGCCGGCAGAGCCAGTCGGCGATGTCTTCCCATTCGCGGTCTGTACGCTCCTCGACGGGAAACCAGCCCAGGGCCGTTTCGTTCGTCGCTCCGAAATACAAAACCGGATCGTCGATCATGCCGATTCCCTTGAGCCCCTCGAGGAATGGAATGTACGTCCTCTTCCTGAACTCATCCCATGACGGGGGAATCTCCAAAACCACATGCGGCAGCCAGTTGGTCCAGTTGGCATGGGGCTCGTAGTGGCGGTAGAGGTCCTCCTCCACCCTCGGATGCAGCCGTCGACTCATCCACGCAAGGCGCCCATACAGATATTCCCTCTCGTTCTCCGGAATTTCATCCGCAGCATCGTAGCGAAGACTGTTGAACGCCTTGAAGAACTCGTGCGGACTGTCATCGCGGCACAGCCGCTGCAGGGCTATGTAAGTCTCGGCGCGAGGGGACTGAACGATATCCAGAAGCTCGCCGAAATCGGACGGGCAGGAGGGCATATCCCCAAGCATGCACAGGCGCCATGTCAGCGCACCTCGCCATTGCAGCACTCTGTCGCGGAAATCCTCGTAGCGTCCGTCCTCCAGCAGCATCCGCAGTATCCGCCGCTGTATCGAGACCCTGCGCCATATTTCAAGCCCTTCCTGGTCAAGAACCTTCTGAAGGGCTTCGAGCAGTTCCTGGCGCCGGACGCCGAAGACGCCTATCTGGCCGAGTCCGGCAAATGACGGTAGAAGCGTGTCGAATCGCGTACAGCCCATCATAGCATATCCAAAAGCCGTGTTTCCCCGGCTGGTTGCGCCCCATTGCCGGTCTCTGTCGTAGTCCAGCAGATCGCGCCAGACGTGCTCGTTGTCGAATTCGGCCTGAAGCGCAACGGCGTGGTAGGCCTGCCGCCTTTCCCATGTCCCCAGCCACTGGTTCCACATCGCCATGAGATTGGCGCTCTCGGGGATCTCAGGATGGAGTGCATACGCCGTCTCAAGGTCCTCCTTCGACTGGACACGATACTCATCCGCCTTCCGCATGAGATCCGGCTTTTCCGCGTACCGCCCGTAGACGTCGGCGAGACAGAAGCCCCTATGTCCTCGGAATATGTATCCCAGCCACGGCGGTGCCGCGCTCTGAAGCAGCCGTTCGCCAAGCCCCTCGATGTCCCAGCGGAAGAAAACGACAAGAACGAAACAAGCTTGACGCACATCCTCATCCTTTAGCCCGGCGCACCATTCGACGAACTTGTCCTGCGTTGCCGGAACCTTGCGCGCCTGCTCGTCGTAGCCGCTGCCTGACGGGGCGTTGCGGTAATAGCTCGATATCGCCGACAGAAGCGCGCATTCCCGGCGACCTTCCCATTCCGCCTCGAGCGCCGAGAGGCGCTCGATGGCGTCGGACCAGGAACTCCCAGCCGTGTCCATCGCCGCAAAGAGCCGCACCAGAGGCTGCGTGTCTCCAAGCGACTCAAGGCGCTTCGCCTCCTGCGTCAGGCCCTGGTTTGGACGGTTCACGCTGAAGGAGCTGCGCATCTCGCCATGGGCTATCGTCTCAAGGACGTAGTCGACGAACTCTCGCGATTCCGCGCGGTCTGCCACCTGCAGTTCCCTACGCAGGAACGGCAACATCTTGTTTCTCCTGAAATCGGCGTATTTCGGCAACTGGGGATTCTCGTTGACATAAGCAATCCAGTCCTCGATGTCGTTGATTCCGCGCCACTTCGACAGCCGCCAGTCATCCGGCGGGACGGGAACAGTGTAGTCAGATGGAGGGGTGGAGCAGACCTCGTTCGTCATCTGCCTAAGCTCGGACAGGCGAACCTTGGCATCCTTCCGGGCCTCCCTGTAGGCGAGGCCCCTCCGCCCCTTCGGAATCTCATTCCGCATCTGTTTGCGGAGGGACCTAACCCTCTCAATCGTGTTCGTCGCAAGACAGAGAAAGGACTCTCGGTCTGGCGAACCTGTACGCACTTCGTGTTCGAAATCCGAACATTGCCGCCTTATGTCGCGGGACAAGGGCTTGATCACCGTCTCCTCGACACGGGCGGAATCCTCCCACTTCCCGAATGTCGCGAGCCATCCGTCCGGCGGAACGGACAGCGGACGTTCTCGCGCCGAAATGCCGCCAATCACACTGTCGTCCGGACTGATGAGCAACACCGCCGACTCGTCCTCGCCAATGTCCCAACTCCTGAACCGTTCTCTGCGCGCCTTTACATCGGGGTTGTCCGAGATGTAGTCGGACTCACCCGGCTTTCCGATCTGGACAAGCACGTACTCGTTCGTGAGCGCAGCGGCAAGTTCATCCTTGAGCGATGGGGCGACATCGCCGAACACGGCGACAATAGGCCGTCCGCTCCTCAGAGACTCAGTGGCCGCGCTACGCCAGTCCTCAGACAATTGGTCGGCGGCAACATGTCCTGACACAGACGCAAAGAAAAGAAATGCCAGCGCATCGGCGCACAAAAGACTATGCATTCTGATTTTCATATCTATTTCTGCAGAGTTGCGAATAGGACAAAAGTGTCAGGCCCTTCTGGGGGCCAGCAGGGTCAGACCTGATTGCCACAGTAAATTGCCACAGTAGGTTTTCCTTGTCATAGAGGCGCGACCCTTTCGATTCGCCGCTTACCCCATTCCAACACGCGGTGGGCAACACGGCTGATCGAGTGATAGCACCTGTTCCGCTCGACAACCCTGTTCTTTCTCATTTGGGCATTATACCAAAAACTCGGCTACTGTATCAATTTTACTGTATCAATGAGCT
>CAMOCC010000137.1 GCA_946610035.1 uncultured Verrucomicrobiota bacterium
GGACGGACGAAGGCGGCTACGCCCTCCAGGCGACGCGCTTCGACAACGAGACGCCGCTCGCGGATTCAACGGACGACTGGACGGCTGTCTTTGTCGAAGCCGCCGCGCCCGATGCGCCGGTGATCGGCGGTGGAGAAGGTGGCGTCGCGCCGATAACGGTGGGCGCGTCGTCGGTCTCGATCAATATCACAAACGCCAAGGCGGGTTCTCGCTACGGCTACAAGAAATCTACGACACTTGCGGGACTCAAGGATGCACCGATCGTCTACCAGGACCTTCCCGCCGATGCCGATGGAAATCTCCTCATCGAAATTCCACGTGGGAACGGCGAGACGAGTTGCTTCTACCAGATCGTAGTGGAATAATGTCCGATTAAGATCAAGTGGGGCGAAGAGGTGAGCCGAGCGAGTGCTGAGTTGATGGGGAATTGAGGTTCTGGCCTGAAAACTATATAATATGCTCAAACAATCAAAGAGCTGTTATATGTCAGTCAGAACATCAGATCTGCTTGCCTTGCTCGCCATCTCTTGCGCGCTTTCATGCGCGGCTGCGGATAGTGAAGTCTATTCTTACTTGTGGAATCATCCGCGTCTTGTCGAAGTCCAGCTGATGGACGACACGGACAGGCACGACGAGCTCTATTTCGAGAAGGAATATCTGCTTTCCCGCTGCGAAAAGCCGTTTGACGTCTCTGCGCCGGCGCTTTTCATCGAGGACTCGCTTACTGGAGAAGGGATCGCCTTTTTCCGCAAGGCGCCGCTTCCTCATGCCCGCACGTCCAATTCACCCGATTGGCATGTGGATCCACTGGGAAGGAAAGTGACCGTTCTTTCAAACGACTATCAGGGCGTTAGCATCCGCTATCGGGGCGGGAAGGCGGGGCGCATTCGCGCGGCCACGGATTTCCAGAGGAGATTCAGACCGTATGTCGCCGGTCGTGACGGACTCTTCCTTTCCAACACCTGGGGGGACGGCAACAGAGATGCCTGCATCAACGAACGCTTTTTGCTTGCGGAGGTCGCCTCTGGGGCTGAGCTTGGCGTGGACGTGATACAAATCGACGACGGCTGGCAGAAGGGGCGTTCGGCAAATTCCGCCAGTCTCGCCGCCGGCGAAAAAGGCCGCTGGGGTTCGTGGTGGGAGGTCGAAGGATTCTGGGATGTCGATCCGGTCAGGTTCCCGAACGGACTTGGGAAAGTGATTGGCGAAGCGCGTTCGAAAGGCATGAAGTTCGGGCTTTGGTTCGGGCCTGATTCTTCAAACGACGCGGCGAACTGGAACAAGGACGCTGACTTCCTTCTGTCTCTTCACCGTGATCTCGGCGTAGACTACTTCAAGTTCGATTCCATGCATACGCCAACGCCACTTGCGCTTTCCAGACAGGCGATGCTGATGGACAGGCTGATGGACGAGTCTGATGGTCGCATCACCATAGATCTCGACGTAACGGCTGGGAGGCGTCCCGGATATTTTGCATTCCCCAGAATCGGCCCCGTTTTCGTGGAAAACAGGTACATCAGGGAGAATGACGTCCGCCTTTGGTGGCCTCATCGCACGTTGAGGAATCTTTGGGGCCTCGCTCACGTTGTCGATCCCGTGCGCCTGCGGATGGAGGTCTTGAACCCCGAGCGCAAGAGCGGGCTTTATCCCAAAGGCGATCCGCTTGCCCCAATTTGCTGGCCGCGCGATGCGATTTTCGCGATATCGATGTATTCCTCTCCTCTCGGTTGGTTTGAAATACAGAATCTTTCGCAGGAGACAACCGCAGCGTGGAAGCCGCTTATCGCCCAATGGAAACGCGAGCGCGATGCAATCCATGACGGCTACATATATCCCGTGGGCAGCGCTCCAGATGGCCTCGTTTGGACGGGTTTCGTATCGGCGGCCAAAGATGGATCGGCAGGGACGGCGCTTCTTTTCCGCGAACTTGACGCAAGCGAAGAGTTTTCTTTGCCGCTGTCAGACTACTTGAATGTTGAAGGTCTGGAGCCGATTGTCATCGGCGGGCGCGGTGAAGCGAGAATCGAAGACGGGATTTTGAAAGTCGCAGTCCATGAGAAACTCGGTTTCGTCTGGGTGAAGATCAAGAAAATGGAAGATGCATCCGCAGACCGCTCTTCTGCGGAAAGTCTTGTTGCCACGTGGTGCGATGCGCTTCTTGCTCGTCAGATTTCGGGTACGGGCGACAAGATGATTGACGGCGGAATCGCGTGCCCTGCATGCGGCGTCATGCATGGCCGAGTATGCGACCTCGTCTATCCGCTTGTCTATCGTTGGTCCACTACCGGAGACGGGAAGTACCTTGCGGCGGCGGAGAAGGCAGTCGAATGGTCTGAGGCGACGATGCTTAGAGAAGATGGTGGACTTTACAACGACTACCAGACCCTGTGGTGGGGCACCACCGTGTTTGCGCAAATCGCCATTGGCAAGACGCTCCTTTATTACGGCGATCGGCTGCCGCGTGACCTGCACAGCTGCTGGAGCGAGATTTTCAGGCGCGAGACAGATTTTGTGGTCGAAAGGTTCGACGAAAAGTTCGTGAATACAACCAACGTGAACTACCCTGCGGCGTTTTGCGAGGCAATGGCTCTTGCCGGGGTGGTGCTGAAAGACGACGACAAGACTGCGCGCGCAAAGGCCATGGCCGAGAAGCTGATGGCGCAGTTCCTGCCTGACGGCCTTGTCACGGGAGAAGGTGCGCCCATGAGCAAGCGTTCTCCGCACGGGCATGCGTATGTCGATCTTGGCTACAATCTTGAAGAGACGCTGCCGTCGCTTCTCGCATATGCAGAGATGTGCGGCGATGAGAAGATGAAAGATGCCGTCCTCGCTTCGGCCGCCCGGCATGCTGAATTCATTCTTCCAGACGGCGGCATAGACGACTCGTTCGGAAGCAGGAGCCCGAAATGGACGTACTACGGCAGCCGCACTTCAGACGGCATGCTGCCGGTTCTTGTCGCACTTGCGAAGGCAGGCGTTCCATGGGCGGGCAGGGCGATGGAACGTCATCTTGAACTGTTCAGGCGATGCACTAATTCCGCTGGCCTTTTGGCGGGCGGTGTGCAGTACGAGGCGGCAGACGAGCCGGCGTGCGTACATCATTCGTTCTCACATATAAAGTCCCTTGTCGACGTTCTTCGTGGCGGCTCTATTCCCAGGAAGGGCGGCGATGCGCGTCTGCCGCGCGAAAATTGCTATGGCCTCAAGTCTTTCCCCTCAATTGGCGTAGAGCTTGCCGCGGTCGGCCCATGGCGCGCCACATTTGCCGGCGGCGACTCCTTCGTGCAGGGCATGGTCGGACATCGAGTTTCCGGCGGCGGGCCTTCCCTGCTCTGGCACGAAGCTGTCGGTCCGCTGATCGTCGGCACGATGGCGGACTACAGCATCATCGAAGCAAGGAATCTCCAGGATCTTCGCCATGAACGCACCGTTCTTTCGATGTTGCCGCGCATAGAGGCGGGTGATATGTCCAGTTCTGCGCGTGATGTAGACGTCGAAATGAAGGCAACATGCGTTTCTAATGCGGTTGTGTGCAGCGCGCGCGGACAGCTTACGGGAAAGCGAGGTAGCCGCGGAGCTGCATACGAACTGGTTTCGCGCGTTGACGAAAAAGTGTTTTCGCTTTGTGGTAAATGCGACGTAGACGCGCGCTTCATCCTCCCCGTAGTCGCCCTCAATACCGACCATGTAGAAATTGGAAATGGGCGCGTTCGAATCGAAAAGGGCGGCTCGGTCGTCATGATTGAATCCGAATTGCCGTTTGAACTTGCAAAAACAGATCGCGGTGACCGTGCTTTTTCGCCAATCGGAGGCTTCCTCTGCGCCTATTTGACGACGCCAATTCGCGCCGGCGATGCGTTTGGCGTGCGGATTTCCGTCGAGTCCAAATAAGTTTGCTACCCAGATGGGTAGTTGAGCCAGATTTGGCGTATTGTTATAATGCCATCGGAAAATCCCAGAAAGAAGAGGTGAACCCATGATGGCAGGATATTCTAGGCGAATTGTAATGTTTGCGGCGCTTGGCGCGGTGGTCATGGCGGGGGCGCCGGTTTCTACGTTTGCCGGCAGTGCTGGTCCGGACGGGACGGATTACGTTGTCTCGGCCGATGCAAACGAAGAATACGTCGTTGAAGCGCCGATTGACGGCTATGCGCGGGTCGTCAAGAAGGGTGCCGGCAAGGTTCGGTTGACGACGACAACGGAGTCTTATGCCGGCAACGTGGTGATCGAGGAAGGCGCGCTCTACTTCGTAACCGCAGGGCAGAACATACACTACCTCAACGGAACCCTGACCGGCGACGGGACAGGCTCGTCGCAAATTTTCCGGAAGCAGGGTTCGGGCACGCTGTACGTGAACGGTGCCCTCGATCTTCCGCGTCCGGTACAGATTGACCAGGGGCTTCTGGCCATGACCAGTACGGCCTCGCGCGTGTTCGGGAATTCGTTCGTCCTGAAAGGCGGAAGTCGGTCGATGGTCGGCGGCGGGCACGCGTTATTCAATGCGATTTACGTCGGCCCTGACAGCAACTATGGTGTTTTCCACCAGACCGGCGGACTATTGGGCGTGACGGGAGAAACGTCAGTAGGCGGCAACAAGAATACCACGGGTGCAGGACATTGGATGATGTCGGGCGGCGAAGCGTACGTGAGCAACAATGTCTATGTCGCGTATGACGCCGGCAATTTCGGGAGCTTCATCCAGACGGGCGGGCTCTTCAAACTGGATGGTGGTGCCTTGCGCGCCAGTCGCGCCGGCACGGCCGTGTTCCACGTGAGCGGCGGCACGAACGACACGCGTGTCGCGCAGGGCGGGCAGAGCGAGCGTTTTTAT
>CAMOCC010000138.1 GCA_946610035.1 uncultured Verrucomicrobiota bacterium
TGCATCTTTTCATGAGCGAGCTCTACGGCATGATGACGTGCTGGTGCATGAGCGATACGAAGTTCGATCCGGAGAAGTGGGTCGCGCGCTTCGCCAAGCTCCAGCTGCCAAACCTCCTCGCGCCGTATGTTGCCGATGCTGCCTCACGCAAAGTTCGCGAAGTGCGCTAAGGAGAATATATGGTAGAATATTCGGCATGGAGATGAACATGCAGAAGAAAGGCCCAGGCCCTATCGTCTGTCCCGTCTGCCCGCAGCACTGCCGGCTGGACGAGGGAGCGACGGGGTTCTGCCGCGCGCGGAGGGCGGAGGACGGACGCGTAGTCGCAGGGAACTACGGACGCATCACTTCGCTCGCACTCGATCCGATAGAGAAGAAGCCGATCGCGTTCTTTCGTCCGGGTTCGTGCATCCTTTCCGTCGGAAGCTACGGATGCAACCTGCGCTGTCCGTTCTGCCAGAACGACTCCATATCCCAGCGCGGCGAAAGTGCCGCGGACTTTCAGGCGGCGACGCCGGTAGAGCTTGCCGAACTTGCGGAGCGGCTCAGGCGCGAGCGCGGCAACATCGGGCTCGCCTACACCTACAACGAGCCGCTCGTCGGCTGGGAGTTCGTGCGCGACTGCGCGGTTGAGGTTCGCCGGCGCGGAATGTGCAACGTGCTTGTTTCCAACGGCTGCGCAGAGGCTGCGGTTGTCGAGGAACTCGCCCCGCTCATCGACGCCGCGAACATCGACTTGAAGGGTCCGTCTCAGGAATTCTACGACTGGGTCGGCGGGAACTTCGCCGCCGTATGCCGCACGATCGAGATGCTCCACAGCGCCGGATGCCATGTCGAGGTCACGACGCTTGTGATACCTGGGCGCAACGATTCGGACGATTCGATCGACGCCATCGCCGAGCGCATCGCGTCCGTCTCGCCGGAGATTCCGCTCCACGTCACGCGATTCTTCCCGCGCTTCCAGATGGCGGACGCCGTGCCCACGCCCATCGCCACGATCCACCGCCTCGTCTCGCGCGCAAGCCGCATCCTGCCGCACGTCCTCCCCGGCAACTGCTGATGCGCTGCATAAATCGGCCGAATGCCGCTCTAACCCGACTTTAGGCGAAGTTTTCACCAGCCTCCCAGATTGACTTGAGGTAGCTGGAACGTTCGCATCCCCCGCCTGGATCTCGGGAAGCACCCTACGCTGACCTCGCGAGCCACCTGCCACCCGCCTCGGGAGCTACCATGCGTCCACCTCGCGAGGTGACCATCATGCACCTCGGGAGCAGTCGACAGTTTTGGGCGCGCGAGGGGACAGGACGCGTGTGTGGCGAACGAATGAGACTGACCGCGGGTCATTGACTTGCGGTCGGGGATGTGGTATAATTTCTGCTGTTGTTCACCCTCATAGGAGGCTTTCAAGTGACTAAGCGGCAGGAGAACGCACAGGAAACGCGTCGTACATTATGACTCGCGCCTCTGCGTGAGATAACGTCTAAAACAAACCGAAAGGAAAACGACAATGAACAGAAGGGAATTCGTAAAGTGCATGGGTGCCGTTGCGGGTGTGGCGGCAGTCCATGGTTTTTCATTCGCAGACGAAGGAGAAAAGAAAATGAAATGTGCAGTAGTGTACTTCTCGTGGAGCCCCGCCGGCAACACGCGCTTCGCCGCCCAGACGATCGCGAAGAAGTCCGGTGCCGACATATTGGAGATCAAGGCCGAAAAGCCGTACAACGGCGACTTTCAGAAGTGCTGCGACGAGGCGAAGCCGGAGTGCCAAGGAAAGACGCTGCGTCCGATCAAGCCCATCGAGGGACTCGACCTCGCGAAGTACGACCTCGTCTTCGTCGGTACGCCGAACTGGTGGGGCACGATGGCTCCGCCCGTGCGCACGTGGGTGTCGCAGAGCAAGGATGCGCTCAAGGGTAAGTCGGTCTGCCTCTTCCAGACACATGGCGGCGGCGGAATGCAGCGCGTCGGCAAGGAGTTCGCGGAGGTAATCGGCGACACGGCGAAAGTGCTGCCGCCCAAGGCGTTCGGCGGCTCGTCGATCAAGTCCAACGTCAAGGCGCTCGAGGATTTCGCCGACGAAAGGATTGCAGGCAAGTAAAGTCTCACGCCAAGTTCGCAAAGTCCGCGAGGTTTTGTTTCCCATTTGCGAACTTTGCGGACTTTGCGTGAGACAAAACGACAAGAAAGGAACGGTATGAAAGTACTGCTTATCAACGGGAGCCCGCGAGCAAACGGCAACACTGCCCGCGCGCTGAAGGAAGTCGCCGACACGCTTGCGGCGGAAGGCGTCGAAACCGAGACTGTCTGGACCGGCAGCAAGCCCGTCCGCGGGTGCGTTGCCTGCTATCAGTGCAAGGCAAAGAATCTGGGCAGGTGCGTATTCGGCGACGACGCGGCCAACGGCATAATCGAGAAGCTCAAGGAGGCGGACGGAATCGTCGTCGGCTCGCCGGTCTACTACGGGCAGCCTGCGGGCGCGTTCCTCGCGCTTTGGCAGCGCATCTGCTTCGCTGGCACCGAGTTCGTCAAAGCGAAGCCCGCAGCGTCCGTCGCGGTTTGCCGCCGCGGCGGGTCGACTGCGGCGTACCAGTGCATGAACATGCCGTTCGAGATGCTGAGCTGTCCCGTCGTCACGTCGCAGTACTGGAACGTGACGTTCGGACGCGAGGAGGGCGAGTGCGAACGCGACGCCGAGGGAATGCAGACGATGCGGACGCTCGGACGCAACATGGCCTGGCTCCTCAAGAACCTCAAGAGCGGTGATGCGATCCCCCGCACTGCCGACGAACCTTGGCAGCCGATGCACTTCATACGTTAACTTGGCAACAAGGAGCAAACATGAACAAATCATTAATCGGAGGGTTGGCAATGGCAATTGCAGCAAACGCAAATGGTCTTGAACTCGTTCAGGATTGGGACAAGACGTTCCCGAAGTCCGACAAGGTTGAACACGCCAAGGCGACGTTCAAGAACCGTTTCGGCATTACGCTTGCGGCGGACGTGTACAAGCCGAAGGTGGGGAACGGGGAATGGGGAACGGGGAACGGTAGGGCGGGCGCGCCGCGCACGCCGAAACTTCCGGCCATCGCGGTGTCGGGGCCGTTCGGCGCGGTTAAGGAGCAGTCGAGCGGACTCTACGCGCAGACGCTCGCGGAGCGCGGATTCCTGACCATCGCTTTCGACCCGTCCTTCACGGGCGAGTCGGGTGGCACACCGCGCTACGTGGCTTCGCCGGATATCAACACGGAAGACTTCCAGGCGGCGGTTGACTATCTCATCTCGCGCGATGACGTAGACGCCGACAAGATCGGCATCCTCGGCATCTGCGGATGGGGCGGTCTCGCCCTCAACGCGGCGGCGGTCGATACGCGCGTCAAGGCGACGGTTGCCTCTACGATGTACGACATGACGCGCGTGACGGCGAACGGCTACTTCGACAAGGAGGACAGCGCGGCGGCGCGCAAGGCGAAGAAGGAGGCGATGAACGCCCAGCGCATAAGGACTTCAAGTCTGGATCGTACGAGCTTGGCGGAGGCGTTCCCGACAAGCTGCCGGACGACGCGCCGCAGTTCGTGAAGGACTACTACGCCTACTACAAGACGCCGCGCGGCTATCACGCACGCTCGCTCAACTCGAACGGAGGATGGAACAAGACCTCGGCTCTTTCGTTCATCAATGCGAAGCTGCTTGCATACGCGGGCGAGATCGAGAACGCGGTGATGGTACTGCACGGAGAGAAGGCGCATAGCCGCTATTTCGGCGAGGATGCCTTCAAGATGCTAAAGGGCGACAACAAGGAACTTGTCATCGTTCCCGGCGCGTCGCACTGCGATCTCTACGATGGCGGTGGCAAGGGAGCGATTCCCTTCGACCGCATCGAGGCGTTCTACAGGAAGCACCTGAAATAGGCATCGCCATTTCACACAACGAGGTTGATTGGCATGAAACATGAGACGTTAGACGAGAGACATGTGACACGAGCGCTCAATGTCACTCTTCTCGTCTCTCGTCTCGCGTCTCACGTCAAACGGGCATTCTGCGTGGAACATTGCACATCAAGTACTTGTTTATGACTACCGAAGAATTCAGAAAGACGATGGCCGAGACGACGTACATTCCGGCCGGGAGCGAACTTCATCAGGCGTTTCACGCATTTTCGCAGGAGGCGCTGAAGATCACGGCGGAGCTCAACGGCGCGTACCATACGCCAGAGGAAGTGCGTGCGCTTATGGCGAAGCTGACGGCCAGCGAGATCGACGAGTCGTTTGCCCTCTTCCCGCCGTTCCACACGGACTGTGGCAAAAACACGAAGATCGGGAAGCGCGTCTTCATCAACGCCGGCTGCCAGTTCCAGGACCAGGGCGGCATCACGATTGGCGACGATGTTCTTGTCGGACCGCAGACGATCATCGCGACATTGAACCACGATCCCGACCCGGAGAAGCGCGGCGGGATGATTCCCAAGCCGGTCAAAATTTGCGACAAGGTCTGGCTGGGCGCACGCGTGACGATATGTCCGGGCGTGACGATCGGCGAAGGCGCGATTGTCGGCGCGGGCGCGGTCGTGACGAAGGACGTCCCGCCGCGCACCGTCGTCGCCGGCGTCCCGGCAAAGGTCATCCGGAAATGCTGAAGCTTTAGTTCTTTACGGAGACACCAAGAAAGGGAAACAGAATCTCCAAAAAAGGAATAGAAACATGCAATACGTGAAATTCGGCAACACGGGTATGGATGTCTCACGCATCTGCC
>CAMOCC010000139.1 GCA_946610035.1 uncultured Verrucomicrobiota bacterium
CTACAAACCGCGTCACGAGGTGGACGCAGAAACTCCTCGACCTCTCGCTCAGGAACCGCCTGCTGAACGCACGCGACTCCAAGCAGCTCCTGCCCCTCGAAGGCGGCGATGTCGCCGAACTCGAGAACCGGCTCTCCGCCGACCGTCCAATCGCGATAGAAGGGGCTTCGGACAAAAAGCAGCCCGACGCGCTCCGCTCGTCGCTCACGCCCGAGGAGACGTCGCGCCGCCTCCGCGAGCTATATCGCCTCGCGAAGACGGAACTCGAGGAGAGCGGAGTCAACGCGCTCTTCCTTGCGCTCGGCTTCCTCAAGTGGCGTCCGAAAGGCGCGAACGCGAAGGACTACCGCGCGCCGATCCTCCTCATGCCCGTAGGGCTAACGCGCAAGAACGTCCGCGAAGGATATGTCCTCTCTCGCCTCGATGAAGACACCGAACTCAACTCGACGCTCGTCGAGTTCCTGAAGGCTGAGTTCGGCATCAAGATCGACGGACTCGATCCGCTTCCCGAGGACGATTCCGGCGTCGCGGTCGCGAAAGTCCTGGATGTCTTCCGCGAGGCGGTGAAGGCGTTTCCCGAGTGGGCGGTCGAGGAAGGCGCCGCGCTCGGGAACTTCTCGTTCGGCAAGTTCGTGATGTGGAAGGACCTCTCCGCGCGCGCCGACCAGCTATCGGCCCATCCTTTCGTCGCGCATCTCATGAAAGGCGGCGGAGACTACGATGACGGCGTCGAGGTGTTCCCGCCGGAGGAAGTCGGCGCGCACATCAAGTACGGCGAGCTGTTCACTCCGCTCTCCGCCGACTCCTCCCAGCTTGCCGCCGTCCTCTACTCCGCGATGGGCAAGTCGTTCGTCCTGCACGGTCCGCCCGGAACAGGCAAGTCGCAGACGATCACGAACCTGATCGCCCACAACCTCGCGCACGGACGCAAGGTGCTCTTCGTCTCCGAGAAGAAGGCCGCGCTCGACGTCGTCCATCGCCGTCTCGAAAAGGTAGGGCTTAAGCCGTTCTGCCTTGAGCTCCACTCGAACAAGTCCGGCAAGACCGATGTCCTCGCGCAGTTCAAGGAAGCGCTCGAATACGTCGACAAGGGAACGCCCAAGGAATGGCAGCGAACCGTCGACCAGATTTCCAACTACCGCTCCGAACTCGACGCGGTCGTCGCCGCATTGCACAAGCGGCAGAAGAACGGGCTCACCGCCTACGACTGCTTCGCGTCGAAGATCGCGCAGGGTGCGAAGACCTTCGCCATTGCCGGTGGAAAGCTCTGCGACTGGAGCGAGAAGGACGTCACGGATGCGCGCGAGCTTGTGCTGCAGGCGGCGGCCGACTGGCGCGGCACTACGCGCGATGCCGTAGAGGCGCTGAAGATCGTCGCGTCGTTCGACTGGAATCCGTCCGCGCAGGACGAAGTCCGCGGCAAACTCGCCGCGCTCCGCGCGAAGGGCTCATTTATGCGCGGACTCTCCGTCCTCTTCGGCGGAAGCGGCGTGCTGCGCTTCTCCGACGGAGTCGTAGGGCGCTTCGACGGATTCGGCGGAGATCTTGCCGCGAAGCTGGACGCCGCGATTGCCGCGATGGACGAGTCGCGCGGCGCGATGCGCTACCGCGCGTCCGTCACCGCGGCGGCGAAGCGCATCGGCGACGCATTTGCCGTGGGGCTTGCGGACGGATCGGTCGACCCGAACACCGTCGGCGAGTCGTTCGACCGTTCGTTTGCGGAGGCGACGCTGAACGAGATCCTGCGCGTCGAATCGGCGCTCGCGTCGTTCGCGGGGCTGAAGCGCGAGGAGCAGATCGTGGAGTTCCGCCGCCTGGACGCGGAATACGCGGAGCTCGTCAAGCACGCGGTGCGCGCGCGTCTCGCGGAGTCGCTTCCGCTCGGACGCCTCGGCGACTGCCCGGACGGATGCGAGCTCGGGATCATCCGCCGCGAGTGCGCGAAGAAGTCGCGCCAGAAGCCGATCCGCCAGCTGCTCGCCGAGGCGCACGCCATGGTCGGGCGCCTCAAGCCGTGCTTCCTGATGAGCCCGCTCTCCGTCGCGCAGTATCTGCCCGCCGAGGCGTCGTTCGACTTGGTCGTCTTCGACGAGGCGTCGCAGATTCCGGTCTGGGACGCGATCGGCGTCATCGCGCGCGCGAAGCAGTGCGTCGTGGTGGGAGACCCGAAGCAGATGCCTCCGACGAACTTCTTCCAGAAGGGCGAGACGGGAGAGGAAGACGAAGAAGGGAACGAGGACCTTGAGAGCATCCTCGACGAATGCCTTGCGGCGGGACTTTACTCCGCTTACCTCAGCTGGCACTACAGAAGCCGCCACGAGTCGCTCATCTCGTTCTCGAACCACAACTACTACAACGACCGGCTCTGCACGTTCCCCGCTGCGCGCACCACTCCGCGTCTTGGCGTTGCGTACCGCTACATCGAGAACGGCGTCTACGACGCGAAGGCGAGCCGCACGAACAAAGCCGAGGCGGAGGCGCTTGTCGACTACGTGTTCGAGCGCCTTGCGGATCCCTCGTGGAAGCGCCGCAGCGCAGGCGTCGTCACGTTCTCGATGGCGCAGAAGACGCTCATCGAGGACATCTTCGAGGAGCGGCGCGCGGCGAATCCGCAGTTCGAGGACTTCTTCACGGACGCGGGCGAGGAGCCGTTCTTCGTCAAGAACCTCGAGAACGTGCAGGGCGACGAAAGGGACGTGATCCTGTTCTCGGTCGGCTACGCGAAGGGTCCGGACGGAAAGTTCCTCATGAACTTCGGACCCCTCAACCGCTCCGGCGGAGAGCGGCGCCTCAACGTCGCCGTCACGCGCGCGAAGGAGCAGGTAGTCGTGTTCGCGTCGTGCAAGGGCGCGGAGATCGACCTGAACCGCACGCAGGCTGTCGGCGCGGCGCACCTGAAGGCGTTCCTCGAGTACGCGGAGCGCGGCGGATCCGCCGCGGCGGACGACGGAGAGGGCAAGCTCCGCGACCGCTTCGCGGACGAGGTGGGCGCGTTCCTGAAGGAGAAGGGCTTCGCCGTGGAGCGGAACGTCGGCTGCTCGGGATACCGCATCGACCTCGGCGTGAAGGATGCGTCGCGCAAGGACTCGTACCTCGCGGCGATAGAGTGCGACGGCGAGTCGTACGCGTCCGCGCTCACCGCGCGCGACCGCGACGAGCTCAGGGCGTCGGTCTTGAGGTCGCTCGGCTGGAACGTCGTCCACGTGTGGTCCGCGGACTGGGCGCTCGACCGCGCGCGCGCCGAGGAGCGGCTCATGAAGGAGCTGGACGAGATAAAGCACGCGCCGGACGGGATGCTGCCGCAGCCGAACTTCAAGCCGGAGGTGACGTTCCAGCGCAGGCGCGCGGCGTCCGCGACGGATGTGCCGCGCACCGACCTCGACAAGGTCTCGAACGACGATCTCCGCGCAAAGATGGCGGAAGTCGAGCGAGACCTCGGACGCTGCGACGCCGACACGCTCTACCGCGAGACCGCCCGCCGCTTCGGCTACAAGACCCTCTCGCCGAAAGCCCGCCAGCGGCTCGAGGGAGTGAGGCGGTATTGAGCCGCCCTTGTCAGGCGGTTGACGAGGCATGGGGGTGTTTTGCTATAATACGCGTATAACGGAACATGGCGGGCGGACCGCCTGAACAAGAAAGGAAAACCATGATCATAAAGAATGCGTCGAGGCCTGTCGTCGCCGGTGCGGCGATGATGCTGGCCGCAATGTTCGCAGGATGCGCCACGGTGGAATATTCCTCTCCCGGGAAGCTGTCCGGCATAACCGTCAAAGGCGTGGACGGCGCAGAATCCGGGCAGGTCGTCTCGATCTCAACGCTCGGCTACTACATGTTCTGGACTATACCCCTGGTTTCTGGCAACCTCGATTGGAACTACGAGAAGAACGACGTCGAGGGCGGCTTCTCGCTGTTCAGCGACCAGGTCGGCTTCAACGAACTCCAGGACACGCTCCTGAAGATCGCGAATGCACGCGACTGCGATCTGGCGGACGTCAGCTTCTGCGATTCGGACGTGTCGTTTGCAGACGCCAGCTACGCCGGTGCGATAGGAGCCTGCTTCGGCTCGTCGCAGATGAGCATCTCGGCAGTCCTCATCCCGCGCAAGCATGCAGAAAAGTAAGGAGGTATGGAAATGAACACGATGAGAAAGACCTTTGCCGCCGCGGCGCTCGCCGCCTTCGCCTTTGCGCTCACTGGCTGCAGTTCCTATTCCGAGATCGCCCGCTGGAGATCGACGAACACGATCAACGACGGTGAGGTTCCGCTTGCCTCCTTTGTGACGCAGAACTTCTCCTACAAGCTTCTGTGGTGCGTTCCGCTCTCAACGGGTCTTCCCTGGACGGAAGGCACGGAGGACATCAAGGACGACTTCGACGTCAAGTTCTTCGCGGACGAGGCGACAATCGACAACAACCTTGTCTCCCTCAACCACGCGATGGACCTCGTCGGCTCGCGCAGGATCTCGCAGCTGAAGGTCACGGAAGACGACAGCAAGGCGTGGAGCCTTTTCCTCGTCAACCGGCATGAAGTCCGCACCAGCTGCCTGATCCTCAGGCCCGAGGAGCCTAAGGACAGCCAGGCGGCGGGCAAATGACCGACTTCAGTTTCTGGTCGCCGACGTACTTCGCGTTCGGCA
>CAMOCC010000140.1 GCA_946610035.1 uncultured Verrucomicrobiota bacterium
TGTTCATATTCCCGGATATTATACCAAAAATTCGGGCGCAGTGTGAACCGTCAGCGGGCTTGTTTTTCCCGCCCGGGTACTTGTGCTATACGTCGACAGCTCTACTTCAGATTTTTAACGACAAGCCTGACCGGGCCAAGAAGGCCTGCCGGGCGAAGGTCCTTGTCGGAGAGGATGTAGCGCCAGGAGCTGAAAGCGAAGCGGTTTACCGAGCGCGGCGCATTCTTCAGGATTTCGTCAGGAATGCGCACGACCGCGCGCCCGTGCGGGATTTCCCGCTTGACTCCCTCGCTCTGGACGAACTGCACCCCGAAGCCAAGCATCTTCTTCGAGAGGATGCAGTCGTCCGGCTCCTTCTCGTCGCCGATGAGGCGGTTCGTCCAGGCGTTGGTGACGCGGACCTTAAGCGCATGCCGGCCTGGCTTGGGCGCGCGCGGGAGCTCGATGCGGTACGGCGCATGCCAAAGGGCGCCAATGCGCTCTCCGTCGAGGAACACCTCGGCCACGTCGCGCACATCGCCGAGATCAAGCGCAAACTCCCGCCCCTCCGGAACTTCGAGCGTCGTCTCGTAGGTAGCCGTTCCGGAATAATAGCGGATTCCAGATTCGGCAAAATCCGTCCACGATCTGAGCGAGGGGAGGGGAATCGCATTTGTCGGCGCGCCGCCGTCCGCGTCGAACGACAGCGTCCAGGGGCCGTCGAGCACGGCCTCGGTCGCGACGAGGTCCGGCATGCGGCGGCAGAAGCGAACACCCTCTTCGCGGAAGACGACGAACACGCTTCCCTCTGCGGGGAGCTCGAGTTCGACGGGCGTCACGCCGTTCTCCGTCCGCCACTCGCCGATGCGGCGCTTTTCGCCTGATTCCGGATTCCAGATTTCCGGCTGAAAATCCTTCCCGGCGACCTGGCGGAAGTTCGCGGCGAACTTCTTCGGCCTGTCGGTCGTGTTTGCGACGAAGAAGAACGCCGCGTCGCCCGCGCGCCTGCAGGACGCCATAACGCCATCACCGTCGCCATTCGCGATTTCAAAGTATTTCGTCCTCTTGGACATCGGCCCAACCTTAAGCCCCTTCTTCTCGTAGTCGCGCACAAGGTCAAAGCACTTCTTCTCGACTGCGTCCCAGGGTGTGTTTCCCGCAAACCGCCTTTCCGCGCTCGGCTCGAAAAAGAGAAGCGAGTATTCGCGCCCCGACGACTTGACGCGGAGCCTGCCCTCCGCGGTCACTTCGGTGTTCGTGAGGAAGTTGCTGAGCGGCAACGTGTCGGTACCGTCCTCGTCATTGAAGGAAAGGCCAAGTGCGTCGCAGCGCATTTCTCCCTCCTGAAGAAGCGCCTGGCAGCGCTGGATATAGCGGTAGAACCCCTTCGCCGGCTCGTGCCAAGTCTGGTTCTCGCCGAAGTGCGTTCCCCACGGCCCCATCGAATAGCCGGGGCGCCAGCGCGCGCCGAGCGGCTGGTGCTCCCAGTGGTGGAGGGAAAGTCGGTTCACGCCGCGCGCCAACGTCGCGTCGAGCGGAATCTTGAGGTCGCGCGGCGTGATTGCGAATGGATCGTCAATCGGATAGCCGGTGAACGACTCCGCGCCGGTGACGTTGCGGCCAAGGGCGCGGGCAACGGGCCCTGCGAACCAGCACGCGCCGCCTTTGGACGGTTCCTTCGCCCAGAACGGGAGGCCCACCCAGAACTCCGTCATCGGAACGTCGCAGAACTGCGACGCCTCGTAGGAGTCGAACGGGCCGGAATACGGCTCAAGGTGGAACTTGAAGCCGGCGGCGTTGAGCCGCTCCTTGAACACCTTGTAGTGGCGCTCTGTCTGAAGCTCGTTTTTCGTGCGCTCGAAGTCGCGGCGGAACCGCTCCTCGCGCTCCTCGCCGAAATCGGTGCCGAGCTTCGCGATCACAGGCAGGAACGGCACAGGGTCGTAGCCGCGGCGCTTCATGAACTCCTGCGCGAAGTCATCGGTCCATGACGCATCGCCCGCCTCGTAGCTGTCCATGAGGATGAACGCGAGCCCGGGGCAGGACGCGGAGATCCCGTGGGCGGCAAGCCCGTTGAGGAGATTGTCGATGTGGACGCCAACGGCCTTTGCGTTCATCTTGTCCGCCTCGAGGGAGCCCGCCTCGACATCGGGGGGCGATGGATGCGTGTTCTTGCCTGTACACGTGTAGCCGAAGCGGTACACGCCGCGCTTGGTCCTGACCCTCGCTATGTCGCGGTAGAAGCCGAGCTTGGCCTCGGGCTGCTGATCGCCCTTCGCCCAGACGAGCTTCTTCATGCCGAGTTCAGGCGTGATCCACGGCCCTCCCGAGGTGGAATATCCGGGGCAGTTGTGAAGGCCGAGCTCAAGGCCGAGCCTTTTCGCCTCCGCGACGGCGAACGAGACCATGTCCCACCACTTGTCGTTCATGTACTCGAGCCCAGGGCAGAGCGGCGTGGACATCCGCTCCTCGCAGTCCCACCCGACGTCCTGGATGTTGAAGATCGTCGCCCCGGAGAGCCCCGCGTCGCGCATCGACTGGAGATCCCGCGTGATGCCGCTCTTCGTGACGTTGGCGCCCTGCCAGTGCCACCAGGCATTGGCGCCACGCATCTGCGGCGGGCTGTCAAACAGCGTCTCGAGCCTTTCGGCGGGCGAAGGCTCTCCCGATGCGGTGGCGACGGTCGTCAGCGCGGCGGCCGCCGTAATCATGACTTTGAACATGGTATATCTCCTCACGACTGAAATTGTACACCATGCGCGTCCGTTCTGCAACCCCCACGGCAGAGGGGTGGTGTCAGCGCCGGCCGAAGATGTAGCCGAGGCGAGCGCTACCAGTAGATGAAGAGGAACGGGTCGAAGGCGCCGTTCTCGCTCCAATAGAGGCTGTCTTTGGATTTCTCATCCTCGGCGGCGAGATGCAGCGCCCGCGCAAGCGTGGACTTGGACGGCGGGACGCCCCATTTGCCGAGCAGCAAAGCGTGGCGGCGCATCTGGTTGTCCTGGCTCTGCGACCAGTTGCGATGAGCGACCCAGTCCTTTGCGGCACGGGCGCGGTCTGCTGGAGAGTAAAGCGGAATCTGGTCAAAGACGATCCGGCCGTCGTTTGAGACGGCGATTGCGCCATTCGGGTCGACGCGCCAGCCCTTGGCCTGGTGCAGTTCCGCGAACGGGACGCCCTCGCGCAGACGCAGCAGTGACGGGCCGACGTCCGCCATATCCTTTATCCCGCGGACGAAAGCCAGGTCTGCGACGTGCCAATGCAGGCGCTCGACGGTAGAAGTCTCGGAATGCCTGTCGTCCTTCCATACGACCTGGCTCATCGTGCCCCGGGATGGCTTGAGGCCCGCTTCTGCTGCGAGCGCGTCGCACCCCAGCAGCAGCGCGTGGCCGTCCTTGCCCACGGCGCTCCTGACATCGCGCAGGCGCACCGTCGTGTTGCTGCCGCCGACAATCAGGACACCGCAGCCGAGTCGGTCGCCAGGCTTCCATGGCTTCGCGTCCAGCCCAAGCGAATCTGCGAGGCGCTCGGCATCGCCACCATGGACAAAGACAGGCGCTTCGGCAGCAGAATCGTCCGCGAGAAATTCGCGGAAAGTCGCACTGGCGACGGCAGCCGCAGCGGGGCAGTCGTTGGCCGTACCGGTGCCGACGCGCCCCTCGAAGTCGAAAGTGCAGAACGTCGCGGAGCCCTTGCCTGACGTCAGACGCAGCAGCGGCGAGTAGCTGTGGTCGAAGTCGCCGCGCACGAGCGGACGGAACCCGGCGCGCTGAGGAATCAAGAGCACTTCAGACGCAAGCGTGTGCGTGTGCTTCCAGCGCCAGCCTCTGCCTGCCTGCGGGCCATCGCGCTGGATGTGGCCCCAGTCGGGACCGTAGGTCCAGTGTTCCCCGTCGCGAAGCGGGAGCGGCATCCCGCGCCAGTAGGAAAGATCCTTGTCGTCGATACCTGCGAGACTGACGTTCACAAGGGCGCGTGGCATCGAGTCCTCAAACTTGAACCCCATCGCCTTCCAGGCTTTCGGCCCCTGCGCAAGAACCAGCACACGCCCGCCGTTCTCCACGAACGCGGAAAGACGTTCAAAGTCCGCAGACGCGTCTATGCCATCGAGTGCACGGTGGCCGACAACAATTGGCAGTTTCTCCTTCTCCCCCTTGTCGACGAGAGCAGAGAGAGAGTCGGCCTTGTACGCCGTGACGCCGCACGCAGCAAACATAGGGGCGCTTTCGCCGCGCGGGTCGAAAAGCGCGACCTCGCCGATCTTGGACTGCACCGCCGCAGGGTAGACGGAAATGTCAAACGACTCGAAGCGGTCGTCGGGCGAGACCTGCGGACCCTTGAACGCGACCTCGAGCCGATAGTCTGCGCGGCGCGACGAGGCAGGCGCCTCGAACGAAAACGGCTCGACGCGGATTTCGAAGGGCTTTAGCTCGACGTCGCGCCGGCCCTTCGCGAAGACCTTGCCCGTAGCGGGGTCGACAAGACGCCACCCGGTCTTCAAGTCGGTAGGCTTCGAACCATCCCAGACGAAGACGAGAGTTTTTTCGACCTTTTCGCCAGAGGCGTAGGCATGCGTCTTGTCGGTGAACTGGGGAGCTCCGCCGAGGAAGCAGACGAGGTC
>CAMOCC010000141.1 GCA_946610035.1 uncultured Verrucomicrobiota bacterium
CCCGCAACCGTCGGGGCGCGTGGAATCGAATCGGCGACGGATATGACGACATTGCCCTGAGAGTCGAAGCTGATCGTGGCCCTGATCTTGGCCAATGGATCGCTTGCGGAGAGTCCAAGGATGTAGTTCTGCCAGTTGATGTATCCGTTCGCGCCACGCTCCTCCATGAACTCCTGCCACGTCATGACGTCTTCGTACATCCAGAAGTTCTCGTCGTCAAGCCACGACTCCAATGCGGAATCGTATTCTATGTACGAGTCGGTCCCCGGCACGTCAAAGCGATTCTTCGGCTTCACGACAAGGCCGGTTGAGGTCTTGCAAAGATCCCAGTTCGCGGCGAGCGTAGAATCGGCGAATGCGAAGTTGCCGGCCGGTGCCGGACTTCCGTCCGGCCACCGGACAAGGACCTGCCTGCCGTACGGCACGATGCCGTTTGCGAACGCGACGCTCACGGTGCCGCTGGAGAAGGAGAAGTTTGTGAGGCACGTAAGCGCGGCGTCCGCCGAATCAAGGCGAAGTGTCGCGCCGCCCGTCAGCTTGACGCCCATCGCGCCGGCGGAGTGGCAGCTGAGCGTCGCGTTCGCACCTTTGACGATCAGCGTGCCGGCAATCTCCACGCCGTGGTAGGCGTACCATGTCGCGTTCGCGCCAATCGCCGCCTCCGCACCGGACTTCACCGTGATCGAGGCCGACTGCGTAGGCAGGTCCTGCGTCGAGGCCGTCGTGCCGAACACGACGCGACGCCCTTGCGCAACATTGCCGCCGTACCATCCGTGCTGGACGTTTATGGAGCCGGTGAAGTTCGTCGCCGTGTTGAAGACGTACCACTGCTTCGGATTGCCAAGGAATGTCATCGTTCCATCACCCTCGAGCGCGCCGAATATGGAGTAGTTGTCCGAATATCCGTCCTTGACCGTCAGCGCCGAATCGCCGTCCAGCACAACCGTCCCCGCGAACGTCGCGTTGTTGTTCTTGAGATACGGTATCTTGCAGTTGGTGAACTGCACCTTTGACTGGACGTTGCCGTACTTCTCCGCCTGGAAGTCCTTCGCGACGTTCTCGTTATTGAAGTTCCTGAACGCGACGGTCCCCGTCCACGTCTCGCTGGTTAGTCCGTATCCCTTCGTCGGAAGCGTCGCGTCGCAGACGAGCGTTCCGTCGCCTGTGATCGTCTCTATGTCGGAACCGACATCCGAAAGGTTGACGCTTGTCCCGTAGGGTATGTTGAGCACCGTTGAAACGGCATCGGAAAGGACAATATCCTTCAGCCACACCGCGTCGTCGGCCTCTGGCGTGCCGTCCTTGTAGTCGCTGGGGTTGTTCATCGCAAAGCGCTGCGAGAAGACGAACACGACCTCGTGCGTTCCGTCCGGGACGTCCACTTGCGCCTCCGTCCAGCTGTTCGTGTACTCCGTCTGCGCAAGGACGGGCGAATCGTCCAGAAGAACGTCGAAATGCGAATAGTTGTTGCCCGCGACGCCTTCGCCGCCGAAGTACGACTTGTGCTTGAAGCGCAGCGTTTTCGGGCCTGTGATCGTCGCCCGGAGCGGAGTCGTGCATTGATGGGTGTAATCGGTCTGATTGAAGCTGCGAAGAACGCCGTTGCCATCGACAGACCATGGGAAGCGCACGCTCGTCTGCAACGTGACATCATCCAACGCCACGCCTTCAAGGGCGACGGCCGCGCCGTCCCGCCACTTGGCCACTTCTCCGCACGTCTCCCTCAAGACCCTGGCATTGTCGTTGGACGAGTTGCCAAGCGTCAAGCCGAACTCCGTGGACGAGGTCGAGAAATACCAGGAGGCGTCGTTGTCCCCGCCGTATGCCATGATCGTGTGGCGCGTCACATTGCCGTCCGTGAAGTAGTAGCCCCTTCCGTACTCGAACGGGGAATTGATGATGCTCTGCGCCCGTGCGTGTCCGCACCCCATGTTGTGCGCGTTCTCGTGGATCATCGTATGCTGCTTGCCGACATCTACCGCCCGGATGCTGCACACGCTGAATGCGCATTCGTGCTGGCTGGCCACATTGTTCGGCGAGATAAGCGGCGAGCTGTTCCCCAGCGTGCTGCCGGACACATCCACCAGCAGCGTCACCGTGTCCGCGCCATACAGCTCTCGCGCGGCGCGCAGGCTCACCGCCGCCCCCGCGCCCGCCGCGATCAATGCCGGCGCCGTGTCGATGTTGTCGTACACGCCGTCCACCTTGCACACGCCCGCAAGTCGATACGAGTAGTACCTGTCCAGCCTATTGGTGACGAGCACGTCGTTCATCTTGTCGATCTGCGTCTGGGCAAACGCCTCGAGCGTCATGCCCTTGTTGCCCACATACGCCTGCGCCCCGTTGTCGAATGCGACGAGGACATCGACCGTCGGCTTCGCGCCTGCGGCGACGACCTTGGCGTAGAGCGTGTCGTTCTCCTCCTCCACAGCCCATTCAAGTCCGTCGGCGAGCGCGGGCAGGCCGGCCGTCTTGACGCCCGACACGCCGGAGAGTCCGCCGGACGACGAAAGAACCGGATAGGAAGCGCCTTCGGACAACGCGCCCGCGCCTTCCAGAACAAGATTCACGCCGTCAAGTCCTACGGCTCCTGTGACAACGAGCGGCGCGGTGGTTGTTGCTGGCAGCACAAGCGTCGCACCCCCGTCGAGCGTCAGCGACGGAACCTTCAGCGAACAGCCGTCCTTCACCTTCAGCGCCGCGCCGTCCGCAACGATCCAGCCTAGGCCGTAAACCGTTGAGCCCGACGAATAGCCGACCTCAAGCGAACCCTCTTCAATGTCGGTTGCGCCGGAATGTTTCAATTCGACGTTGGCTGCAAGCGTTCCGCCGCCGCGTTTGATGATACCCCAGCCTGAGGTGTCGTTTCTATTGTCCGTCTGAGTACCGAGATTGAGCGTAAGCACCTTTCCGGCGGAGACATTCACTTCGGAGTCGGAGTTGCGAATCAGCACATAGCCGCCTCCGGCGTTTTCGATTGAAGAGTCGTCGGCCGTGAAGATGCCCGGGTTGTTCATCAGGTCGAATCGCTTGGCGTAGATCGTGCCGCCGTTCAGGTAGAGCGTTCGCCGCAAATGCTCCATGTCGTTGAACGTCACGGATCCGCCCTGTTCCACGGTCAGCGAAGTGTTGTTCATTTCGTAGCCGGATCCGCCGCCCATGTTGAACACGAGCGCTCCGCCAGTGCCGACTTCGAGCTTGGTCCTGCCGATTACGCCCGCGCCGCCGTTGATCGCGCCGGTAAAGACGACCGTGCCTTGCCCGACGCGGAACGTCGAAGTGCCGGCGTACCAGCCGATGTTGTTGAGCTTTTCCAGGGTCTGCGTCTTGCCGATGCCCGGCGCAACTGTCATAGTGCCGCTGGGGCCGATGTTGACCATGCCAGCAAAGGTCCCGCCCGACGAATCGACTGTCTGCCCGAACGGCGCATTGAACGAAAGCACACATCCTGGCATGTTCGTGAACGTCGTCGCGGCGAGCTGCACGGGGGCGTTGAACGTCACGTCGCCCGCCGGCACGAAGTTGGCGTCGGGGATCGTGATTTTCGCCCCGTCGTCGCCAGCGTCAAATGTGTACGCCGTCTCGCAGGCCGAAAACGCAACCGAGCCGGGCGCAACCGCTCCCTTTACCGTCACGGTCGCACAGGAGACGCCGGCCAGATCGCCGAACATCACCGCGTCGCCATCATAGAAGTACTCGCCGCCCCACGGACGCACGGAACTATCGTTTCCGAGCCAAAGGCCGGCGCCATTTGCGTTTCCCGACCAGGTCAGCCCGGCGACGAAGTGAATTGTCCTGACGGACTGCGCGACGCCATCGACGACGGCACATGCGGTGATTGTCTTCGTTCCGCTCAGCGTGAAGCGCGTCCCCGGCGAACAGTATGCGGAAGACGCCGTTGGCATCGAGCCGTCGTATGTGTAGTAGATCGTCGCATTTGGATTGCCGTTCGTCATCGTCACGTAATAGTACGATGGGAAGTACGCCCCGTCCGGAATGTCCCTGCCGCTGTCTTCCACAAACCGTACGTCCCAGTCGTATGGCAGGACATGTTCGCGCAGCGAGGCGATGTCGGCGTGGGTGAGCGTCAGCGTCCGCCTGTTGTCGTTGACGCCCGCTACGCCCAGGGCGCAACCATATTCTGCGGGCGAGATGTCCGGCGTGGAAAAGTATGGAGCTGGGTTGTAGTAGTTGCCGTCGTCGCCCGTGTACGTGTAGGCCATGACCGTGCTGCGCCTCACGTTGTTGGCGTCAGTGAAATGATAGCCGCAGGAATCGGAATATCGCCCCGGGCCGGAATTGCTGCCTTGTCTGTTGCTGTGTCCGCAGCCCATGTTGTGTCCCGTTTCGTGGCTCATGGTATAGCGGCTGTAAACCGTGTTGATGTCGCACACGTTGCAGGCGTAGTCCATGCTGTTGAAATACTCGATGGTCTTGCCGGCATTGCCGGAATACTCGAATCCGATGCCGGAGGTGTTGCCGTTCGTCCGGTTGACGAGGAGCGTAATCGTGTCCGCTCCGCACTTGTCCCGCAGCTGCGAAAGTTTCGCGAACGCGCCTTCGCGGGCGCGCATGCTCAGCAGCA
>CAMOCC010000142.1 GCA_946610035.1 uncultured Verrucomicrobiota bacterium
GCCTCGGTCGTGCGCTGGTGGAGATCCGGCACGTCGAACCAGACGGGGCTGAAGATCCCTGGGGATGGCATGTTCGTCGTCGTTATCTCGTAGCGCGTCCACTCCGTCTTAAGGTCCACGATCTTCGCATCCTTCGACAGCTTCAGCCTGAACTTGACGCCCGGCTCTGACGCCTTGGCCCACACGGAGAGGACCGCGCTCCTGCCCTTCTGGGTCGGGGTGTTCCAGGTGAAGAAGTCGAAGCTGCGGACGAACGGCCCGATGTTGAGCCGGAGCGACTGCTTGCCGGAGTGCCGCTCCTTGCGGTCGACCATGAAGCACCTGAGGTACTTCTCCTTGTAGTCCTCGACGGACACCTTGTCCATCGCGCAGAAGTTGCGGTTGCAGTAGTGCGGCGGCACTCCGTCGCTGTCGTACTCGAAGCCGGAGTTCGCGATGAGGTTCGGACTGTCGTCGCCCTGCAGCGCGTATATCGTGACGCGGCGGACCTCGAACGGACACTGGAAGTTGTCGATGACGAGAGGATTCGACCTCGCCACTCCGTCGAAGCCGACCTTCTTCTTCGGCGTCGGTGCGGTGAAGTAGTTTGCCTGGACGCCGTTGATGAGGAACGTGTAGCCCATCATCTTGTCGCCGATCTTGCGGCGTTCGAAGCGGACCGTCACCGGCTCGCCCTCCTTGAAGTTGGCGATCCACGGATAGCAGCTGCGCGTCGCCTGGCCTTCCGCCGGAGCATAGAGGCTCACGCCGTAGCCGTCGCTCCTGACGCCGTAGTTGCCGTAGTCGCAGCCCATCGACGCCCAGTGGTAGTCGCCGTCCTTCGGATCCTTGATCCTGCTCCACTCGGGATAGCACACGAAATCGGCCTCGACCGCGCACTCGTCGGGAAGCTCGCCCTTCCACTGGATGCCGTCGCCCGTGTTGCCGCTCGGAACGCGCACCGCGCCGTCCTTCACCTCGATCTCCTTCTGCGCGTGCCCGCGGAAGTCCCACCGCTCCGCGAAGACCTTGGGGTTCGTGAAGTCGTCTTCGAAAACCGGCACCGAAAAATCAATGGCCGCCGCTTTCCCGTTCCGTCTTGCCACAGGTTCCTTCTTCTTCTCGGCCTTCGGGCCGGCCGTCAGCGGAACATCCGTGGCGCTCGCGTAGAACTTCTTCGTGACCTTCTCGTAGAGCCCTGCGACTCCGCCCTTCACCACGGGCACGAACTCGGCGACCTGCTTGCCGTCCCTGTAGAACGACGCACCGTAGAGCGCCATGTCGTAGCAGGCGTAGGACTTGGGCGTCCCGTCCGCGCATGTCATGCCGAAGAACGAGACCGGCACCTTTCCGGTCGCCGTACGATCGCCCTCGAGCTTCTTGCGGAAACTTCCCCACGAGACGCTCCGTCCGTCATAGACGATTGCGATGCGCGAGCCGATTACCGCGTCGTTGACTTCCTGCAGCGCACAGTGAATCCACTTGTCGCGTCTCTTGCGCCCCAGGCTTGCGAATGTCTGGTACGCCTGCGCCTCGTGTCCGCCGAGGGCGAGGTTGTAGAGGTCGCGGAACCCTTCCGCATCCTCGGCGTCCTCCTGTCCGAAGAACGCCGTCGTCTGCTTCGCTTGGTCGAACTTTCCGCCGAATATCTGGTTGAACGGGCCCTCGAACATGAGCTCCATCTTGAACGTGAGATTGCTCCAGGGCAGCAAGTCGGTCTTGACGACGCTGCCGTGGGAGGATTTCACATACTCGACTTCGTAGTCGTACGGAGCCGCGGTCACGACGGTCATCGAAGCGGCGAACAGGGCAAAGGCTATTTGTAGTTTCATGTCTCTAATTATAAATGAACGGTAACTTCCCGTCAAATACCCGACTGGGTATGGGGAAAGCAATTTCCCGATTGCCGAATTTCGCCAAATTCTGTAAAATATACGGTGAATGCTGGGATGTATCTCCATTTTGCTACTGTCCGCCACGCTTGTTGACGCAAGGCAGGTCGCCTCTGGCGACTTCATCGGGCAGCGCGTCTCCATCCGCGGCGTGGTCTCCGCGGCGGTACGCGACGACATAGACGACGGCTTCAACTGGGTTCTGCTAAAAACGCCCGAGGGGACCGTCTGCGCGTCAACCGACAACAGGGTCCACTCGCTGGAGGAGCTCCTCCCCCTTCTCGACGCGGATGTCGAGTTGACCGGCACCGTACAGCGCTTCACCCACTGGCGCAAGTTCCTCGGCTGCCAGATGCTTTTCGACAATGTCGCAGAAGGCGACAGCATCAAGGTCATAACGCCCGCTTCCGAAGACCCGTTTTCCGCGCAGCCCCTGACGAACGCCTCGTGCCCACACCGCCAGACGACGACAGGCACCGTGGTCGCCATGACCGGAGAAAGCTTCTTCCTGCGCCATGACGAGGGGCTCCTCCGCGTGCGTCCCGTCGATCCCAACGACGTCCCGCACCTCGGCGGGCTCGTTACTGTCAGCGGATTCATCGAGCAGAACCAGTTCATTCCGCTGATGACCGGCGCGCTCTGGCGCACCGAGCCGGCAAAGCCCGCTCGCCCCGAATCGGCTACGGACATCACCGCGGACGACCTCTTCAGGACCGACCCGCGCTCGCACTCGGGCGGCAGCTTCCACCGGTACGTCAACATGGACATCAGCGGGAAGACGGTCCGCCTCGCCGGGCGCGTCGAATACGCCGCGCGCGAATCGCGCGGGCCGGCGGGCTTCCGCATCGACTGCAGCGGCGAATCGGTTTTCGTCGACCTCTCCGGCTTCGCGCCCGAGACCGTCTCCGCGCCGAGACAAGGCGCCGTAGTTTCTGTCACAGGCCTCTGCCTCGCCGACTTCGACACGAGCGGCAGCGCCATATTCCCTCGATTTCTCGGCCTCACCATCATCCCGCGCACACCGGAAGACCTGCAGATAATCCGTCGCGCCCCCTTCTGGACGATCGCGCGGCTCGCCTTGATGCTCGCGCTCGCCGTTCTCGTGGCAGTCGGCTTCGCCGTGTGGTCAGCGGCGCTGAAGGTAGTCTCGACGCGGCGCGGCAGGGAACTCGCGCGCGAACAGATTCGCGGAGCGCGCGCGGAGCTGAAGGTCGAGGAGCGGACCCGGCTTGCGGTCGAGCTGCACGACTCCATCTCCCAGGTGCTTACCGGCGTGGCCCTCCAGATCGACGCCGCGTCCGGAGCGGACGGAAAAGGCGCCAAGAAGTTCCTCTCGACCGCGCGCAACATGCTCGCGTCCTGCCGCGAGGAGCTTAACGGGTGCCTCTGGGATCTCCGCAGCCGCACCTTCGAGGAGAAGGACATGACGGAGGCCGTGCAGCGCACGCTCGCCCCGCATGTCGGCTCGGCGAAGCTCGCGGTGCGCTTCAACGTGCCGCGCGAAATGATCTCGGAAGCGACTGCGCACGCCGTCCTGAGAATCGTCCGGGAGCTCGGCACGAACGCCGTCAAGCACGGGCACGCGAAGAACATAAAGATCGCCGGCGAATTCCACAGCGACACCATATCGTTCTCGGTGCTCGACGACGGATGCGGCTTCGATCCCGCCGAAGCGCCGGGACCGGCCCAGGGCCACTTCGGGCTTCAGGGCGTCCGCGAACGCCTCAACGCCTTCAACGGCACGATACACTGCGACAGCGAGCCTGGCTGCGGAGCGAAGTTCACGGTCGTTCTGCACACCTCGCCATCGGAGGAGAAATGAAAAAACCGGAAAAGAAGACAAAGGTACTCCTCGCAGACGACCATCTCGTCGTACGGATGGGACTTTCGGCCATCATCTCGCTGGAGAAGGACATGACCGTCGTCGCGGAGGCGGAGAACGGCGAAGACGCCGTGCGTCTCGCCGCCGAGAAGAAACCGGACGTGGTGGTCATGGATCTCATGATGCCAAAGCTCGACGGCGCGAAGGCGACGGCGGAGATTCTCGCCGCCAACCCGGAGGCGAAGGTGATAATCCTCACGACGTTCGGCGGCTCCATCGACGTGAAGCGTGCACTTGACGCGGGCGCACGCAGCGCGCTCATCAAGGCGACGTCACAGCGCGATCTCATCGCGGCGATCCGCCGCACGGCCGCCGGGGAGTCGGTCATCTGCTCCGAAATCAGCAACACGCTCGAGTCGGACGCCGACTCCGTCGACCTTTCGGAACGCCAGATCGAGATTCTCTCCTATGTCGCGAAAGGCCTCAACAACCGCGAAATCGCCGAAGTGATGCATGTCGGGCGCGACTGCATCAAGGCCCATCTCAAGACTATATTCGCGAAGCTCGGCGTAGCCTCGCGCTCCGAGGCCGCCGCGCTCGCCGTCAACCGCAGCATGGTCAAGGTCTGACGGCCGCGGCAGCGGAAGACTTACATTCCGCCGCGGCCGCGAAGCGAGCCGTGCGAGAGGAAGCCCTCGTACTTGCGGACGAGGAGATGAGACTCCATGATGCGCAGCGTATCGAGCGCGACGCCCACGATGATGAGGAGCGACGTGCCGCCGAAGAACGAGGCGATCGCCCACGGAATCGACATCCAGCCCATGAGGACGAGAGGGA
>CAMOCC010000143.1 GCA_946610035.1 uncultured Verrucomicrobiota bacterium
TCACGACCATCGGCAGCTTCGCGTTCAAGGACTGCATCAGGCTCACGAATCTCGTCTGGCAGGGGACTGTCCCTGTGATCGACCTCGCTGCGTTCGACGGATGCCCAATCAAGGTGACGGGCGTGACGCCCACGGAGCCGCAGACCGTCCATGTCGCCGCTACGATCGTTCCCGACGACGACGGCAACGTCGCCGTGCCCGAGAGCTGGACGAACGACATGGTGGTGCTGCACGGCTCGGAGTGGAGGACGACCTATATCGCGCGTTTCGGCGAGGACTTCACCAACTCGCTCACGAAGGCGACGGGCAAGAAGGACGCCTTCGGCAACGATCTGGAGGTTTGGCAGGACTATGTCGCGGGAACCGATCCGCTCGATCCGGACGACGTTTTCACCGCCAGTATCGCTATGACGGAAGAGGGGCCGGAGATTTCCTGGTCGCCGGACCTCAGTAGCGCGACACCCGCGCGCGTCTACAATATCTACGCCATGAAGACTCTCGGCTCGAAGCTCTCGTCCGTCGACGTCACCACGCTCACGCCCGCCGAGCGCAAGGCCCTCGGCTACCGATTCTTCTACGTCACCGTCTCCCTTCCCCAGTAGCGCCGCGCCGTTCTGAATGCGCCACTATTGCCGCTGACAACGGACGCTATTTATGATACAATAGTTCAATACATGCCGGGCATGTCTTCAGTAAACGAAATACAAAAGACGAAAATGAAAATTGCAGTCATAGGCGATGGCGGATGGGGAACGGCGAATGCGCTGCTCCTTTGCGGGTATGGACACGATGTGACGGTCTGGGGTGCGTTCCCGGACTACATAGAGGAGCAGAGACGGACGAGGCGGAACGACAGGTTCCTGAAGGGCGTCGTCCTTCCCGACGCGCTCAAGCTCACTTCAGACCGCGAGGAGGCCGTGAAAGGCGCCGAGATAGTCGTCCTCGCCCCGCCCAGCAAGTATTTCGCCTCCGTCATGGAGGGATTCAAGGGCCTTGTTACGAACGAACAGCTCGTCGTCTCGCTGACGAAGGGGTTGTGTGAGCGCACCAACAAGCGCATGACGGAGCTCGCGAAGGAGATACTCGGTCTCAAGAGCGTAGTGGCGCTTGCGGGGCCCACTCACGCCGAGGAGGTCTCGCGCGGGATACCGACGACCATCGTGGCCGCGTGCGAGGACGAGGAGAAGGCGAAGATGGTGCAGCGGGTTTGGTCGGGCCCTCTCTTCCGCGTGTATACCTCCAAGGACCCCGTCGGCGTCGAAATCGGCGGGGCGGTGAAGAATGTCATAGCGATAGCCGTCGGCTGTTCGGACGGCATGGGCTTCGGGGACAACACCCGCGCGGCGCTCATCACGCGCGGACTTGCCGAGATGAAGCGCTTCGTCCTCGCCTACGGCGGGACGCCGGAGACGCTTTCGGGCCTTGCGGGGATAGGCGATTTGATAGTTACGTGCACCTCGGTCCACTCCCGCAACCACTCCGTCGGCGAGCGTCTCGGGAAGGGGGAGAAGATAGCGGACATCCTAGGTTCGATGCAGATGGTGGCGGAGGGGGTGTGGAACTCGAAGGTCGTCCACGATCTCGCCCGGAAGCTGGGCGTCGAGATGCCGATATGCGACCTCGTGTACGCGCTCTGCTACGAGGGCTTCGACGCCCACAAGGCCGTCGAGACAATGATGGGAAGGGAGCTGAAGAGCGAGTAGAGTATGGACCGGGGATTGATGCTGATCATCGGATTCTTCTCCTTCTGGCTGGGGGCGTGCATAGGCAGCTTCCTGAATGTCGTCGTATGGCGCGTTCCGAGAGGGGAGTCGATTGTGCGTCCGCCTTCGCACTGCCCCAAGTGCAATGCGTCCATAAAATGGCATCAGAACATACCGATCCTCTCGTGGCTGGCGTTGCGCGGCAGGTGCGCCAACTGCCGTGAGCCGATTTCGCCGCGCTACATACTCGTCGAGCTGCTCACGGGGCTTCTGTTCCTGGCGGCTTTCTGGAAGTGCTCGCCGGTGTATGCGTCGGTTGGGCCGGACGGCGTGGCTTCATTCACGCGGATAATCGGCCTCCCCGTAGTATGGTGGGTGTGGATCTCGCTGATGGTCGTCGGCTCCTTCATCGACTTCGACCACCAGCTCCTCCCTGATTTCGTGACGGTCGGCGGTATGATCCTCGGCGTTGTGTACGCTTGCATCGAGTGCGCGTTGCTCTTTGTTGGCGTGGGCGCGACCATGGAAGCGCTCCGTCCGCTGATGACGTCCCTTGTCGGCCTCGCCTTCGGCTTCGGGCTGATGTGGCTGATACGATACGTCGGGACGAAGGCGTTCAAGCGCGAGGCGATGGGGTTGGGCGATGTTTTCCTCATGGGTGCGATAGGCGCGTTGTTCGGTCCGGTATCGGTGATGGTGACGCTTGTCGTGTCCGCCGTGGCGGGGTCGATTGTCGGCGTCATGCTCATACTCCTTTCAAAGACGAAGCTCGGGTCGTTCATGGAGATCCCCTACGGGCCCTACATCTGCATGGGGTGCCTGGCATGGATGTTCTTCGGTCCTGAGCTCGTCAGGTGGTATCTCGACCTTGTTGGATTCTGAACCGCGGCTCTTTCACCGTGCTTGCGCGGCAACGAGATGGTTTGGTATAATACACGGCAACATTCAAGCCGATGGTGTGCTTGATGCCGTAAAAACGAAAAGGAGAAAACATGAAGAGGGAGTTTGCGATTCTTGCCGCAGTTGTGGCGGCGGGGATGTCGGTTGGCGCCGGCGTGGTCGGGGATGCGGTGAAGCCGTGGGTGGATAACGGACAGCTTCCCGGTGCTATTTCGATCGTCTACAACGACGGTGTGGAGGAGATTGACTGCGTTGGCTATGCCGACACGCGGACAAAGCGTCCGATCACCATCGACGACGTGTACATGCAGTGCTCTCAGACCAAGGGCTTCTGCGGCGTCACAATCGCGAAGCTCGTCGAGGAGGGGAGAATTTCGCTGGACGATCCCGTCTACAAGTACCTTCCCGAGTTCAAGGAGCTGTGGGTCGAGTCGTACAAAGACGGCGACGTGCGCGTCCTGAAGAAGGCGAAGAACGTCCTGACCATCCGCATGGTGCTCAACCACACCGGCGGCTTCCCGTTTGAAATCTCCGCCAAGCAGGGCAACATCAAGGGCGGCGGATGGTCGGGCGGCGCACCGCTCCGTCAGACGGCCGCGATCGCCGCGGCCTCGCCCCTCCTGTTCGAGCCAGGGACGAAAGACCAGTACTCGAACACGGGCATCGACATCGGCGCGGCTGTAGTGGAGGTCGTCACGGGCGAGAAGTGGGAGGACTACCTCAAGCGGACGGTCCTCGATCCGCTCGGCATGGTTGCGACATGGTTCTGGCCGACCGACGAGCAGCTGGCGCATCAGGTTGAGATGTACGACTGCCACAATAACGCGCCCGCAACGTGGAAGAGCCAGAACGCGATGGAGCAGCGCCCGTACAACGACGCCCACGTCTTCGCGTCAGCCGGCGCGGGACTCTGGACGACCGCGCGCGACCAGGTGAAGTTCTACAAGATGCTTATGAATCTCGGCGTTGGCGACAATGGCGTGCGCATTCTCAATGAGGAGACCGTCAAGTCGCTCCTCGCAGTCTCGTCGCGTCCCGCGAACCTGAAGAACCGCGACTATTCGCTCGGCCTCAATGCGCCTGTCGAGGACGGTGCGGACAAGTGGTTCGGACATGGCGGCGCGTGGGGTACGAACTGCATGGTCAACTGGCACAAGCGGCAGCTGAAGCTGTGGGCCGTCCAGCTGAACGGCGGTCCGCGTCCGTGGGACAAGGCGCGCGAGTCCGCCCTGGACAAGTTCTTCAAGGCCAAGATCGACAACACCGGCGCCAACGCCTACACCGGTCGCGTGGAATAGCGCCGTCTTCACTTCTTCAGCACCCGTTATTCACCGACCTGCTACAAAAAGGCGGTTGAAACGCAATCGGTCGGCGAGCGCTGGCGACAGCCCCGCTCACTGACCGATTGTCTCTTATTGCCTTGCGTTATTCCATTTCTGCGCGAGATTTGCTATAATGGTAGCGTATGAAACCGTTTTCTAACGGTGGTAGCGCCACCAAGCCCAAGCTCGGCCCGTATCTCGCGCCGATATCTGTCCTTGCTCTGTCATTCGGCTATGCCGTGGGATGGGGTTCGTTCGTCATGCCCGGGACGATGTTCCTCCCGGGCGCGGGGCCGGCAGGCACCGTGATCGGCATCCTCATCGGTTCGGTCGCGATGGCCGTGTTCGCGTTCAACTACCACCGCATGCTCCAACGCGCGACTGGACCCGGCGGCGCGTACGCCTTCACGACGGAGATGTTCGGGGCGGACCACGGATTCCTTCTCGCGTGGTTCCTGTGGCTCACCTATGTCGCGATCTTGTGGGCGAACGCGACTGCGCTCGTCCTTTTGGTGCGATACCTCTTCGGCGACGCGCTGCAGTTCGGCTTCCACTACACGATGGCCGGGTTCGAGGTGTACTTCGGCGAAGTCATGG
>CAMOCC010000144.1 GCA_946610035.1 uncultured Verrucomicrobiota bacterium
TTCACCCTTGAATACGATGTTTGAAATCGATGCTAGATTAGCTGTCTGAAGAGACTCATTGCCCCCAGTCGCCTGGTCGTCGAATATCATCGTTCCGCCGTATGTTCCGTTCGTGACGCCGCCATCGTCGAAACGGCCGGGGCGGATTCCATCTTTCCAGTTGTCCTTATTCCCCAGAGAATGCGCACTGCCACCGATGTAATATCCCGTCACCTCCCCTGCCGGAGCAACCTCGGGCAGCGAGACGATGGAAAGCGCCAGGCCCAGTGCGGCCAGACTCTTCCGTGTTCTTCCGATTCTGCGTTGTTTCATCGTTTGAATTCCTTTCATCGTTTGGCTTCCTTTGATGTTCGGTGATTTTCGAAAGAATGTTTCTCCATTACGAGTCCCTGATGTCCTGCGGGAATGATCGCCCTGCCGTGATAGAACGTTCCGGCGTCGGGATTCCCGGAAAGCGCGTATTCTCTCAGCAACTTCGGATTGGACGCGTCCGCGAAGTCCCACACGGACGCTTTCCTTCCGCTGCGGCATGTCGTCAAAACAAGATTGCCTTCAGCCCGGGGAATGCCGAACGACGCGCCGGCGCTTATCGGCGCGGACATCTTGCCGTCCATGTCCAAAAAGGCGAAAGCGCACTTCCCCTTTACCGCGACCGTGCAAAGATAGCGGTCGGCTCCGAATCGGCACACCCCGCATTGCTGGTTGCCGGACACGGGCTCGTCGCCCGGTTTGGGATTCCGGACCAGCTTCACGCCGCCGGCGGCGACATCAAGCCAAATCATGCCCGTGTATGGATGCAGCACGGCGTAGCGTCCGCCTATCGCGCCATCCGCAGGATACTTGTCCCATTGGCACATCCCGCAGAATTTCAAAAGAGGCTTTTCGGCGTCAAAGTCCGCAAGGGAATGGACGCTATACGACCCGCGCGCCGACAGCACGACTTTGTCGCTGTCGATCGGCCAGCACCAGAACGCGACGGAACCGCCGTCCACGCGAGCCCTGCGCGCGACCTCCTTGAACCGTGCCGGAGCGGGAAGGTCGTAAACGGCAAACCCGTCCAACCCCTCCGCCGTGACAAGTTTGTCCCCGGCAAAGCAGCAGTCCGTGACGCTGCGTCCGCCAGGAAGTTCACCGAGCTTGGAGAATCCGCCTTCCGGCGAGACCTTCAGAACGTGCAGCCCCGCATCCCCGAACGCGGCGTATGCCACGTCCCCGCGCAGACAGACGGCGCGCGCCTGTCCCGCCGCCGCAGGGCGGTACACGTGGAAAGACGCATCGTCGGTGGGGTACGTCTCGCGGAAGTCCGGCGAGGCCGGCGGCGCGCCTTTCGGACGCGGCGGAGGGGCGACACCCTCGACCGGCGCCACGAACAGCCCGCCAGGCGAGCACGTCACGTAAATGCACCCCTTGCCTACGGCGACGGAACTGATGGCGGCGGACGGCCAGTCGCGGCCAGGCTGCGCAATGCAGAGACGGTCGACGACCTTTGGATTGGCAGGGTCGCGGACATCGACCAGAAAGAGACCGTTGTGCGAATCGCAGCAGAAGGCAAAACCGTTTGCGACGCGCGGCGTCCAGAAATCCTCGTTGCGCGGTTTAAACACCGGAAAATCCACTCTGGAAACCCATTTCGGATTCGCCGGATCCGCTATCGAGAACACATCCATCCCTCGCCCCGCGCCGACAGGGTCGGACACCGTCCGCACACGCCCGTTTCTGGCGTCGTGCCCCGTCGAGCAATAGAGAAAGTCGCCGTCGATGTCCAGCCCGTCCCCGAAGCCTCCGAGGTCGATGCGGCGGACGGCGCGGAAGTTCTTCAAGTCGCGGGCGTCGAACACCGTAACTTTTCCGCTGCCCCATTCGCCGGAATAGAGCCAGCCGTCCCGGTAGCGGCAGCTCTGGGATTCGTCCGTCTTGCGCATGCACACGTGCCGGGGCTTTTCCGGGTTGGACACGTCAACGACTTCGACTCCGTAAATGCGCTCGGACAGGAACGCCGTGCCGCCGACGACCTCGATGCCAGTTGCGAACTCGACGGAATCGTAGCGCGAGAGCAGGCGCAGATTGCGCGGGTCGCCGGCGTCGACAATCCTCATTCCGGTTTCGCGCGAGACCACATAGACGAACTTTCCCTGTACGACAATCTGCCGCGCGTTGTCCATTCCGCCTATGCGCCCCAATATCTTTGGTGCAAGCGGCTCGGCAACGTCAAGCGAATAAAGTTCGCTCCCCGCAATGCAGTAGAGCGTATCTCCGCAAAGGCATGCGCCCATGCCTCGATCGTTGACGCCATCGACATGACGCGCTTGACCGAGAACTCCGCCTGAAGCCGCATTGCCCGCGAAGACCACGAATGACATAAACGCACAAGCAAACATCCTCATGTCGGCATGATAGCATATAAAAATCTGCCAGTCAACCATAATTTGACATTTTGAGCAAATACTATTTGACAAATCAAGCGAAATTCTGTTACACTATCACGGCATGAAAACCATTCTCCTTTTCCAACACTCGTTGTGTGAGTCGAATCGCAACATGTTTGCCGGCATTTTCCACTATGCACAGAAAGCGGGCTGGCGAATACAGTCCATTCCATACGCGCAAGCGGCAAAAGACCGGCGCGTCAACAGAAAGCCGGACTCTGTCAACATACCGGCAATAGTCGATTTTTGGAAACCTGACGGGTGCATCGTCCAAGGTCAGGACACGGCCGGCGGAAAACCAGACAAGGGCGACTTCGGCAGGACGCCCGTCGTTTTCCTTGACAGATATCCGCAGTCTCTTCCGCCAACGGCTTTTTGCGTCTACAGCGACAGTTCTGCCGTCGCGGAAGCCGCCGCACGCGAATTGCTTTCGCTGGGGCTGGAGGCCTTTGCCTTTGTAGATTGGTGGCAAGATGAAATCTGGAACAGTCAGCGAGGCAGAATATTCGATGAAATTCTCACCTCTCACGCCAAACAATGCCACTATCTGTCTTTACCCCCATTTGAAGACGGGTCGATCGAATCTTTCAGCCAGCGTATCGCGTCCCTGCCCAGACCTTGCGGCGTCTTCTGTGCAAACGATCTTGCCGCCAGCCGTTTTATCGCAGAGGCCTGTCACATGGGTTTTGAAATCCCGTCCGACTTCGCTGTCATAGGCGTTGACAACGACAAGGATCTGTGCGAGACCTCGCCCGTTTCCATCAGCAGCGTACAGCAAGACTGCTTCGCCGCAGGCTTGGCTTCCGCAGAACTACTCTCCCGCGTGATGTCGGGCAATGCGCCGTCGGGGTCGGGCCGCAAAGTCAAATTTGGAACGATGAACGTGGCAAGACGTGCATCGACGCGCCTTTTGCAGCGAAAAGACGCGCGGGTGTCCGCCGCGCTCGAATATATACGCCTGAACGCATGCACCACGGATATCGACGTCGGGGCGGTCGCCGGCATTGCAAAATGTTCGCGCAGACAATTGGACGCCCTTTTCCGCAGCCTTGTCAAACATAGCGTACTCACTGAAATACATGCACGCCGCATCGAGCGCGCCTCGCAACTTCTCAGGCAACGGGACCTTGCCATCTCCAAGATAGCCAGAGTGTGCGGCTACCGGTCGGCGAGCGATTTTTCCCGCGCTTTCAAACGCGAAACTTCCGCATCGCCCAGAGCGGCCATGCTCGAGCAGTCCGGAACAAGGCTCTCGTCGAAACCCGGCGAATAGACCCTTCCGAGTTTCGCGTACTTCGCGCCCGCGAGACGGTTGTAGGGAAGAAACTCAATCCCGCGTAGATTCGACGCGCCGTCAACAAGCTGCACGATGGCCGACTTCGTCTCGCGCGAATCGTTGACGCCTGGTATGCACGGAACGCGCGCGGCAAAAGGCACTCCGGATTTCTTGAGCCATTTTATGTTCTCGAATATCGGCGTCGCGTCCACGCCGGTCCAGCGGCGGTAGCCGTCAAGGTCGGGGAACTTGACGTCCTGGTAGACGAAATCAAGACGCGAGACGACCGTGCGGTAATCTTCCGCCGACGCAAAGCCGCTTGTCTCGATGGCATGCGTAAGTCGCGGTTCCTTTGCGCGTATGCGGTCGATTATCGCCGCGGCAAAACCGGCCTGCGCGAGGGGTTCGCCGCCTGAAAGCGTAACACCGCCTTTTGACATCACGAGGAAGTCGGCGTTTTTCAGCACCTCTGCAGCGACCTCCTCGTCCGTCATCTCGCGTCCGGCGCCGAACTCCTGCCCTTCAGGATTGTGGCACCAAGTGCAGCGGAGCGGACATCCCTGGAGAAAGACCGTGGTGCGCGGCCCCGGCCCGTCCTGCAGGGTGAATTCCCTGATCTCGAACACTCTGCCTTTCAGCATTTCACCATTTCACCTCAGCTCCACTCTCTTGATGATCTGATCCTGGTAGCATTTGTCGAGTTCGATGAAGTATCCGCTCCAGCCCCAGACGCGGACGATGAGATGGCGGTGGCGCTCGGGATGCGCCTGTGCGTCGAGAAGCGTGTCGCGGTTTATCGTGTTGATCTGCATCT
>CAMOCC010000145.1 GCA_946610035.1 uncultured Verrucomicrobiota bacterium
GCGTCGGCGTTTGTCGACGCAGTCGTTTCCTTTCGGTGGAAGCGGAACCCCATCGTCTCAGAGCTCGATCCAGTCGCCCGACTTGCAGGAGACTTCGGAAATCTTTCCACCGCGGCGGATGACGAAGGAATCCTTGCCCGACGCGTTCATGACAAACGTCTTCTTCTCGGGAACGTCCACAACGCGGCCGTCGTCGTAAAGCCCAATGACGACTTCCTTGTCGCTTTCAGCCTCGATGACGGGATACTGAAGCTCCGGGTGGCGAGGCGTGAACTTGCCCTTTAGAAGCGTGTCGCGGTGGTCCTGCGAGAACTTGATCCACTTCTCGACCATCGCAAGGTGTTCCTTCGGCGCATTGCGGAGCATGACAGAATACTGCACGACGCCGAACATGGAGTTGATGACGTAGAGCGCCGCGTGCTCGGGGCTCTCCGCGAAGTTCCACTCAAGCATGTCGGAGTGAACCGCGGCGCTGCCGGAAGCAAGGCGCAGGTTCGCGATGGCGAAGCGATTGCGCCTCAAGTTTCCGGGGCAGTCGCCTACGCGCAGCATGTTGCCGTACTTCCTGATCGCGGGCCCGACGTAGCTCTGGCGGAACTCGACGAGGATATCCGGCTTGATCGCCGTAAGCGCGTCCTTGACCTCGGTCATGAGGCGGTCAACGGCGACCGGAAGAGACTTTATGTCGCGCCCTGCGTAGTTCTCCTTGACGGCGGGATCCTCGCCGGAAAAACGGAAGGCGTCGATGAAGTCGAGCTTGAAGCCGTCGATGTTCCAGTCCTTGAGCGCCTTTACGTACGTGTCCACGAGAAACTTCCTCACCTCCGGGAAACGCGGGTCGAGAACCGCGGCGCCCATGCCGCGATCGTTGTCGTTGACATACTTGCCCTTGAATTTCTCGTAGTTGGCGCTCTTGAGACCAACGAAGGGAACGGAGTACCACATCATGTACTTTATGCCAAGGTCCTGCACCCTCTTCACGTGCGCGGCCATGTCCGGGAAGCGGCGCTTCGAGACCTGCCAGTCGCCGCAGAACGCGTAGCCGCGGTTCGTGTCGTCCGTCTGCCAGCCGTCGTCTACGATGAAAGTCTTCATGCCGAGCTTCGCCGCAATCGCGAGCTCCGATTCGATGTCGGCGGCGAAAACGTCCTGGTGAAAGTTGTACCAGCTCGAATAGAGCGGATCGCAGGCAGCATCTGGAACGCGGCACGGCACAATGCCCGCCGTCTTCTCAATCCACGCGACGGCTTCGCGCACCGCGTCGGCAAATCCCTTCGCGCGCGCGTCGAACCTCACGCGAGTCTCGTAGTGCGAGATCGGGGCCTCGGGCGTCTCGAACCAGCCGATGCCGATCTCGAGGATGCTCCCTTCCTCGCGGATGCCGCCTACGTAGTTGAGGTGGCGCACGCACTCCTCGGCCGCGACGGAGAAATGGCTTGTGTCGTTTCCGTCAAAGTAGACGAAGACCGGCATGCCCTGCGCAACTTCGGTGTGCGAATGCGCGCCCCAGTTCGGGCGCATGCCGCAGTCACCGGTGTTGACGTTCCAGGAATAGTCCATGCCGACCTGCGGAACCATCGCCGACAGCCGCGTCTTCGGCGGAACCCTCGCCTCGGCGCAGTCGAGCGTGATCTTCGCGATCTCCGCGCCATCAGGCGCTACTTCGCGCGCAAACGCAAGCTTCCAGCCGTCACGCTCCTCGCAGTCGACCTTGACCTCTCCAAACGAAAACGTAGCCGCAGCAGCAGCGGCAAGAATAATCGATGTCATGTCTATTTTCCCTTCTTGTCCTTGTCGGTAGTTTTCCTGTCGTTAGTTTTGAAGAAGAACTTCGCCGGCCCAAGAAGTCCGGCGTCGTGATATTGAGCGTCGGCCTTTGGTCCGTTCTTGGTCCACGTAGTGCGTTCCGCCTCTGGCAGGGATGCGTCGTGCACAAGCGCGTTGTACCATGTAGAAGTCACCTCCACGCGGATGTCCGCCGCACCGTTCTTCAGAAACGGCGCGACGTCGAACGAATACGGCTCGCACCAGAGCTCGGCCGCCTTCACGCCGTCCACGAACACCGTCGCCCAGTCGCGCACTCGCCCGAGGTCGAGCATAACGCGCGAAGGCGACCCAGGAACAGCGACGCGCCCTTCGTAGACGCGCTTCGTCGCCCACGCAGGATAGGCCTCGACGGGCTTGAGTTCAACTGGAAGAGCAACGTGAGACGCCATGGAATGGCATAGACCGGTCAAGTCTCGGCGCTCGGCGAGGCGATCAACCGTCAATCCCGTCACTGCGTCATAATCCTCGTGACAGCGAGTTTCTCCCCTGCCTATGCGGCAGAAATGCGAAGAGCCGCTTCTACCCACCAGGAAGAACACGTCCATGTCACCGTCGCGCCGCTGGTACCAGCCAGCCACATCGGAAACACGCAATCCAAGAGCTTCTAGCGGCGACGGCCAGTCGGGAACGAAATCGCCGCGCACGACGCGCGCGCCCTTCTTCTCGAGCTCGCCAAGCTTCGCCTCGGTCGCCGGCAGAAGGAAGGTTCCCTTCGGCACCCAGATGACGCGATAGCTCATGCCGTCGGGAAGCACGATCTTCCCGTCCTTCGCGTCTACGCGCGTCATCAGCGCGTCGTTGTTGAGGTAGTCGTACTTGTAGCGGTTGTCGAACATCAATTTGTGCTCGCTGGGCCTGTAGCCAATGTCGTCGCCGAGATACATGAGAATGTCGACGACGGGGAGACCGCGCTCGAGTTCCGCGCCACAGCGCTCAATGTACTTCGAGAAGTGCTTCATGTACGGCCACCACGTCTGCTCCCTGAGAAACGGGGAGCCGATGCCAGCGCCAAGGCTCGTGGACGGAGGCTTGCCGCCGACGACGGGATTGTGAGTGTAGGTGTGAAACACGATATGCGTCACCCCGCGCGCAAAATGCTTGTCGACGATCTTCTTCCAGTCCCTGAAGTTCTCGTCGAAGGTGAGCTCGAAGCTCGTCAGCGCCTCGGCGGAAACGCGGCGCTTCCCGTAGATATGCGCCGCCGAAACGCACGGAAGGACCGGCTTGTAGTCGAAGCTTCCGACGAAGCCCTCATTGCGGTGCGGGCTCCAGAACTCGCACATCGGCTCGTCGGCGAACTTCCAGAAGCGCAGCGGATCGCCAGGGATCACGTCGCCGAACGCAGTCTCGTACTGCACGGACATTCCGTTTTCGCGCGCAAGGCGGGCGATCGTGCCGTAGTAGTTTTCCTCGATGAGCCGAGAGCAGACGTTGCGCCAGTCGAGAAGGAATCTCTCGGTCTCCGCCTCGCTCTTGAGGACGTAGCCGAAAAGCGCGGGGAGCCAGGGACGAAGAGGGTATCCTGCGCGGCGCCCGAACTCCTCTTCCATCTTCCACGTCCAAGTCTGGCAGCCGCACTCCCAGCTGTCTACGAGCGTTCCATCGATCTTCACGCCCGACTTCAGGAGCTTGCCGAGATAGCCCGCGAAGTTCGCCTCGAATCCCCGGGCGTCCATCTTGTCGCATTCCCAGCCAGTTCCCTCCGGCGGCGCCGGGTGGTTGCGCCTTTTTGCGTTGACATGCCCAAATACAAGCGTCCGCTCGCCCTTGGTCTTCACCGGAGACGCATTAGTCGACATCGTGAAGCTGCGATACGCCCAGCCCGCCTTCGCCTCCCACATGTCGAGGCGCGGCTCCGGCATCCACGAACCGTTCAGGTCCTTGCGCGGATAATGGCCGCTCTCGGCATAGTAGTACAGCTTCCAGCCGGAAATCGGGAAGCTTGGAACTCGGAATGTCATCCCGACTTCGTCCTGCCAGGCGCCGCGCGGGCACCTGACGCGGAACTGCTCCCTCGGGCCGTCGCAAAGGACGATGTCCGCATCCGGCTCGTAGGCCCATGCATGGTTTATCTGCTGCGGGTTTGGGACGGTTATCGACAAGTATGGCGAATCCTCGAGGGGGAACGTCACGGACCCTATCTCGCGGTAGTCGTCGTCCTTGCCGAAGTCTGGCTTCTTGCCGGGCTCGAAGCAGACGAGCCTGCGCATCGCCTTGTCGGGCGTGACCCATGGCCCGCCGGACATCGACCACCCGGGGCAGTTCTGCATCTTGAACTTAAGCCCGCGCCTGTGGCACTCCGTCTCGGCGAACTTGACGAGATCAACCCAGTTCTCGCTCAGGCACGGAACCATGTTCGTAACGCCGGGCCATGGTTCGTCCTTCGCCCAGCCGCCGTGGAAGAACTGGATTCCGGAAATGCCGGCGTCCGCAATCGCGGCAATGTCGGCGGCGAGTCCCTCCTTGGACGCATTCCCCCCGATGACGTGAAACCACGTCTCCGGTGCCGTAGGCGACACCGCGAGGATTGCGGAGAGGGCGAGAGCCGTCATTTTCCGACGCGTTCGATCTTAAGCGTCCATTCGACCGTCGCCTTCGGGTCGAAGCGGTACTTGGCCATAGGCCCGGGGCCGCAGCTCGCGCCGCCGAGCCCCGTCTGCCTGACGTCGAGGTTCAGCAG
>CAMOCC010000146.1 GCA_946610035.1 uncultured Verrucomicrobiota bacterium
GTGCAGATCACGCGCACCACGCCTTTGCGGCGGATGATGCGGCAGTTCTCGCATATGCGACGAACGGAACTACGTACTTTCATGTTGTTGTTACTCTTTTGAGTGGTCGAATGAAAGCATATTATAGCATAAATTGTGCCAACGGCGCAAGGGGGGTAATTTAGGAAAATTCAATGGACGAAAAATGAGGAATCCACCGTGTTCAACGAGTCATTTCGAAGACGAGTTCGCCGCCGGACACGATGTCGGAGTGCTTGAGGATGAAGCCCGTGAGCGGCTTGCCGTTGAGCGCAACCGACTTGACGTACCTGTTCTCCTTCGAAAGCCCCTTCGCAACGATCGTGAACTTCCTGCCGTTCTTTAGCGAAAGCGTCGCCTTCGGAACCTGCGGCGCGCCCAGGACGTACTCGCCGCCGCACGGGTTGAAAGGATAGAAGCCCATCGCGCTGAAGAGATACCACGCGCTCATCTGCCCGCAGTCGTCGTTTCCGCACAGTCCGTCCGGCTTGGGGAGGTAGAACCTGTCGAAGACCTCGCGGACGTATTTCGCCGTCAGGTCGGGACGCCCGGCGTACTGGAAGAAGTAGATCGTGTGGTGGCTCGGCTCGTTGCCGTGGGCATACTGCCCGACGAGCCCCGAAACGTCGCCGACGAAGCCTTCGCCGTCGATCCTCGACGGCAGGGTGAAAAGCCCCTCCAGCCGCTCCGCCGCGACGCCGCGTCCGCCGAGCGCCTCGATAAGCCCCTCCGGATTCTGCATCACATGCCATGTGTACTGGTAGGAGTTCCCCTCCGTGAAGTCGTTGTCGAGGTCCGCGCCGTGCCCTAGCGCGAACGGATCGAACGGCGTCCGCCACCCCCCCCGCGTGTCCCTGCCCCGGACGAGTCGCCGGGTCGTGTCGAATACGTTGCGCCAGTTCTCGGACCGCTTCATGAAGAAGGCGCGGTCGCCGTCCATGCCGAGCGCCGCCGCCATCTGCGCCGCGCACCAGTCGTCGTACGCGCACTCGAGCGTGCGCGAGACGGACTCGCCCCTTATCTTGTCGAAGGGATAGTAGCCGTAGCGGCCGTAGAGATCCCAGTTCTCCTTGTGGCGGCCGGGATGGGGCTTCGTCAGCGTCTCCTTGATCTGCGCGTAGGCGGCGAGCCAGTATCCGCCATTTTCCATTTTGCCTTTTCCATTTTCCGTTTTCAAGAACCAATCGACGATCATGGGGATCGAGTGCGTGCCGATCATGCACTGGTTCTCCTCGCCCCACAGCGTCCAGATCGGGAGGTATCCCGTCTTCCTCCCCTGCGCGAGCATGGAGTCGACGAACTCCGCCGCCTTGTCGGGGACGAGGATCGTGTATAGCGGACCCGCCGCGCGGAAGGTGTCCCACGTCGAGAGCGTGGAGTAGAACGGACGCTCCCCGGCGTCCGCTACGTTGTTCGGCTGGACGAACAGATGGTAAAGGGCTGTGTACCAGTTCCGCTTCTGTTCTTCCGTCCCCTCGACCACCGCCGTGGCGAGGACGTCGTTCCACTTCGCACGCGCCTTCCGCCTCACCTCCTCGAAGTCCCATGCCGGGATCTCCTTCGCTAGATTCGACGCGGCGGCGGACGCAGTGCCTCGCGAAAGCGCGACTTTCACCACAAGCGCCTCGCCTGATTCCATGTCGAAATCGAAGACAAGGCGCGGCGCCTTCTCCTTCGCGTCGCGCTTCGGAAGTTCGCGCCACGACGCGGACGGACGGCTGAACGCGACCGCGTACGAGTAGCTGCGCTCGACCCAAGAACGACGGCGGTTCGTCCCCGAAAAGCCGACGGACGTGATCTCGCCGACCTCGCTTTCGAGGATGTGCCCGTTCATGTTCCCTCCGAGTCCCCATTGAGTGTCGATGAGAAGCTTTGCGGAAATCTTTCCGCCTGCCGGTTGAGTCCGCGCGGCGGAAGGCCCGGTGCCGCCGTATGTGAAACGGTAGATCGCCGAGTGCTCGGCCGCGGCGATTTCGACGCGGACGCCGCAGTCGAGCGTGACGGCGTAGTATCCGGGCTGCGCCTTTTCGCTTTTCTTGTCGAACGGCTGCGGACCCGCATCGTCGGAGACCGCGGGCAGAAGCAGCAGGTCGCCGAGGTCGGGACACCCCGTCCCGTTGAGATGCGTCTGCGAAAACCCGCACACGGATGTGTCGTCGTAGCGGTACCCGCTGCAATACTCCCATCCGTCGTTGCCGGTGTCCGGGCCGGCCTGGACGAGTCCGAACGGAAGCGCCGCCGCCGGGGTGGTGTGTCCGGTGGAGCTCGTCCCGACGAAGGGATCGACGTAGTCCGCGAGATCGCCGCCGGACGCGACTCCGGCGAGCGCGGACGCAAAAAGCGTCGTGTAGAATGAATTCATGTCCAACCTCCCTGATTATCTGGACGGCACGATCTGGACGCCGGCCACAGCGGCGGATCCCTTTCCGCCGCGCTTTGCGAAACGTATTGCGACGTTCCTCTCGGTGACGCCCCGGAAGACGACGTAGCAGTCCGCCCTGTCGCCGTCCGTCCCCTTCTCCCTCGTCGCCTCTACGTAGCGTCCGCCGCCGATCCACCCGAAGTTCACCGCCCTCGCGCCGATCTCCGAACCGTCCGGCCTGAGAAGCGAGACGTCGCCGCTCCATCCGTTGATCCCCGCGCCGAGGTGGACGACGAGGTCGTACTTCGCGAAGTGGACGCCGCGCACCCCAATCGCGGCGTCGGCGACCGCGCCGCGGTGCATGCGCTCGTCTGCGCCGCACATCCCCCACGGCTCGCACCCCTCGTAGCGCGCATTCGCGCCGAGCGCGACCGAGACGGGGACCGGCTTGCCTTCCGAGTCGACGAGCCCTGAGAACTTCCTGTCCTTAAGCGGAAGGTTGTTCCAGTTCGACTGCGCCGTGCCGGGCGCGCCCGCGATGTCCCACGGACGCATGGCCGACTTGTCGGACTTGCCGTCGGTGAAGCTGAACCCGACGGACCCCTTGACGCCCACAGGCGGAATCTCGCCGAAGTCCTTCGGAAGCTCCTTGCCGCAGTATACGCGCACCCAGTCGACCCACATGTCGCTCTCGTTTCCGTAGCGCTCGACGTCGTACGGCCAGCCGCTGATTCCGGCGATCGCGTAGTTGATGAGGAACCACGTGTCCTGCGACTTCGTGACGGGGCCTGTCGGATGCCTCAGAACCTCGACGTCGTCGAAGTAGTAGACAGTGTCCGTCTCGGTGATCGCAAGTCCGTACGTGTGGAACGTCCAGCTCCATGACGAGCCACCCGCCATCTTCTGCGCGTCCGGGAACGCATGCGGCGCCTGCCCCATGTCCTTCTGGCCCCACCAGTGCGAGGTGACGCCGTACTTCCCGCCGTGGTTGGGGTTCCTCGGACCATACCCGCCGTAGCACTCGATGACGTCGAGCTCGTCGCATCCGGCGTTCTTCGTCGCCTCGAATTTCGGATCGTCCTTGCTCATTCCGATCGTGCCCTTCGTGAGCGTCCAGAACGCTCCCCAGCTGCCAGGCGCGGAGTGGCACATGAGGCGGCACTCGAAGTACGCCGGAACCGGAACCGCGACGCCTGTTCCGTCGGAACGAATGGACGAGAGGATACCTGTGCGACCGTTGGTGCCGTAGGGTTTCGAGGCATGGATCCTTAGATACGTGCCCTGCTGTCCGAACGGCAGGCAGTCGCCTTCTGGGTCGGAGAACGGCCATCCGCTGAAGTCGCCACCGCCCGTCTTGTGCGCCGCATAGCGCGCGCCGCGTCCGTCGGGCGAGATGGAGAGCGGTCCGTCGAAGTCGTCCTTGAAAACGAGCTTCATCCCCTTTGCGCCGGGCGGATCGGACTTCGGGATGCCCTGCTTCCACGAGACGCCGCCGAGGTTGAACAGCTGGAGCTCGCAGTAGTCCTGGTGTCCCTTCCCGTCGATGGCCTGAAGGCGAATCGTCGTCGGCCCCGCCGGAAACTCGTCGGCGTGGAAGACGAACTCACCGCGGGCGTCGGCGCCGAGCGGGAGATCCGCGAGAACGGCGTCTTCGCCCCATTCCCCGCCTGCGCGCCAGCAGCGCGCGAGGACGCGCGTCATGCCCTTCGCCTCGAAGACGACCGTGACGTCTCCCTTCACGTTCGAGCAGTATCGCGGAGCGAGAACCTTGATCGACGGCACGAAGTCGATGCCCTTCGTGGAATCGCCGCTGTAGAACTCCGGATACTCGTCCGACGCCTTCACGTCCTCCCCGGACGCAACCGACGCACCAATCACAGCGAAAGCAAATGCAACAACAAGCCTATTCATCTTTGACCTCCATTGTCTGGTCCGTTGAAACGTCTGGACATGGTGAACTCAAGCGTCCTGCCGGCGGCGACGTCGGCATGGCTGAGCACGGTGCCGTCGAGCGGCCTCCCGCCGACCGACGCGCGAGTCCAGTATTTTGCGCCCTGCGACGCGCCGCGCGCGA
>CAMOCC010000147.1 GCA_946610035.1 uncultured Verrucomicrobiota bacterium
AGTTCAAGGCGCTCCTCGAGACGGTCGGGCCGAACGGCGAGTTCATCGACACGCTGAACGGACGCGTGATCAACCCCGGCCACTGCATCGAGACGAGCTGGTTCCTGCTCGACGTCGCCGTGGACCGCCGGGACGGCGCGCTCGCCGAGATCGCGCTCAAGATACTCGACTGGTCGTGGGACTGGGGGTGGGACAGGAAGTACGGCGGCATAATCTCCTTCCGCGACTGCCGCAACCTCCCGCCGCAGTGCTACGAGCAGGACATGAAGTTCTGGTGGCCGCAGTGCGAGACGATAATCGCCACCGCCTACGCCTACAGGATCACGCAGGATCCCAAGTACATGAAGATGCACAAGCTCGCCTCGGACTGGGCGTGGAAGCACCTCAAGGACAAGAAGTTCCCGGAGTGGTACGGCTACCTGCACCGCGACGGAACTGTCGCGCAGCCGGCGAAGGGCAACATATTCAAGGGTCCGTTCCACATCCCGCGCATGCTTGTGAAGGCGTGGATGCTGACGAAGGGAATGTAGTTTACACGTAAAACAAAGGGGGTAAAATGAAAGTGAATAAACTGAAGGGGCTCATCGCAGCCGCACACACCGGGTTCAAGGCGGACGGATCGGTCGACTACGACGTGATCCCGAAGCAGGCCGAGATGCTCGTCAAGCAGAAGGTGACGGGCGTCTACGTGAGCGGCACGACGGGCGAAGGCGTCCACTGCTCCACCGAGGAGCGCAAGAGGGTCTTCGACTGCTGGGTCAAGGCGGCGAAGGGGAGGCTCTTCCTCATCGCGCACGTGGGCTCGCTCTCGCTCCCCGACACGCAGGAGCTTGCGCGCTACGCACAGGAGGTCGGCATGGACGCGACGTCGATCGTCCCGCCGTGCTTCTTCCGCCCGGGATCCGCCGAGGCCCTCATCGACTACCTCAACGAGGCGCTCAAGTACGCGCAGAAGATTCCGTTCTACTACTACCACACCTCGATGAGCGGCGTCAACATCGACATGCAGAAGTTCCTCGAGGCGGCGGACGGCAGGATCAAGAACCTGGCGGGCGTGAAGTTCAACTACCCCGACCTCTACATGTTCCAGCGCTGCCTCAGGTGCTGCGGCGGGAAGTTCGACATCACGTGGGGGATCGACGAGTGGTTCGCCGGCGCGGTCGCGCTAGGCGCGCAGTCGGCGATCGGCTCGACCTACAACTACTCCGCCGGACTCTACTACAAGGCGTGGGACGCCGTCAAGAAGGGCGACCTCAAGACGAGCGAGAAGTACATGAAGAAGGTCTGCGACATCGTGGACATCCTCGTCGAGTACGGCGGCGTCGCCGCGGGCAAGGCCATGTGCGCCGTGTGGGGCGTCGACCTCGGGACGGTCCGTGTGCCGCTGAAGGCCCTCACCGACGCCGAGAAGAAGACCATCGTCTCTCGCCTGAAGAAGATCGGCTACAAGTAACAAAACCAAAGGGGGATTGGAATGAAGTTCAGAGTCGCTATCGCGGCGGTCGCAACGGCCGTCGCCGCCGCCGCATCCGCGGCGGAACCGCAGGTGCTGTTCGCGAACGGTGACGAGGTGGAGGGCGTGAAGTCCGCCGTCTACCGCATCCCCGCGATGTGCACCGCGCCCAACGGGGACCTCGTCGTCGCGTGCGACGCGCGCAAGGACGGCGGCGGCGACCTGAACCACGCCCGCCCGATCAACATCGCGATACGCCGTTCGACGGACGGCGGCGCGACCTGGACGAAACCCGTCTTCTCATGGAAGTGGCAGTGGGACGACGACGGATGGTGGGCGGGGTCCGACCCGTCCCTCATCGTCGACATGGAGGCGAAGAAGATATTCCTCTTCTACAACGTGTGGGAGTCGAAAAAGCGCCACGGGGTGTTCCAGTTCTACGTGCAGGAATCGTCCGACAACGGCAAGACATGGTCGAAGCCGCGGGACATCTCGGCCGACATCGCCTTTCCGGAATGGCCGTTCGGGAAGCGCGACAGGGAGGGCGGGTTTATCTTCATCACGTCCGGCTCTGGAATCCAGGCGAAGGACGGCACGCTCCTCCACACGATTGTCCACGTGAACGACGGCAACGCGCTCTTCGGGTCCGACGACCACGGCAAGACGTGGAAGCCCTTCGGCAAGCCCGTCAAGAACGGCGACGAGTGCAAGGTCGTGGAGCTTTCGGACGGCTCGTGGATGATCAACTCGCGCTGGCGCGGCGGCGGCAGGCAGATTCACGTCACTAAGGACCGCGGCAAGACCTGGGAGTCGCGCTACGACAAGACTCTTGAGGATCCCCAGTGCAACGCGCAGATCATGCGCTACGGCAAGGCGCTTCTATTTTCGAACTGCAAGAGCCCGAACCGCCGTGCGCTTCTCTATCTTCGCGTGTCGGCTGACGACGGCAATACGTGGAGCGACGGGCTTTGCATCGAGCCGAAGGGCGCTGCGTATTCCGACATGACGATTCTCCCGAACGGCGACATCGGCATTCTCTACGAGGGCGCGGGCTACGCGACGATCAACTTCACGACTGTGCCGCTTGCCGACATAAAGGCGCAGCTCAAGCGATAAAAGGGAAGCACAGATGAAGAAACTCCTTTTACTAGTCGTAGGGTTTGTCACTACCGCTGCGTTTGCGACGCCGGTCGAGGTTGACTGGAAGGCGGGCGAGACAGCCCCTGCAAAAGTCGCGCGGCCGTTTGCTGGCTTTTTGCCCGACGGGCGGTTTGTGGTTGCCGGCGGCAGCGATTTCGTCGATGGGAAGAAGGTTTACCGCTCTGGCATCTATGCCCGAGAGTTGGACGGCAAGTGGTCGAAGGTCGGCGAACTGCCGCATCCCATCGCCGAAGGCGTCTGTTGCGAGACGCCATTTGGTCTTTTTTGCGCGGGCGGAACTGACGGCGAGACGGTGTTCACCAACACATTTGACATTGTCGGCAATATGCTTACCGAGGATGGCGGCAAGAGATTTGATGTCGTCAGGGGACTGCGGTTGCCCAAACCCGTCAAGATGGGGGCGGCTGCATATAACGACGGTCTGTATTTCGTAATTGCGTCGAAGGACGTTTATGGTATAGACGTCAATAGGGGTGCAAGCAGGTTTGTGAAAATAGGCGAAATGCCAGGACCTGCCCGCGAGCAGATTGTGGCGGCCGTCCAGAACGGCGACCAGAAGGAGAAGATGCTAATTGTCGCAGGTGGCTACGACAAGGAGACGAAGAAGCCGCTTAGGGATGTCTATGGACTTGTTCTTTCAAGCGTACGCATGCCGTGGAGCGAGAGCAAGGAAGGCAACCCCAAACTCAGACTTGACGATGTATACGACAATCCCCGCTTTATTTCCCATCCCGCCCAGATGAAATGGAAGAAGCTCGCCGACCTACCAGAGGGCGTGACCACCATCGGCGCGGCGTTTCTGCCGAGCGGACACCAGCACATTCTCTTGATTGGCGGTTTTGGCGAGAAGGGGTGGATCGACCGCGCGGTCAACGGCTCGACCGAGACCGATCCTGTGAAGCTCGGATGGCAGAGGAAAATCCTCGCCTACAACTGCGTGACGGACGCGTGGTGCGAATATGGCGAGATTGCGCCTAACGACAAGCCGCGCTGCGGCGCGGCGGCGGGTATCAAGCCCGGCAAGACTCCTGAGCAATACACGCTTATTGTCGCTGGCGGCGAAATCGCGCCGGCGACGCGCACTGACGCTGTTTCAGTCGCAAGCTTCAGGAAGACCGGCAAGTTCGGCGCGATGGCGTGGGCGGTTGTCGGCGTGTACGCGCTCTTGATGGTCGGCATGGCATGCTTCTTCATCTTCAAGAAGAAGGACGAGAACGACTATTTCCGCGGCGGAAACCGCATCCCGTGGTATGTCGCAGGGATGTCGATTTTCGCGACTATGCTCTCGTCGATTACGTTCATCGCGATCCCGACGCAGGCGTATTTGCAGGACTGGCGCTACTTCGTGATGGCGTTTTTCATCATCGGCATGGCGCCTGTCGCGATCTACTACTATCTGCCGTTCTTCTGCCGCCTTGGGATCACCTCGGCATACGAATATCTTGAGAAGCGCTTCAACCTCGGCGTGCGGCTCTTCGGCTCTGCGGCATTCGTCGTTTTCATGGTCTGCCGCGTCGCGGTTGTGACGCTGCTCCCTGCGATTGCGCTCAACGCCGTTACGGGAATCTCCATCGACGCGTGTATCTTGATCTGCGGTATCCTCACGATGATCTACTGTTCGCTCGGCGGACTTGAGGCGGTCATCTGGTCGGACTTCGTGCAGGGCATCGTCCTTATGGGTGGCGCGGTGTCGGTGCTCGTCCTTCTCATCATGAAGACGGGCGGCGACGGCGCGCACTTCTCGACGTTCTGGAACGTCGCGAGCACCTACAACAAGAATACGATGTGGGATT
>CAMOCC010000148.1 GCA_946610035.1 uncultured Verrucomicrobiota bacterium
GCCGCACGAGCAGCCGAGGCGGTTTGCGCCCGCGCGGATCATCGCGAGCGCAGTCCTGCGGTCGCGTATCCCGCCCGCCGCCTTTACGCCCATCTTCGCGCCGACGGTCTTCCGCATGAGCTTCACGTCCGCGACCGTCGCTCCGCCCTTCCCGAAGCCGGTCGACGTCTTAACGAAGTCGAAGCCCGCCTTTTTCGCGGCGGTCGACGCGACGACAATCTCGTCCTTCGTCAGGTTGCAGCACTCAAGGATGAGCTTCAGGACGACGCCCTTCTTCGTCTCGCGGCATTCGCGCACGATTTCGGAAAGCTCGCAGAAGCACGCGTAGATGTCGCTCTTGAGAAGCCCCTGGTTCAAGACGACGTCAAGCTCGTCCGCCCCGTCGTCTATCGCCTGCAGCGCCTCCTCGACTTTCGCGAACGTGCTCGTCGCACCGAGCGGAAAGCCGATCACTGTGCATACCGCTACGCCGCTTCCAGCAAGAAGCTCGCGGCACTTCGGAACCCAGCACGGGTTCACGCACACGGATGCAAACCCGTGCTCCTTCGCCTCGCGGCAAAGCCGCGCGATGTCCGACGCCTTCGCGTCCGCCCTGAGCAGAGTGTGATCGATATACTTGGCGAGATCGGTTTTCATAGTTTACTTCGCAAGTTTGATTTCGATCGGGACGAAGGCGTTCGGGTCTTTCGCGCGCTTCACTATCTTGTCGGCGTACTCGTCGCTGTAGTACCGATCGGTGTCGGTGCGGTCGCGCCGTCCGTTGTAGCGGCGAAGCGCGTCGAGCCACCCGTCGAAGAAGCCCGAAGGCCGCGTCGCAGCGGGTCTTGCCGAGGCACCGAAGCCCTTGCGCGAGAGGTACTTTATCGCAGCGCGGACGTTCTGCTCGGCCGTCCCCTCGTTGCGTTTCGTCGGCTTCGTCAGCCCGACGAGTTCCTTCTCCACGCCCCAGTCGCCGGGAACGTTCACCTGCAGCGGATCGACCTTCCACGCCGCCTTGGAGCGCGGCCCGTTCCCGCCCGACTCCTCGATCATGTGCGCCTTTACGAGCGCCGGCGTGAGATCGCCGACTTTCGCCGCCTGAGACTCCGTTCCACCGGTCCAGCCCTTCTTGTCGGCGTTGAACTCCTTCACAAGCCGCGCGATAAGCGCGTCGTGCTCCTGGTATCGTGCGTCCTCGAAACCGCGGAACACGGGAAGCCCCGCGCCGCCTGCTCGCACGCGTGGTTTTGTCTTCCGCTTCTTCGTCTGCTCCGGGAACCACTTCGCGATCCACGCCTCGATCTTCCTGACGGTCTTCATCTCCTCGTCGGTGACGAAGCGGCGGTCGATGTAAAGCTCGCCCCAGTCGTCGAACGAGAACCCGCCGAACGCGGGGGTGTCTATGACATACCGTTCGCTGCCGCACGGCGGCACTTCCGCGATCCCCTTCTTCCTCAGCTCCGCGGCGTGCTTCGCCTCGCGCTCCACCGCGCGCTGCTGTATGGAGACCGCCTCGACCGCGAGCGGAAGTATCTCGGCGATCGCCTGCGGATCGATTTCAAGAACGATGCCTTCGCCGGCCCAGACGGGCGCGGCAAGAGCGGCAACCAGCGTCAAAGCCGCCAGTTTTATGCGGGAAAAACGGAATCCAGACCCCTTCGGCACAGTCGTTGTTCTCATGCCGTGAAGTCTATCAAATTCCATTCTACCGTGTCAACACGCCGAACACGAGCAGGGTGTTCGCCATATTGTTGACAGTCGGCTCGTCCATCGCAATCGCCCAGTGGGTGTCGATGAAGGCGTGGAGAACGGCTTCGCCCTCCTTCCACGCGGGATAGAGAGTCTCCTTGAACGAATAGCCGTGGCCGCGCTGCATCGGGCCCTGGGCCTGAAGGCCGGCAACGGGACCGCCCGCCGCGCGATAGCGGCTGTTGTGCAAGGGGCAGCGAATCGTCCTCTCGCCAAGCCCCGTGATCCAGCTAAGCCCAAGCGGGTTCGCGCCAAGCGTGTTGTCGCATGTCCTCACGAGCCATTCGCGGCACTCCTTGTCGCCCGTCAGCGCATAAAGGTGCGCGGCGGTGACGGCGTAGTTCTCGTATGCGCCTGTGCCCCACGTGATCGGGGCCCACGGATTCCTGAGGAACTTGTATGGCCACTTCGCCGACCCGCCCTTGAACATGCGGAACTCGGCGAACATCGCATCCTCTATCGCCTTCCTGAGCGTGGCGTCGACAAGATCCTTTGGAAGAAGGAGATACTGCCGCGCCGCGAGGGAAAGATCGTACTTGCCCCAGATCGAGACCTCGGCCTTCGGGTTCGAGACCCACGGCGCGATCGCCTTGAAGTCGTCGTGGTACTTCGCGTCGCGCGTCGTGTGGTAGAGACTGACCGCCGCGTACGCGCGCGGGTCGGAGTTGTACTCCTTGTCCTGCGCGTCCTTGAGGCCACGCGTCGGATTCGCCTTGCCCCACTCGTAGGCGCGCTCGGCGCGTGCAAGGAAGTCCTTCGCCTCCGCCGTCTTTCCGCACTTCCTGAGGATGCGCGCCGCCTGCGCGAACGCACCCGCGCACTGGAACGACATCTTGCTGTCCTTCGCCCAGGCGTAGTCGCCAGTGTCGTCGAGCTCGACGGTCTGGAAGAAGCCGGGGTCGCGCAGCGACTCCGTTCCGGCGCGAATGCCCCCGTCCTCGTCCTGAAGCCCCTTCCAGAGCTTCAGCTGCCAAAGCGCTTCGTCGACGATGTCGGGGATCCCGTTGCCGCGCTCGGGAACGGCGAACTGTCCGTCGGTGAAGGCGGTCGGCTTCAGCTCGTAGCAGTTGAGGAGCGCCTGCGCGACATCGAGGTGCGAGCGCGGATTGTAGTCGCCCGCGTCGTGGTGCCCGCCGGAGGCCTTGAGGACGAGGGGCTTGCCGTCCGCGCCCTTGACGACGTTCTTGTCGAACGGGGCGAACTCAGGGTTTTTCACGCGCTCGCACGTCGACGCGACGACACCGCCCGCGTGGCAGGCGATGCGTTCCCAGCCACGCGTCAGCTTCGGGTCGAGCGCAATGCCGCAGCGCTGTTCGTAGACGCCGAGCGCCTGCACCTTGAGCGCCTTTTCGTAGACCGCCTTGTCGATGTAAAACGCAAGAGAGCGGCCAACGCCTGGAATCCGTATGAAGTAGCGGCCTGGCGCGCGCACGTCCGAGAAGTCGAGCTCCCAGACGTTGGACGCGGCGTACGACGCCTTCTTCGACTCCTTCTCGTTCCCGCTGAAGACGAACTTCGCCGTTCCCTTCTTGACCGACTTGCCGCTCTTCTCGTCGACTATCTCGAATGGGGGATTTGCGTCGAAGGCGAGCGACGAGACGGAAAGCTTCGCGTTCGCGCACTTGCGCATGCCGGCGCCACCCGCGAACTTCGCGTCGGGGAACGAACCGAACCAGCAGCCGACATACGCGAACTTCGGCGCGTCGGGGAGATAGCCGACCTGGTTGGCCTGGATAGACCGCGTCACGCTCTTCGACTCGTCGAACGCGAACGCGGCCGCGCGTGCGCCTGCGGAGACCGCGTCCGTCACCTCGACCGCGACCTTGTCGCCCGTCTTCAGCGCGTCTCCTATGTCGAGGAACACATCGTGCTGCATAAGGCAGGGATACGTTCCGCCCCAGCCCTTCGGGACGTAGCAGTCGATCTTCGAGCGACGTCCGAGCGCGAGGACGGGACGCGGCTTCCCGTTGACCGTCACCTTCCAGTTCGCCGCGGCGTTCCCGCCCGCAGGGCTGTAGCCCGCGCCGAACTCGCAGAGGAGCTTTCCCTCGCCTACGGACGAGACGCGGCGGAAGCCGACGATGGCAGCGGCGAGATCTGCGTCAACTGCGTCTTCGCCTGCGTAGAGCCCCGTGCGGCCCGAGGTCACGACTTCCATTTCCGTGCCGTATGCGACAGCGGCATACTTGCAGTTTTTCTTCATTGGCGTCGGCAGCTTCAACTCGACGACGGTGCGCGTGAGGGACGGCATCGCCTTCTTCTGCTCGGCCATTCCGCCTGGATACTCGAACTCGACTTCCGACGAGACTTCCGCGACAGAAGCGGGCTTCACGAACTTCGAGTACGCGTAGGCGGGATCGTCGGGACTGGTCACGCGCCACGCGTCGGCAAGGCGACGCGCCGCAGCGGAGGAGCTCGCGCCGATCGTGACTGCAAGCGCACGATCACCCCTGCGCTCGACGCTGCGGATCCCGTACGCCTTCATCGCGAGCGGCTTCACGTCCACGGCGGAGGAGAGGTCGGCGGCCGATGCGGCCGCGGCGAAAACGGCCGCGCACGCGGCGCAGGCCTGATGCAGACATGTCTTCATGCCCGCAATTTTACATCAATGCCGCGGCACAAGTCAAGCACAAGGATCTCAACGCCGCAGCCGGGTTCGGGCCTCCTCGTC
>CAMOCC010000149.1 GCA_946610035.1 uncultured Verrucomicrobiota bacterium
GCCCCCCTTCCCAGCGCATTTCAAGACGGTAGTTGTCGCCCTTCTTGATAAGCCCCGCGGCGACCTTGCACTGCCAGACGTCGGTCCTGGGGATCCTGAAGCACTCGAAGCGGGGGTCGATCTTCCACTTGGAGAAGTCGCCGACGAGCCACATGCTCGTCGCATTCGGCGCCCATTCGCGGAACACCCACCCGCGCTTCGTGCGGTGGAGGCCGTAGTATTCGTGCGCAGAGGCCCAGTCGGCGAGAGAGCACTTGCCCGCCGTAAGTTCGCGCGCCCGGTCGAAGGCATGCTGCGCGCGCCCGCGTATCGCCGCCTCAAACGGCTTGAGATATACGTCGTCCAGGAGTCTTGCCATCGTAACCTCCCCGTTGCCAGAGGATTTTCCTACTTCTTGAGCTCGTCCAACTTGCGCGGGACCGAGACTATCGCCCTGTAGAAATCAAGCGTGAACACCACGACAAGATAGAGGAAATAGACGAGAAGCGGAATAGCGAACGGAACGATCGCAGTCGCGCCGAACACCAGCGCCGCGTACATTCCGCTGTCAAACCACTGCACAACGCCGTAGACGAGACCGCCAACCGCCGCCATGCCGATGAGCAGGGTGAGCAGCGCAATGACCATCCTGATCGGGAACAGCACGAGCGCAATAACCTCCTCGACGCAGTTGACCGGATACCCTGGCTTTACGCCGACGATGCCGGGACGCTCAAGGCATATGACCATCAGAACGGCGAAGATTATCACGGATATCGCAAGAACCGCAAGAGCCCCGTCGAAATTCAGAAGCAGGTACGCGCCGAGGATCAGCCCGCCGATTCCGCACACCACTTTCATGATGTACATCAATTCGGGACGGATGACCGCGGGCTCGCCCTTCTCGATGAACGAACGCGTGAGCGCGAGGGCCTTTGGCGCAAGATGCATGGCAAAGACCGCCGGGACGAGGACAAAAAGCTGCTTCACGACCAATGAAAACGGGGCGTCGTCCTTTATCATGGTAACAAGGCCGGTCAAGCAGGCGAGGATGCCGGCAAGGGCGATCACCGCAGGCAGAAGCCTGGAGATGTACCCATTCGCCGTGTCGAGCCACGAATCCCACGGGCGGTTGCCGATGACGCCAAGCGCGCCTTCGACCCAGCCGTCGACCTTGCCGCTGTATTCGCCGATCTTCTCGGTCACGATCCTGGATGCATTGCTGCGCTCGGTGTTGCCGACGTTCTCGGCGCTTCCGGTGTTTTCGGCGCTTCCGAGGTTCTCGGCGCTTCCGGTGTTTTCGGTGTTTTCGGCGTTTTCGCCGACGTTCATGTTTTCCTCGCTCATGTTTCTCCTTTTGGGTTCGGCCTTCGCGCGGCCCTTGCGAACCGCACCCTGAAAGCGACGCTCGTATTATACCAAAAAGAGGAGGCGGAGTCTTCTCCAGATCGACCAAAACTCACGCAAACATGTTAAGCAGCATTGACTTCAGCTCGTCGAGCGTGAACGGCTTGCCGAGGAATCCGTTGTATCTGCGGGAACCGAACATCTTGAGTATTTCCTCCTCGGAAGACCCAGAGACGACGACAATGGGGATTTCCGGAGAGGCGAGGCGGAACGCGTCGAAGAGCCGCACTACATCGACACCCCCTATATGCGCATCCATCATTATGGCGTCGACGCGGTTAGCGCGCCGCCTCACCACTGCAAGCGCGGAAGCGCGGTCACGCGCCACATGCGCGGCGACTCCAAGCGACTTCAGCAGGATCGACAGCGTCTTGAGTATCGCCTCGTCGTCATCGACTACAAGAACCTCCGACGGCAGCGACCCGGGGGCCTTCTTCGGCGCCTCGAAAGACTCCGCGGCGTCGGCCGGCATCTTCGTCTGCGGCAGGTAGATGGTGAAGGTCGTGCCGTGATCGACGACGCTCTCCACCTTTATGCCGCCGCCGTGAGCCTCCACGATCGTGCGGACCGTCGCAAGGCCGAGGCCTCGCCCCATGGCCTTGGAAGACACATAGGGGTCGAAAAGCTTCGGCAGCAGATCAGGCTGTATCCCGGGACCGTCGTCCGTGATCTTGAAGACGACGCCCGGCCCGGGAATCAGGGGTCGCTCAGACATGAACGTGGCGGCGGCCTCCTCGGTCATCTCGAACGCGTCCGTCGCTAGCGTTATGTGGCCGGGCCTCTCGCCAAGCGCCTCGTTTGCGTTCTTGATGATGTTGAAGAACACCTTCCAGAACTGGTTGGGGTCGGCGTCCACGTCCGGAAGCCCCTCTGCGAGATCGTACGAGACGGCGACGTTCTCCCTCACCATGTGCGACACAAGCGCCTGCACGTCCTTCACGAAGAAGCCGGGGGTGGCCCTCATGAGATTCACCTTGTTGTCGCCCGCGAAGGCCATCAGCTCCTTCGTCATGTTGGACCCGCGCTTCACCGCATCGCGTATGGCGGCGATGTCGAGCCCACGGCCCGATTCGGCGGCGGCTGACTCGACGGTGTTGAGAATCACCGAGAGAACGTTGTTCACGTCGTGCGCGATGCCCGCGGCGAGAAGAGTGAGGGACTCGCGCTTCGACGCGTCGAGCGCACGCGATTCCGCCGCCAGGCGCAGCCTGTGCTCCGCGACCTCCTTCGTCACGTCGCGTATCGTAGCAAGCGCGAAAACCTCGTCCATGCGAGTGACGCGCATTTCGAAATGCCGCGGCTGTGCACCGCGGACCTCAAGCCGGACGGTCTCGACGGGCGACGAGTCGAACACTGCGTCTATCGCGCGCGCAACCGCTCCGACGCCGTCCTCTCCGAACGTCGCCGCGTCAGGGGCCTCGCCGAACGTCATTCCCGGCAGCGGCGGGACTCCCTCTGGCTGCTTGTTGACCGCGACGAGCCTCCCGCGCCGGTCGAACACGACGAGCGCGTCTGGAACGCTCTCGATGAGGGCCCTGTGCCTCGACTCCACCTGGGCGATCTTGACGGTTCTCGCCGTTATCGTCTCAAGCATTCGGTTGACCGACATCGCGAGCATGGCGAACTCGTCTCTGCCCTCCCATTCCAGGCGGGGGCAGTCGACGTCCCTGTGGTGTTCGCCGAGGTTTCTTATCGCCTCAGTCATTTTCGTCAGGGGGTTCAGGAGCACCCTTCCCTGGAACCAGAAGATCGGGAGCACAAGGACTATTCCGACGACTGCGATGAAGAACGTGAAGCGGCCGAGCGCAGAGCGGGTGACGTTGGAAAGCGACTGCGGGAGCGAGACCGAGATCATCGTGACGGCGTTTCCGGCGATGTCGCGCAGCGCGAACACAGCCTCGTATGGATTGGCCCCGAGATTCCAGAATCCGCCGGAATAGAAGTTTATTGCCTCGGAAAGCATCGGCGCGATTCCGAACGAGGACGAGCCGTCATCGCCGACCTTCCTGCCCGAGGACGGCGCGACGGACACAGAGACCGCGACCTTGCGGTTCACGACGCGGACTTCAAGGCCGGAGAATCCGTCGTTGACGCTCGAAGTGAACATTGACGAGCTGAACGGCGCGCCGGCGACGATGCAAGTCCGCCCCGCGTCGTCGGACTGGCCCCTGAACACATAGTGCGCCCTCCCGCACAGCAGGACAAGGCCGACGGCCGGCGAACGTTCGTCGCGCTTCGGCCCCAGCCATTCGGAAAAGTGCGCGGCGTAGGGGGCGATGTCGGCAGGCGAAATCTGAACAACTCCGTCGAGGCCCCTCGCCGCACCGGACTTGAAGACGCCATCTCCGGAGAACTCGAGGACAAGGGAGATCATGCCGAACTCCGGCCGCGAGAGGACCATGGACGGATGCTCGCCGGAGGCGACAAGCCGCGCAATGTCCGCCGTCGACTTCCTGCAGCCCCGCGCGACCGCCTCGGCATGGCTGTACGCAAGGCGCGAAATGTCGTACCCTATCTCCTCCACCTGGCGTTCCGCCTCGCGCATCATGTGGACTAGGACGATGCGCCCCCCTATGTAGAACACCAGGAGGCTCAACAGCAGGAAGAACGCCGTCGCAAGCGAGTATCGTGTGCGGATCGAATGCAGCGCGCGGCTGACGGCGCCCTGCGAACTCAGCTCCCTGTACTTGTCGTGTGCGTCTTTCTTCATCTTCTGCCGCCTTTCCTCCGGGCCGCGCGGTTCCCTTTCGCGCGGTTCGCGGGCTTCGTGGTTTCAGAAACGGTCCTTTTGAGCTTCGCGATCTGGTCGCGCAGATACGCCGCGCGCTCGAACTCGAGATCGTCTGCCGCCTCGAGCATCTCGCGCTCGAGTTCAAGAATAACGTCTCCACGGTCGAGCGCCTCCGACGGGACAACGACGCCCGTGGCGCCGGCGGATCTGCCGGACGCGAAGACGTAGGCGGACTCGTTGATCGCCCTCTTCACAGACTTCGG
>CAMOCC010000150.1 GCA_946610035.1 uncultured Verrucomicrobiota bacterium
CGAACCGCGTCGTCTGGGACATCACCCCGAAGCCCCCGGCCACGATCGAGTGGGAATGAAGAAGGTTTTCATCGATGGAAGTGCCGGGACGACCGGCCTCAGGATCCGCGAGCGGCTTTCGTCGCGCGCGGATCTTGAACTAGTCGTGCTTCCCGACGAGGTTCGCAAAGACGTTGCCGCAAGGCGCGACGCGCTGAATTCCTGCGACGTCGCCTTTCTCTGCCTCCCCGACGCGGCGGCGATAGAGGCGGTCTCGCTCGTCGAGAACCCTAACACCGTCATCATCGACACCTCGACCGCCCACCGCACGTCTGACGGTTGGGAATACGGCTTCCCCGAGCTCGCAGGCCGACGCGCCGCGATCGCGAAGTCGAAGCGCATTGCGAACCCCGGCTGTCACGCCTCTGGTTTCATAGCCCTCATCGAGCCGCTTGTCCGAGCTGGAATCGTCGCGAAGGACGAAAAGCTCTCGGCCTTCTCCCTTACCGGTTATTCCGGCGGCGGCAAGAAGATGATCGCTGAGTACGAGGAAGAGTGTAAAGTTGAAAGTGTAAAGTATAAAGTTTGTGTGCGGGATCTCTTCATGGGTGGTAGGCAGTACGCCCTTGGACAGTCCCACAAGCATCTCCCCGAGATGGTGAAGGTCTGCGGCCTTGCCGCCGCGCCTTGCTTCTCGCCGATCGTCGTGCCGCACTACAGCGGAATGGAAGTGACGGTGCCGCTCTTTGACCGCGACCTCGCGGCGATAAAGGCGTGCTATGCCGAGTACTACGCGGGACATGGGATGGTGCGCTTCGTTGACGACCCTGCCGCGGCGGAAGGAGGGTTTCTTTCGTCCGCAGGGCTTTCGGGCAGCGATGCGATGGAGGTCTCGGCCTACGGGAACTCCGAACGCGTGGTTCTCGTCGCGCGCTTCGACAACCTCGGCAAGGGCGCCTCGGGCGCGGCGATTCAGAACATGAACATCGTGCTTGGCGTCGCCGAGGCGACGGGCCTCGAGGCATAGCCGGCGCTACTTCTTCTGCTGCCACTTGCCGGCGTCGTCCTGGTACCAGGACCCGGCGGGTATCTTCTCGCGTATTTTCGCGGCGTAGCGCTTCTGGACGGTCTCCAGGGTGGTGCCGTTGGACTTTGCGATTTCGCTGAAGCGTTTCATTCTCTTGGCGTTCTCCTCGGCGATCAGGATTCGGTCGTCGTCCGTTGCGCCGGTGCGCTCCTCGAGCATCGCGCGGTTCGTGAAGCCGGCGGCCTTGCGGTCGACCATCTCCTTCACGGCCTTGTAGTTGCCCTTTGGCTTCTGCTGGTCTTCGTCGGCGAACGCCTTGTCGAGATCCTTGTCGACCTTGAGGTTGACGTCCATGGTGATGTGGATCGGCTTTATCTCGCTTTCGGTCTTGACCTGGATGCATCCCGCCGCGCAGACGGCCGCCGCCGCGAGCATGATGTGGGTTTTCATTTCTGCTTCTCCTTGCCTGTATGTCGTTTGAACTTAAGTCCGAGGTTGACAATCTCGTCGACATCGCCGTGGAAGGCGATGTTCAGATTGACAGGGACGGTTGTGTTCCCGCGCGTCGCGGAGCCCTCGATCTTGACGCCGAGGGTGGCGTCCTCCCCGTCCTCGCCGCGCGCGAGCTCGATCTTGAGCACGTTGTAGTCGAGGTCGGCGAGAACCTTCGCGAGGTTTCCGCGCTCCGCCTCCGGCACGCCGCCGAGCTCCAGGTTGTCGAGAATCGGATTCGGGTCGTCGATGCGCAGCTTGCCGGATTCTCCCGGCGTCGAGAAGAGGTAGGTGTTCTTGATGCGCAGCTCGCGTCCGCCCTTCAGGAAGAAAGGCATCTTCCCGTGGAGGCGTCCCGAGGCCTGTCCGCGGAAGCACGCGAGCCGCGAGAGGACCTGTCCGGCGTCGATGCCGTCCGCGAAGACCGTCGCGCCGGCGCTGAGCCTCTCGGGGTCGAGGAAGAGGGAGTAGAGTCTCAGTTCGCCCCCGCAGCAGTCTGCGCCCGCCTCGGTTACGAGGTAGGAGCGTTCCGTCGCGCGGACGCTCGCAAAGACGTTGGAAAGCGTGAAGCCGGCGAATTCCACCGCATCGGCGCGCGGGAAGAGCGGTGCGATGTCGCGGTGGTCGGCGATGCCGTCCGCGCCGAAACGCACTTTCAGCCCGTCGATGCGCGCCGGCTTTCCCCCAGTCACAAGCGAGGCGTCGACGTTGGAGAGCGAGCAGCGGGCCGTCCATGCGGGAACGGGGCGCCCGGGCGTGCATTCGCCGCTTGCGTCGAGCTTGAACGTTCCTGAAAACACAAGGTTTGAAATCGAAGGCGGAACTGCGCGCGAAAGAATGGAAGCGAGCACTTCGTTGTCCTGCGTGACGTGCGTCTCGGGGATGCTGGCCGTGAAGCTCCAGTCGCGCTTTCCGCGCACGGAGAAGTCGGCGTAGGCCTTCCAGTCGGTTCCGTCGAGCGTCAGGGCGAGGTCGCCTTCGGCGCGTATGAAGCCAAATCGCACGTGCGCCGAGGCGCTGTACGGCCAGTCAAGGAGAGTGCCGCTCGCGCGGATGCGGAATCCGTCGGGCTTTCCGCGCATGATGTCGATGTCGGCGGTCGCCTTTTTGGACGAGACGAGCTCGGCGGCCTTGCCTTTGAGATACGGAGAAGCGTCGAGTTCGAGCACGGGGATCGGCACATGCGTCAGGAGGAACGGAATCGAGAGGACGAACGCCGCGGCCGCGAAAACGACGGCAACGGCCGCGATGAGCAGCCGGCGCCGCCACTTGTGCGTTTTTCTCCCTGTTCCGTCCATATCCAGCCGTATTATATCAAAACTTAGGCAATGCGTCACAGCAAACCTGATTTATGGTATAATGTTGAAAAATATGAGAGAGCAACAGACGAGGTCCGTGGCATGAAGATTCTCCAGGTTCTTCCGGCGCTCGGGCAGGGCGGAGTGGAGCGCGGGACGGTCGAAATCGCCCGAGCGCTTGCCGACGCGGGCATTCCGAACGCTGTCGCGAGCGCGGGCGGGCGGCTCGTACATGCCCTTGACGAGCTCGGCGTCGAGCATCTTCGGCTTCCGCTTGACCGCAAGAATCCATTCACGCTGCGCAGTTGCGCGAAGAAGCTTGCCGAATACTGCGCTGCGAACGATGTCACGCTCATGCATGTAAGAAGCCGCGCGCCTGCGTGGGCGGTCAAGTGGGCGTCGAAGCGCTGCGGGGTGAAGTGGATTGCGACGTTCCACGGCGTCTACGGAACGGAACCGAAGTTCCTCAAGATTCCATACAACCGGGTCATGCTCCAGGGCGAGAGGACGATCGCGATCTCGGAATACGTCCGCCGCCACATCCTCGACACGTACAAGGGCGTCGATCCCGAGAAGCTTGTCCTCATACACCGCGGCGCGAACACGGGTGCGTTTAGCCCGGACGCGGTGCCGCGCGAGGTGTGGATGGCGAAGAAGACGGAGCAGTACGGCTTCGAGGCGGACCGTCCGGTGATAACCCTCCCAGGCCGCCTCACGCGCTGGAAGGGGCAGGAGATATTCCTCGAGGCGCTCGGCATGATGCGCAACCGCCGCTTCGGCGTGCTTATCCTCGGCTCCGACCAGGGGCGGACGGAATATTCCGACCATCTCCGCACGATGGCGGGGAAGCTCTCCGACGAGACGCGCGTCGTGTTCCGCGACCACACTTCGCAGATGCCGCTCGTCTATGCGCTGAGCGACATAGTGGTAAACGCGTCGTCCGCCCAGCCCGAGGCGTTCGGGCGCACGATCCCCGAGGCGCAGGCCACGGGACGACTCGTCCTCGCGACGGCTCACGGCGGCGCGTGCGAGACGGTGAAGGACGGCGAGACGGGCTTTCTCGTTCCGCCGGGCGACGCCAAGGCGATGGCCGCGAAGCTCGACGAGATGCTCGAGATGCCCGAGGAGGCGAAGGCGAAGATGCGCGCCGCCGCGGTCGAGTCGGTGCGCGCGAACTTCTCCACCGCGAAGATGTGCGAAAAGACCCTCGCCCTATACCGCGAGCTCCACGGGGAGGCGAAATGAAGCGGTCGCCGCGGATACTGTTCGTCGGGAACTTCCTGATCCGCCATTGGGGGAACGGCAGGAGCGGGATCGACATGCGGCTGGAGGCGGGGGCGATCCGGAACGGCTGGCAGGCGCTCACGTTCTCGGAGCGCGACGTTGCGCGCTTCCTCGCGCCGCTCGGCTTCATGCGCAGGGTCGGCGCGAAGATGATGAACGACCGCCTTGTGAAGACGGCGAGGAACTGGAAGCC
>CAMOCC010000151.1 GCA_946610035.1 uncultured Verrucomicrobiota bacterium
CCCTGACAACGCAGGAGGAATGCGGCATGCTCACGAGCGTCGTCCCGTGCAGCTTGGAAAGCCACAGGCCGAGCGGCGTCGAGTGTACGCCGCCGAGCGAAGATCCGTCGGAGGTCCAGAAGAACGGTTTGCCGTTGCGGAGGAGAAGGCCGTCCTTCGCCTCGTAGTCAAAGCGCGCGATCCTCGGAACAGGTTCGATTGTTTCATCGACCTTCTGCACGTCTACTGTAACAGAAGGCATGGGCGCGGCGAAAGCTGCGTTGAATGTTGCCCCTATTGCCAATGTTGCCAATACCAATTTCCAATTCCAAATTGGCAACATTGGATATTGGTCATTGGCAATATTTTCACATTGGCACATTTTCATCTTCCTTCGCGAATGTCGGCGACACTCAGCTTCGCGTCATTCCCGGGGATGAAGCGGACAAGATGCGTCGCATGTCCATAGACGCGCGCCTTGTAGACACCTTTCGCCGTTCCCTCGTCCTTCTGGCGCCAGCAGTCGCGGACCTTCCACTCGCCTTCCATGCCCGCCGCCGCAATGTCAAAGGCGATTTCGCGCTCTTCCAGATCATAGTTCAGAAGACCGACCGCAATGGAGCCGTCCGCGAGCGGACGCGCCCAGACATCGTAACCTCCCTTGTCCACGATGCACGCCGCCGCCTTTCCGAGCGGATCCTGGTCGATTGCAATCACTTCGTCGTTCCTGAGAAGCGAGAGCGTGAAGTCGTCCAGCTTCGTCATGTCGCAGCCGATCATAAGGGGAGCCGCCGCGAGCGCCCAGAGCGATATGTGCGTGTACTGTTCGTTAGGCGCGAGACGGCTTCCCTTGAACTCGTTCCAGCACATGGGTCCCACGCAGAGCATGTCAGGGTCGTTCCATCCACCCGGCTCCGCGTGACGCCACTGCGTCTTGAGAACCTTTACGGCATTCGCGATGGACGACCACCTGTCGAACACGTCGCCTGTCGTGCGCCAGCTCTGCCCGCCGACCTTTACGCCCCAGGAGCCCACGTCGTCCTTCCCGTATTGGCAGAGCGAGAACAAGATGTCGCGGTCCTGCGCCTTGAGCGCATCGCCCATGATGCGATAGGGACGCATGGCGCGTTCCACGCCTTCGCCGGTCGCGACTTCCCCGTAGGTGCACCAGTCGTGCTTCAGATAGTCAAAGCCCCATTCGGCATAGGTCTTTGCATCCTGCGCCTCGTGCTGCCAGCTGCCTTCGCATCCTCCGCATGTCTTTGGCCCTGGCGAAGAATAGATCCCGGCCTTGAACCCCTTGGAGTGGATGTAGTCGACGAGCCCTTTCATGTCCGGAAAGCGCTTGTTCGTGTTGACCTTTCCATTCTCGTCCCGCACCGGACCGTGGAGTTCCTTCATCCACGACGTTGGCTTGTTCTGCCAGAAGTCGTCGATGTTGACGTAGGCCCAACCATGCTCGGCAAGCCCGGTCTTCTCGAACGCATCCGCCGCTTTGCGGACATCGTCGGCGGTCACATTCCAGGAGAAGCAGTTCCAGCTGTTCCAGCCCATCGCGGGGGTAAGCGATATCTTGTCGCCGACCTTTATCGTAAGCGTCTTCTCGGCTTTGCCCTTCGCGTTTTCAGCGACGATGGTAATCGGATATTCGCCGGGTTTTTCGATGAAGCCTGCGAGGACATGCGTGTCGGGGTCAAAGTGCAATCGAGAGCCTTCATGACTTCGGACTTCGGACATCAGACTTCCAGCGGTTTTCCCGGCACAATCAATTTTACACTTTACACTTTCAACTTTCACCTTCATCGGCCTCTGGCCGGTGACGGGTACGCGGTAGATGATCGGATGGCCGGGTCTCACGCCGTAGACGACAGGCCCGTTGATGCGCGGCTTCGCGCTCTCCGGCGGCGTAAGAATGCCAAGCTGTGGCGTGTGCATCCTGACGTCGTTCGGCGGATACTTCCCGTCGGCAAACTCGAAGACTGTCCCGAACGCCCATCCGGCCATTATGCCGTCCGCGCCGGACACCTCAAGGGCGACGGACTCAAGGCCGGTCAGTTCCACCTTTGCATCAAGCTTCACACCTTTCCTGACGCCAGACTTCTCCCACAGCGTCTTGCCGTCCGGAGCGACTATGCGGAATGTCGCAGGCTCGTCCACCTCATTGCGGCAGTCGACTCCGCTGACGGCGCTGAGCGAAACAGCCCCGCCGCCGAGAGGAATCGTGACGCGGCTCGGGGCCTTGACGCAAAGAGAAGCCCAGTACTTTTTCCCGGCAAGGCACACGTCGCCAAGCCGCGCTTCGTGTGGCCCCTCCTCGTTGCTGACATCCATCATCGGGATATCGTATTTGATACCCGCAAAAGCAGTGGTGAATGCTGCCAGTGTTGCCAATGTTGCCAATGCCAATCTCCACTTCCCAATTGGCAACATTGGGTATTGGTTGTTGGCATCGTTTACATAGTTGCACATTTTCATGTTCTATTTATTTGGATATCGTGAACGTCTGGTTAGGCGCGGGCGGCACGTAGCCGTGGGTCGAGCCCTGCACAAGCTTCGCAGAAACGGGACACTTCATGTTGTAGTAGCTCAGCAAGACTCCGCGCGGCGGACACGCCAAGTCGCCGAGTCCCAGGCGCGTTATCTCCACTTTGCAAGTCGCGGGGACGCGCTTCGCGTGGAGCGCGGCATCGAAGTAGAACGCCCCGTCGACATGCGGAAGACCCCACGTGTTGGAAATGAGCGGACCGCCGGAGCGCAGCGAATTTCCGAGGTCGCAGCCCCAGGTGACCTCCGGACGCGCGGCGGTAAGGCCGTCGACAAGGCCGGCCGCCCACATGGTCTGAAGTCCGCCCTGGCTGCCTCCGGAGGCCTCAAGGTTCTTTCCGTCCCACTCGGGAAGCGTCTTCAAGTAGTCGAACGCGCGCATGACGCGCATCGCCATGAAGTAGAAGTACGCTTCCCTCGGATTGTCGTATTCGGACGGCTCAAGCGCGTATGGACGGCGTTTCGGTGCGCCGGGCACTACTCCGTTGACCTTGTTGCCGTAGTCCTTGTAGTACTGCTCGTCGTGTCCGACCATCTCGTACCCGTGGGCGTTGATGCAAAGCGTGATGCGGTTTGTCGGTATCCATTCGGGGACCTGCGGCACCTTGAATTCGTTGCCGTTGTAGCCGTCGAACTGTGCGCAGGCGGAAAGGGACTTCTCCTTCGCGTTCTCGGGGATAAACAGCCAGCCGGTGGCGGGCCTCGGGCCGTAGCAGTCAATCTCGACCGCGTAGACCTTCATTTTTCCCTTGAGCCTGTCGGGCGTCGCCTCTATGCGCTTGGCCTTGACCGGAACCGTCGCGAGCTTCGCCTTCGCCTCCGCCCAGAACGCGTCGAAATCCTCCGGCTCCTTCGTGGTGAGCTGCATCTTTTCCGTCTCCACGCCTGCGCCTCCGAGGAACCTTACGCCCTTGTCCCAGTGGCTTCGCTTGACGGAATCGAATATCTTGAAGTCGCTGCCGACAAGCTGCGCATCGACACGGATTATGCCCGGGACGGACAAACTCGTCTCCATCGAACAGCCTTTCGCCAGCGAGATTCCGTTCGTTCCGACTGCCTTTAGGCCGTCGTCGCCTTCACGCGTCCAAATGACGTAAAGCGGTTCCTTCGCCTCGGCGGGCAGTTTCGTGACGCCGTCTATGAAGAAATCGAAACGGATTTTCTCCCCGACCTTGTAGTCGATCGGATTCTCCTTGTCCGTCTTCGCCTTGAGCTTGAGATCCTTGAGCTCGGCTCCGGACGCCGCAATGGCGGCGGCAATAGCCGCCATGAACAACACTCTCTTCATAATGTATTTTCCTTCTTTATTTTCCGAATTTGCAATCCTACCGGACGATTATGGTTAGACCATTCTTGAACTTGGCCTTGAGCACGCCATTTTCATACACCGGAACGAATCCGCGCACCACCACGCCGTTCACGTAGACCTTCCATGACGCGAAATTCTCCGCATCGACGACGGTCGTCAGATTGATCGGCACCGTGTAGTTCGACGCAAGATCACCCGAGACGTTCGTCAGATACAGCTTGCCGTTCGCCGCCGGGCGGAACTTCGTGATCGTGGGAGTCTTGCCATAGTAGTATTTGGTATCGACCGTAAGGCCGCCGATGGAGAGGTCGGCGTCGGCAATGGCCGAAAGGTCGAGCGTTAGAGAAGAGTACTGTGTATCGGATCTGACCTGGATCGAGCCGCTTCCAGACA
>CAMOCC010000152.1 GCA_946610035.1 uncultured Verrucomicrobiota bacterium
CGCGTGTCGAGATAGTCCCATGTCGCCGGCTTTGCGGCGTCGTGGCACGCGCACTGCTCGCGCATCGCCTTCATCCCCGCGACCACCATGTCGGTGTGGATGTTTAGCTTTGCGATTCCGCAATTGATCGCCTGGCGGAAATCGTCGTCAGAAAGGCCCGACCCGCCGTGCAGCACGAGCGGCGCGGCGACTGCGGCCCTCAGCTCCGCGATGCGGCCGAACTGAAGGCACGGCTTCGTCTTGTAGACGCCGTGCGCCGTACCGACCGCGACCGCAAGCGCGTCGACGCCCGTCTTCGTCTGGAAATCGACAGCTTCCTCAACCGTCGTGTACTGCCCGTTCTTGTCGTCTCCGTCCGCCGCAAGGCCGACGTGCCCAATCTCGCCCTCGACCGTCGCGCCGAACGCATGTGCGATCTTGACGACCTCCTTCGTCTCGGCGATGTTTTCGTCGTATGGCTTCGCGGAGGCGTCGTACATGATGGAGGAGAAGCCAAGCTTCAGCGCCTCCATCGTCTTCTCGAAAGTAAGCCCGTGGTCGTAGTGAACGACGACAGGAACCGTCGCGCGCTTCGCCGCGGCGACAAGAGCGGGGGCGATGAGCGGAAGGTCGCCGTAGGGGAGCAGCACTTCGGCGGTGCCGATGATGATGGGGCTGTGCGCCTCCTCCGCCGCGGAAATCGCCGCCTCGAGCATGTCGGTGTCGTGCGTGTTGAAAAGCCCGACGGCGTACTTTCCCGCCTTTGCCTTTCCAAGAACCTGGTCGAGATTTACAAGCATGAGTTAGGAGTTGGAGTTCAGAGTTGGAGTTGGAGAGTGGTAGGATAGGGGTCAGGGGTTAGGAGTCAGGGGTTAGAGTGGAGACGAGTTTTTTGAGTTCTGCGATGGGGCGCATGCCTTCGACTGCGCCCGGAGCGGACATCGCGCCTACCGCGGCGATTCCGCCGAGTTCAAGTATCTCTTTTTCAACGAGGCCATTGAAGATGCCGACGAGGCATCCCGCGCAGTATGCGTCGCCAGCGCCGGTCTTGCCCTTGATGAAGCCATTGGGGAGCTCGACGGACCTTGCTTCCGTCCACGTGCCGTCCCTGAGGAGCGAAACGCCCTTCTCGGGCATGTGGATCACAACTCGCTTCTGCACGCCGAGTTCGAAAAGCCGGTTCGCAACTTCCTTAAGGTCGCCTTTTATTCCCGCTAAACGCGCCGCTTCGATCTCATTGACGACAAGGTTGTCCACATGCGGCAGGCATTCGCGCACAAGGGAATAGCGGTCCGAGTTCTCGCTGACGAGATCGATCGCCGTCTCTGCGCCGATGCGCTTCAGTTCCTTGAGAATCCTGAATCCATCGCCCGCGTCGACTTTTGCAAGCAGCAGGAAATAGCCAAGGAGCACGAGATCACCCTCTTGGACAAGATCAAACGGGAAGTCGCCATAGCCCCATTCGGCGCTCGCGCCGGGGTAGGTGAAGAAAGTCCGCTCTCCGCCCGGAACGCTCATGACGTCAGTAAAGGAAGTCGCCGTCGGCTTCACCACGACGCCAGCCGTGTCGAGCCCGCGGCGCTTCAGTTCCGCAACGGCGAAACGCCCGTCGTCGTCATCGCCGACGGCGCCGAACGCCGCCACGGGAATCGCCGGTTCGAGGATGTGGATGTCGCAGCCGGTGTTTGCCACGAGCCCGCCGGGGACGCGGGAGCGCGCGCGGATCTGCGTGAGCTCCCCCGCCTTCGGGTAGGCGCCGATCTCGTTGATCTTGTCGACGAGGATCGAGCCGGCTGCGACGACCTTCCGCATCAGTTCGCCTCGGCGACCAGCGGGCCCGCGAGTTCCTTGAGGAAGAAGAGCCGTCCGGGAATCGTCGGGATCCAGCTTGAGGTGACCCAGCGCGACGGCCCGTAGCGGAGCGTCATCCAGAGGGACATGCCCTGCCACTGCATGCCGCGGCCGAAGGTGCCGTCAGCGCCGCCAATCGCATAGTCGGCCTGGAACATGAGTCCGGGGCCCATCGTGTTCGCTCGGCAGGGGACGAGCGTGGTCCTTGACTTGAAGGAAGTCTGCGCGTTCTGCTCGATCGTGAGCGGGTGGAGCTGCACGCCGATGCGGTAGGGCTGCGCGAGCCACTCCTTGTCGGTCTTGAACTCGCCGCCGATCATCGGCTCCCAGAACGCGATGTGGCACATGCGCCCGATGCCGTAGACGAGGACGAGCTTCGCGCCCTCTGCCTTGAGCGCCGCGATCTTCTTCGGATACGTCGGAAGGTTCTTCTTCGTCGCAAAGTTGCGGTGGTCCTTCGGGACCGTGAGCTTCCCGAGCGGATTGTAGAACGCCTGCTCCATCGCATACTGGAAGCTCGCTTCGCCGACGAGCGTGTTGCCCTTGCCGTCCGCCCACTCGTCCATGTTGAAGCACCAGACGTGTTCGCACGAGACGTTCCACTCCTTGAGGAAGTAGACCGCCCACTTGTACATGCCCATCGGCCCGACGGGGAGGATGAACGCGATCTTCTCGCCGCGCTCCTTCGCCTTGCGGATCTCCGACGCGATCTCGTGGCCCATCTTCACCTCGAACTCGACGAGGTCGCCGCACTGGACGGGCTTAAACGCCTTGTTCCAGAACTTCTGCGGCTTCAAGACGTCGACTGGCTTGTTGCTGCAGCATTTGTCGATCTTCTTCATGTCCCAGCCGGCCGGATAGAAGCCTTCCAGCAGGGAGCCCTTCACCGTGCTCATGAAATCCATCTTCTGTAATCCTTTCCGTCTTGACGACTTGTTTCGTTGTTTACGCGGCGATTTTATCAATACGGCCGCTCATGCGTCAACGCGGCTCGTTGCATTTTTCGACACAAGTCTATTGACTTTTACGATACATGCGTATTATAATGTTCGGCATGAAAAAGGTCCTCGTCATCTCGACCATCAACGGCATCGCCGGACGCAACGGCATCACCGGCATATTCAACTACGTAAACGAGGGACACGACTGGAGCATCCAATTCCTGCAGAATCCGGGGAAAGTCGACGATGCGCTGCTCCAGGCGACGCTGCTCGGCGGAGTCGACGGCATCATCGTGAGTCCCCGCTCGATTACGCCGCAGATCGCCAGGTTCATCACCCGCCCGGTTCCGGTCGTGATGGTGCACAATCCGCTCGGCTCCATTCCCAGACACGGGCCGAAATTCGCGCTCCTCAAGAACGACGACCTGGCCGTGGGGCGCCTCGCCGCGGAATATCTCCTGTCGAAGGCGCGATTCCGCTCGTACGCCTTCATTCCGACGCCTTCGCGCACCAACTGGTCCGAAGAGCGGTTCAGCGGCTTCGCCGAGACGCTCGGCGGCAAGGGGATGTCGCCCGTCGTATGGCAGCGGGCGACGCAGACGCTCGAGGATTTCCTGAAGTCCCTTCAAAAGCCCGCCGCGGTCCTTGGCGCGACCGATCTTGAGGCGATCGACGTCATCTCCGCATGCCGCAGGCTGCGCATCGACATACCCTCCCGAGTCGCGGTTCTTGGAGTCGACGACGACGAAATGATGTGCGAGACGACGAAGCCGACTCTGTCGAGCATCAAGACCGACGATGTCATGCTGGGCAGCAGAGCCGCCAAGGAGCTTGCCGCGCTCATGTCGTCAAAATCCCGGCGCGCCTTCCTGCGACCGATTCTCGTCCCCCCGTCCGGGGTGACCGAGCGCAACTCCACGCGCTCTGTCCCTCCCGCGGGATATCTCATCCAGGAAGCGCTCTCGTTCGTCAAACTGCACCTGACAGAGGGCATTGGCGTCGACGATGTCGTCAAGCATCTCGGCGTCTCCCACTCGCTCGTCCGTGCACGGTTCCGAACGGTCTACGGCGCATCCCTGCGCGACGTGATACTCGACATGCGGCTAAAAGCGGCGATATCGCTGCTGGGCAAGACGAATGCCTCCGTCCACGCGATCGCAAAGAAGACCGGGTTTTCCTCCGACGCGCACTTCATCCACTTCTTCAGGAAGAGGACGCGAACGACACCGTCCGCATGGCGCAAGTCGATGTCCGCCCGAAGGGCAAAAGGGGCAGCCCCTTCTGTATAAGCGCATATATGGTGTACTAAACCAGTTCGCCACTTGCGGCCACGTCAAGCGGCGCCAAGGCGGGGAAAGGATGGCTACTTCAGCCAAGAGCCGACGGAGGCGGCAATTGCATCGGCCATACGCCTGTGACCGGCGTCCGACG
>CAMOCC010000153.1 GCA_946610035.1 uncultured Verrucomicrobiota bacterium
ATGTCGACGGACTCCACATCCGGATGCTCCTCACGACGTTCTTCATGCGCTTCTACCGCCAGCTCATCACGGACGGGCGCGTGTTCATCCTCGAAACGCCGCTCTTCCGCGTCCGCAACAAGAAGGAGCAGCACTACTGCTTCACGGACGAGGAGCGCGAGGCGGCGATAAGGAAGTGCGGGCGCGGCTGCGAGATCACTCGCTTCAAGGGCCTCGGAGAGCTGAATGCGAAGGAGTTCAAGGACTTCATCGGCCCCGACATGCGCCTTACGCCCGTCACTTGCGCGGACGACCACGACGTGGAGAAGACGATAAAGTTCTACATGGGCGCGAACACGCCAGAGCGCAAGGACTACATCATGGAGTCACTCGTCTGCGACTCCACCGAATTCTGAGCCGTCCGGTTCAGCGCGAGGGGCTGTAGACGGAACGTCCGCCGGAGGGGTCGGGACACGGCTCCTCCGGTTGATTCGTGTATACGGGGATCACGAACTTGCAGGGCTTGTCCAGCATGCCGGACAAGACGTAGGCGCGGTGGGTGTTGCGCGCCTCGTCGAGCGGGGCGGCGATGTTCTGCATGTACTGCATCCATCGGAACTCCCCGGCTTCGCGCGCGACGCTGAACTTCTGGAGGTATCGCGTATGACGGCAGTTTGCGATGAAGCGCTCGCGCAGGATGCGCGCCCCGCCTTCGATCGCGCGCGCCTGCGACGTCCACGGACCGCAGTAGCGCTCGCACGTCTCCTTGCGGACGGCTTCGCGCCATGCGTTGTAGCGTATTTCGAATAGGCCCCGCCCGTACGCCCCGATGTTGAACAGGTTGTAGCATCCGTTGTAGTGTTCGCGCCCCTTGGCGAGGACTGCGGCGGTCGCCGCCCCGTCGCGCGTGTACTTCTCGCCCCACACATCATCGTTGCCGACGCGGTCCGCCTTGTTGGAGTGGAGCTCTACGAGCGAATCGCCGATCGTCCCCCTAGACTGGACCGACCCGACGCCCTGTTCGCTCGCGAGGCGTCCCGCCAGGAAGACGGGGCTTATGTCGAGCCTGCGCCCGACGTCGACCAGCAGCTCCGCGAAGGTGAGCCGTCCGCCGTCGCAGCGGGCGTTGGCCATGAAAGTGCCCCTGAGCGTTCGCTCCACGATTTCACGCGTCTGCGTGCGCTCGTCGAAGCCGAGCGTCTCGAAGAGGAAGATGTCCGTCTCGTTCATGAAGTTCCTCGGATCCATGAAGTAGGCGATCGCCTCGCGGCTCGCCTGGTACCAGGAGCCGGAGTCGTACGCCTTGGCGTTCTCCGCGTAGTAGGGCGTGAAGTTCGTGATGCCAAGGCCTGTCCACGGCTCGGGCGCCCATGTCTCGGCGGCGACGAGGTTCCAGGAGGGCGTGCACTCCTTGTCCACGATCCTCTCCCATGGGATGTCCGATACCTTCAGCGGCTCGAACCGCCAGTCCGGGTGGGCGACGGAGAGCCTTGCGAGGCGCACGGCGTAGCCGGGCGGGAATCCGGCCTTTTCCAGCCTCTCGCGTGCGCGGGAGAGTCGGACGAAGTGCAGGGCCGTCAATCCAATGGCAATCGCCGCGGCCGGAATCGCCCAAAGGACGGCCTTCCTCCACGGATGCTCTTTCTTCCTGGGTCGTTTCTTCATATTTGGCTGATAGTCTATCAAATTTGCCCTCCGCCGTCAAAGTCGCCGGACTCAAAAAAAACATCAAAATACCCCCTTGCGCGCGCGGGGCAATTTTTGATATACTATTCGGCAGTTCCACGAATGGGGAAGTAGCTCAGTTGGTAGAGCATCACGTTCGCAACGTGGGGGTCGAGAGTTCGAATCTCTTCTTCTCCACCAATCGCAGGAATTGAAAGCGGCTCTCGCCCGATATGGGGCGCGCCGCGTTTTTTTTTGTCCTTTGTCGGTAAATTTGGATGAAGGGGTAGGGGACAGTCCCCAATGGGCTTGGGGGTGGGGGACTGTCCCCGATGGGCTTTACCCATGCCGGGCCCTTGGGAGGGGTGACTGGGAAGTCGTCTTCATGCCGTCTTCGTCGAGCGCGAAGTCGTAGAAGCGCGAGAATTTCGACGGAGGGTTGGCGTCGAGCTCCTTCCTGATGAGTTTCGCGCTTTTTGCGTCCTTCGCGAGGATGAACATGAACCCGCCTCCGCCCGCGCCCGTGAGCGTTACGGCGGAGCACCATTTCTCGATTCTTGCGATCATCCCCTCAACCCGGTCGTTCGTGCTTCCCGGATCGAGGAGCTTCTTGTCCCTCCAGTATCCGTTCACGGCCTGCGCAAGCGCGTCCGCGTCGTGCGCGAGTATTGCGTCCCGCGCCTTCAGCGCGTCGCGCTTTAGGCTCTTCACGAGCGTCGTCGCGAAGTTGTGCGGGTTTTCCGCGTAGAACGCCAGGACCTTGCGCAGGATGTTGCGCGCCATGCGCTTCTGTCCGGTGAAGTATAGGAGCCCCCGCTCCCTCAGGAGTCCGGCGAGCCATCTGTCGTCCAGGCGCTCGCATTTCACGTGCTGGATTTCGCCGGGACGCGAGGTCAGCAGCTTCGCGCCGCCTTCGAGTCCGCCGAACTGGTCCTGCCAGCCGCCTCCGGTGTTCATTTCCCTCTCGAGCCGGAGCGTAAGCTCGCCGACCTTTGCGTGGTCGTCGCTGCCCAGGAGAGCGGCTATCGTCGCCGCGCCGAGGATTGAGCTTGTGCCCATTCCCGATCCCTTCGGCAGGTTTGCGCAGATGGTGATGTCCAGTCCGCGCGAGCCGAACCTGAACCCCGTCACCGCAAGTGCGCTTTTGACGAGCGCGCACCAGTCCGTCGGATCCGAATGGTCCATCAACTCCGCCTCCGTTTTCACGATGCGGCGCTTTCCGAGGTCCTTCGACACGATTTTGACGAACTTGTCGGATCGGGGCGTTACGGTAACTTCTATCGGGCGTTCCCCGTCCAGCGTCACGGCTACGTTCGTGACGGCTCCTCCGTTGTCGTTGCAGATGGGCGGCGTGTCGCTCCACCCACCGGCGAGGTCGATGCGCACCGGCATCGTGACGCGGACGGTCCGCCGGTTTCTCAAGGACATCAGCCGTCTGTAGTCGACGCGCTTCATGAGATCGGACATTCCGTTCTTCTCCCACAGTCCGTCGGACTTGAAGTTGTCGTCTATCCTGTAGCGCAGCTCGTGCCATCCGCCGCCGCGGACCGGGATGCACGTGAGGCATTCACCCTTGGCGAGGGAGACGCGCCTGTACTTGTTGGGCGGTATGTTCGTCACGACGTTGTCGCCTGCGAGCTCGAGTTCACAGTGTACCGAGTCGACGTACCTGCCGTTCCTGCCGAGCTTCTGGACTATTTCGCGCGTCGAGCCGATGTGGAAGAAGTTGCATGAGGGGACTACGTTGACGTGGAAGGGCGCGAAGCCCTCCAGCAGCATCTTCGGGAACTCCTCGTATATATCGCCGGCGATCGGGAGCGAGCGCATCTTGTCGGCGGTCTTCCAGTCGATGAACATGACGCCCGTGTCAATCAGATGCCGTCCCGATGATACGTCCGGCTTTTGCCTGAAGTCCGCCACCGGCGCGAGGAACGCGCCCTTGCGGCGTTTTGCGTCCGCTATGTACACGCCGTGTCGCCGCGCCTCCTCGGGCCCGTCGGGGTATGCGACGCCCGTCACTCCGCCGTGCGAGAAGTCGGCCGATTCGCAGTCGAACTGCGGCAGCACGTCGCCTGACACGACGAGGATTCCGCCGGACTTCGGGAGCTTGAGCAGGGACATCCTCTCGACGATGTGGTCGAACATGGGGCGTCCGTCGGCGAGCGGGATGAACGCCTTGCCGAGCGTTGCGTAGCCCGGGGTCCGCCTTGCGTCGCCGCCCGAGTGGCATACGAGGACGCATCGCGGGCGCTTCCCGAGCCTGTGGAGTTTTCTGAGCGCGTTCACGGTCGCGCCCAGCGAGCCGACGCGGCGTCCGCCCGGGTCCGGGACGACCATAATGCCGTTTCGCCCCGCGGTCTGCGCGCGGTACCCGCCTGCCTGCGCGGCGTTTGCCGCGGTGATTATAATCATGTCGAACATGGGACAATTATAGCATTTTTTCAGATATGATACAAATGCTAGGACGTTATACCAAGGCACCACCTTTGGAGACGCGGCTTCCAGCCGCGTCAATCGGGATTATGGAGACGCGGCTTCCA
>CAMOCC010000154.1 GCA_946610035.1 uncultured Verrucomicrobiota bacterium
GAAGCCGCGTCTCCAATGGGGTGCGACTGCGAGGAGACGCGGCATCCTGCCGCGTCAAATGTGGGGAAGTGAAGCGAATAGCCATGACGCGGCTGGAAGCCGCGTCTCCAAATGCGGGGTCGAGCCGGGTCGATTGGAATGCAAATAGTTGGAGACGCGGCATCTTGCCGCGTTGGGAAGGGCGAGTTTGACGCGGCTGGAAGCCGCGTCTCCAATGGGGTGCGACTGCGAGGAGACGCGGCATCCTGCCGCGTTGCCATCATTCTGCTGGGTGATGGCGGGAGTGGGTGCTGTTTTGGTACAATAGGGGCATGAAAACCAAAATTGCACTTTCTCTCGTTGCGGCAGTCGCCTGCATTGCCGCGTTTGCGGAGTCCTTGACCTGCGCCTCCCCCGACGGGAAGAACGCGCTCACCTTCGCGCTCGGCGAAAAAGGCGAGCCGACGTATTCCTTCGACTACCGCGGCAAAAAAGTCGTCGAGCCGTCCACCCTCGGTTTCGACATCAAGGCGCTCGGGAAGGACGCCTTCGACGGACGCAAGCCGGGCGAGCTGAGGACGGGTTTCGTCCTCTCCAGCGTAGAGCGCGCGAGCGCAGACGAAACGTGGAAGCCAGTGTGGGGCGAGGAGAGCGAGATACGCGACCGCCACGAGGAGATGCTCGTCAAGCTCGTGCAGAAGGGCACCGGACGCCGCATGGACCTGCGCTTCCGCGTGTTCGACGACGGAATGGGATTCCGCTACGAATTCCCCGCGGATGACGACAACTCCGTCGCGCGGCTCGTTCCGGGCGAGAACATCGCGCCCGAGGGAAAGACTCAGCCGCTCACCCACTTCACGATCGTCGAGGAGCGCACGCGCTTCAACCTTCCGTGCGACGCCACGGCGTGGTGGATTCCGGCGGACTACGAGACGCAGGAGTACCGCTACACGAAGTCGCGCGTCAGCGAGATACCGGGCCTCTTTAAGGCCGCGCCGGACGCGAACCTTTCGTCCACGCTCACCGACTTCCCGGCGGTGCAGACCGCGCTGATGCTCAAGTACGACAACGGACTGCTCGTAAACATCCACGAGGCTGCGTGCGTCGACTACGCCACGATGCATTTGCGGGTAACGGGGAATGGGGAACGGGGAATGGCATTTGAGTCCTCTCTCACGCCGGATGCAACAGGCGCGAAGGGATGGATGCAGACGCCGTGCAAGTCTCCGTGGCGCACGCTTATCGTCGGCGAGAAGGGCGCGGACATCCTCTCCTCGCGCATCACGCTCAACCTCAACGAGCCGTGCGCCATCGAGGACACTAGCTGGATTCATCCGGTAAAGTACATCGGCGTGTGGTGGACGATGATCACTGGCGCGAAGAACTGGGCGTACATGCCTGATCCGTCGATGCACGCGGCGAACACGACGAACGTCATGCGCCACATCGACTTCGCGGCCGAGCACGGATTCGACGAGGTGCTCGTAGAGGGATGGGACATCGGATTCGAGGACTGGTTCGGCAAGGAGAAGGACGCGGTCTTCGACTTCGTTACGCCGTATCCCGACTTCGACCTCGAGGGGCTCAACAAGTACGCGCACGAGAAGGGCGTGAAGCTGATGATGTACCACGAGACTAGCGCCTCGACGCGCAACTACGAACGCCATCTCGACGAGGCGTACGCGCTCATGAACCGCCTCGGCTACGACTCGGTGAAGGCCGGCTACGTCGGCAACATGCTTCCGCACGGCGAACACCACTACTCGCAGTGGTGCAACAACCACTACCTCTACTGCATAAAGGAGGCCGCGAAGCGGAAGATCATGGTGAACCAGCACGAGGCGGTGCGTCCGACCGGACTCTGCCGCACGTGGCCGAACCTCATCGGCAACGAGGCCGCCCGCGGAACGGAGTACGAGTCGTTCGGCGGCAACAACGCCGACCACACGACGATACTTCCGTTCACGAGGCTCGTGGGAGGTCCGATGGACTACACGCCCGGCATCTTCGAGACCGACCTTTCGAAGATATGCTCCTGGAAGAAGCAGCGCACTTCTTCGACGCTCGCGGGGCAGCTGGCGCTCTACGTCACGATGTTCTCTCCTCTGCAGATGGCGGCGGACGTTCCGGAAAGCTACGAGAAGCGCCTCGACGCCCTGCAGTTCATCAAGGACGTTCCGTGCGACTGGGACGAGTCGCGCTACCTCGAGGCTGAGATCGGCGACTACCTTACGATCGTCCGCAAGGCGAAGGGGAAGGACGAATGGTATCTCGGCATGAAGGCGGACGAGAACGAGCACGAAGCTGATATTGTGCTTGATTTCCTGACGCCCGGCAAGACGTACGAGGCGACGATCTACGCCGACGCGCCGGACGCGGTGTACCGCACAGAGACGGCGGGCAACTACGTCATCGAAAAACGCACCGTTACCGCGTCCGGCAGGCTCCACCTCCGCGCGGCACCGGGAGGCGGAGTGGCTGTCTCGTTCAAGCTCCTGCAATAGGCGCATTCCTCTCGAAGCCGCTTCAGCTACGCCATCGCCAGTTCTCAGTCGCTGAACGGTCAGTTTGAGGTTGACGACCTCACGTGGGTGGAATGCGTGGACGCTTCCACAAACATGGTCATTTCTTCCGTCAGACCGGATTCTCCGTCGATGTTTTTCAAGGTCGTCGCGCGCTGAATGCTGGGCGCATCTGCGTTTTTCACCCATGCGTTTTGAGATTGGCGGGGGTTTGCGAAGGGGGTGCTATACGCGAATGAATCGCTGTGTTGGATCCTTCGGCATGGCGGGGTTCGTCATGGCTAGTTTGCCGGCGGCAACAAGGGGGCGAACAAGGTAGTGCATGGTGTAGGACTGTGTACGGCCCGTGAACGCCGACAGTTCCTCGCGGGAGCGCGGTGTCCGGCAGAACGATAGGAGCGTCTCTTCGGCTTTGCGCCTGTCGAACACGACATCGTCCTCTGGGCGGCGGTTGCGGAACACAACCTTGAATTCGCCGTGAACCACGGAGAACTCCGGCGGTGGCAGACCTGCGCGCGTGCATTCCTCCCGCATTGTCGCGATGCCTGAGTTGCGGTTTTCGGTCTTGCCGATGTGTTCAAGGGTGTCGACGAGAAGGGGATTGCGTTTCCCGATGTCAATGCGTCCGAGCGCGGAAAGCGGTGCTGCGCCGTAGAGTCCGCCCTTGTTGGTTATCTCCAGCCTGTCGGGGTACATCTCGATTCGAATGGGGCAGCTTTCTGTGAACGGACTGTAGTCGCGATGGACGAGTGCGTTCAATATTGCCTCGCGGACGGCGATCATCGGGTATTCGCGGCGGTCGATGCGTTTGCCGTCCTTCGTGAATGCGTTGGCCCGCGCCGCGTTTCGCGAGACGAATGCTTCCGCTCCCTCCAGCATTTCTGGGATTGCGCCTGTTATCTGCCGGTTCTCGGCGAAGCGTATGCCGTCCTGTCCGGCTTTGCCAATGCTTTCGCCCGGAACGACGACGGCAGTGATGCAAAGCTGTGGAAGTGCAATCTGCGGGCAGGCGGAAAACGTCATAAGGCCGGCAATGGACGGATGACCATCCTTCTCCAGCCCCATCTTGGCAGGGATTTCCGCGTCAGGGACTATGGCGGCGAGGTTGGGTCGGTCGGTCTTAATCGACCGGACGTAAGCGGTGAGCCTGTCGTTGTCGAAAAGCGACATGTCGGCCGTTTCAATGATGCGCCTGTCTGCGTATTCGTGGCGACGATACGCCTCGTAGCTATAGATTTCAAACTCAGTCATCGGCTCGTCAGCGTCGCCTACGCGGACAAACGAACCGCCGAGTCGCCCTCTTCCACGATAGAATACTGGACGCTGGATGGGTTCCGCAGGGGGTATTTCGGCGGACACGACCATCCTGCCGTCGATCTCGGCGGATGTGAAAAGCGCGCGGACGATTGGCGACATTTCCGCACATTGTTGCGTGACCCGGTGCTGAAGATCCTGGATGTCATAGACGCCAGATACGGCAAACCCGGACTTCTCGTCAATGCCGAACACGATTGTCCCGCCGGTGGTTCGCATTCTTGCATTTTTGTCTCCTTAATCTTCGAACATGATGGATTATATCATATTTGTATGGCGAACGGCAATGGGCAAGGATTCCAAATGAAGGCGCCAGCCACGGCTTGCCGCAGCTGGCGCTTCAT
>CAMOCC010000155.1 GCA_946610035.1 uncultured Verrucomicrobiota bacterium
TTCGTCGGCGTCGGGCAGCGCGGCACCGCGGCGGTCCATCGCGTCTCGATGATACCAGGTGTCGAGATCGTCGCGCTCTGCGACAGGAATCCGGCAGCGGTCGAGCGCAACCTCAAGTGGCTTGCCGACCACAAGTACCGTTCCGTGCCGAAGAAGTACGTCGGAGACGAGGCGTACAAGGAGCTGTGCGACTTCGGCGAATGCGACGTCGTGTACTGCGCGACGCCCTGGGCGCTCCATCAGCCGGTGGCGCTCCGCGCGCTCAACGGAGGGAAGATTCCGCTTGTCGAGGTCACGAGCGCGCTCACCGTCGACGAGTGCTGGGAGCTCGTCGAGGCGAGCGAGAAGTGGCGCATTCCGTGCATGCAGCTCGAGAACTGCGTATACGGCGAGATTGAGCTTCTCGAGCTCCACCTCGCGCGGCTCGGCATGTTCGGCGAGATAAACCACGCCGAAGGCGCGTATATCCACGACCTCAGGGAGATGATCCCGTCCGTCAACAACAGCATGAACCTCGAGCACGAGTGGCGCTACGGCGAGAACATGGTCCACAAGGGGAACCGCTACCCGACGCACGGACTCGTCCCGATCTGCCAGACGATGGGCATCAACCGCGGCGACAGGTTCGACTTCCTCGTGTCGCTCGAAAACGGGCCGCACAATGTCAACTTCGAGGTGTTCAAGCGCGAGGTGCTGGGTGATGACGATCCACGGAAGAAGGATCCGCCGGCCGAAATGGGCGACATGAACACGACGCTAATCAAGACTGTAAACGGCAAGTCGATCATGGTGCAGCACGACGTGAGCTCTCCACGTCCCTACAGCCGCGTCAACCTCATCAGCGGCACGCGGGGCATTGTCCGCGACTATCCTTTCCAGTGCGCGTTCGAGGAGAAGTGCTTTGACCGCAAGGCGCACAACTGGTTCTCCGACGCTGATGCCGCGAAGGTTCGCGAGAAGTACATGCATCCGATGTGGCGCGACGTCTCGGAGATGGCGAAGAAGGTCGGCGGACATGGCGGAATGGACTTCATCATGGATCTCAGGTGGGCGTGGTGTCTGCAGAACGGCGAGCCGCTCGACATGGACGTCTACGATCTCGCAGCGACGAGCTGCCTCTGCGAGCTGACAGAGACTTCCGTCCGCAAGGGCTCGAAACCTGTGTCGATCCCCGACTTCACGCGCGGGAACTGGCGCAACGTCAAGCCCTGGGGCGTAGTCAACGTCGACCTCAGGAAGATGGGGCTTGACTCTAGCGAAGTTAAGAAGGACGAAGCGGCGCTGAGCGTATGAAAACAGCATCTCCGGCATTCGCGTTGGCCAGACGGCGGCAGGTTCGCGGCAGAATTCGCATCCTGCACGCCGACGACCAGATGCTCTCCCGCATGGGGGTTGCGGCGCTCGTGGCGACTGCCGGGGACATGGAGATCGTAGGCCAGGCGAGGGACGGAAGACAGGCCGTAGAGCTCGCCGATGCGCTGAAGCCCGACGTCGTCATCATGGACCTGATGATGCCCGAGATGCTCGGCAGCGAGGCGACCAGGATCATCCACGAGTCGCATCCGGACATCAAGGTCCTGATACTCACCGCATACGGCACCTCGGTGGAGCTCGCGAAGGCGGTGTCGGACGGCGCGTCCTCCGTCGTGTTCAAGGAAAAGGCGGACATGAACCTCCTCGGCACCATCCGCGACGTAGCGGCTGGGCGGAAGGCGATTCCGCAGAGGCTGCTTTCGCAGATCGAGGAGGACAACGCGCTGTTCAGACTGACGGACCGGCAGATAGGGATCCTTGCCTCTGTCGCGGAAGGCCAGTCTAATTCTGACATCGCCAAGCAGTTCGGTCTTTCCGAAATCACGATCAAGAAGCACCTTTCGGCGGTCTTCAGGAGTCTTGGAGTCGCAAACCGTTCCGAGGCCGTTGCCCTTGCGCTGCAGAAGCGAATACTCGGCAGCTGGCGCGCCTGCGGCTGAGCAGAGCCCCGGCTTCCCCTCGTGCGTCATGGGCGCGGCGCATTCGCCGCGTGCGGGAAGTCCGACGCGGATGCACCACTTGATTCCCGATTCCGCGGCAAATCAAGGCGAGGGCATGCGCCGCAGTTTGGACGGCGTGACGCCGCGGGCGGCCTTCAGCCGAAGGGCGAGGTGGGAGGCTCCGCAGAAGCCGCATTCGCGCGCGATGTCGTCGACAGGGAGACTTGTGCTTGCGAGTTGCTCCATTGCGGCGTCGAGCCGGATGCGCGTGATTTCGTCCGAGAGGGTATGCCCGAACGCACGCCTGGCGCGGAGGTTGAGCGTCGTCTTCGAGCAGCCCGCTATCGCCGCCAGGTCGGGAAGGGCGTTCCGCTCGCGGAGACGGGACCGCGCGTAGGCAATGGCCCGCGCCACGAAAGGGTCGTCTATCGCCTGCGCGTCTGTCGACGCTCGGGTGATGACGGTCTCGTGCCGCGTGATGCGCGTATGTTCCGTCCTGCGCCCCTCGAGAAGGTCTTCCATTGCACGGCCGACGTCCATCCCGCATGTGTGATAGTCTACAGGAATCGACGAGATGGACGGGACAGTCATCCGGCAGAGTAGCTCATCGTTGTCTACGCCGAGGACGGCGAGATCCTCGGGTACGCGGATTCCCGCAGAAGCGGCCGTCGTGAGTACCTGCTGTGCGCGCCGGTCGTGCACGCAGAAGAGGGCGGTATGCCGAGGAAGACTCTTGAGCCACCGCGCGATGCGGCGCGACTCGAGCGCAAAGTCGTTTTGCTCGCGGGGCGGCGGCGCGGGATAGACGCGGGGCCTGAAGCCGCTTTCCGCGAGCTCGCGCACGAATCCCCTGCGGCGCTCGTCGCTCCAGAACGTCGGCTTGGCCGTGCCTATGTAGGCGAATGCGCGGTAGCGCCGCGCGAGGTAATACCGTGCCGCCGCACGGCCTTCGGCCGCGTGGTCGTTGATGAATGTCACGACGTTTCGCGGCTGCGACGGCAGCGGCTCCGAAAGGAGCGGCTCTATGAAGACGGCCGGAAGACCCGAGGCGATGAAGTCGCGACGCTCGCGAGGGCTGAGGATGTAGGCGATGATGCCGTTGCAGCCCCATGACCTGAGGCTTTTGACATGCTGGCGGTTCAAGTCGTGCAGGTCGAGGTGGAACTGCCACTCGCCTGGAGACGACCTGTGGGCGTACTCGAGAAGCCCCTCCAGCAGCTGCCGCTGCGTAAGGGTCGAAGTTGGTATCACGACGAGTATGCGTCTTTCGTTGGCGGGCCTGTCCATGGCGCGGGTTAGTATAGCATGTCCGTCTGATTTTTACAATAATGGTTTTCGATTTTTATATTTCAGCCATACGATCCGTTGTATAATGTCCGGCGGAAATCCACACAGGAAAGGACTGAAAAGTGAAAGCCAAGGTAAACGTCGGAATCATCGGTCTCGGATTCATGGGCACTACCCACTGGGGCGTCTACAAGGGCGTGAAGGGCGCGAAGGTCGTTGCGCTTGCCGACGTCGATCCGGCAAAGCGCAGGGGCGACATCTCCAAGGTCGTCGGCAACATCGGAGGTGGCGACAACTCGAAGCCGGTCGATCTCTCTGGCGTCAAGGTCTACAAGGACGCGATGGATCTGATTGCAGATCCAGACGTCGACGTCGTCGACATCTGTGTCCCGACGGCGATGCACATGGCGTACGCCCTGGCGGCGCTGAAGGCGGGCAAGCACGTCTTCTGCGAGAAGCCGCTCTGCCGCACCGAAGCGGAACTTCGCGCGTTCGTCGCGCAGGCGAAGCGCGCAAAGGGTTTCTTCAATGTCGGTCTCTGCGTCCGCGCATGGCCGGAATACCGCGCCGCCTGGGAATACTTCAGGAGCGGCAAGGCGGGGAAGATGCTCACCGCGACCTTTAAGCGCATTTCACCCGGCGTTGACGGCAACTCGTGGAAGAACTGGTACATGGACGACAAGATGTCAGGCGGCGCGCTTCTCGATCTGCATGTGCACGACACCGACGAGGTCAACTACTTCTTCGGAAAGCCCAAGGCCGTCCATTCGGTCGGATCGAGTGTCGTCTCGAAAAATGGAGGAATCGACCATGTCGTGACGACCTACGACTTTGGTGATGGACGCCTCGTCATGGCCGAGGGGGGCTGGGAACAGGCGAAGGGCGCGACCTTCGA
>CAMOCC010000156.1 GCA_946610035.1 uncultured Verrucomicrobiota bacterium
CGCGCCGTCTGCCTCTACATCCCGGTGTATTTCCTGAGCAACCACTCGCGGCGGAGGGCGTCGATCTCGTGGCTGAGCCCTATCCAGACCTTCGCGCCCTTCTCGTACACCTCGCCGACCTCGTCGTCGCTCATGTCGGGCCTGACCTTCGCCGCCTGCGCCCTGAGTCCTGCCTCGAGCGGCTTCAGGCACGCCTCGTAGAACTCGGGATCGCCCATGACCGGGTCTCCCCATCTGTCGAACTCAGAGAGAGCCCCGTGCCCCGAGCGGCTCCACGACTTGCATGTGCCGTAGACGAGCCTGCGGCGGATCGCCGCGATCTCCGCCGGCTTGAGGTTGAAGACGAGATGTCCCCAGCTCGACGATTCGTGCACGCCCTGCGAGCCGCCCCAGGAATGCCCGTCGGCAAGGCACTCGAAACGCCATTCCGCACCGGGCGCGGCGGGGAGCTTCTGGTAGAAGGCAATCCACGGAAGCGTCACCATGAGCACATAGTCTCCGTCCGTGAACGCGGTCTCCTGGCGGAGCGAGAACGGACTCTTCGCGTCGTCGAACTCCGGACGCTGCGAATACGCGCTCGAATAGGCGGTGTAGAAGACAAAGCCGACGCCCTCCTTCGGCGCGGAGCTGAAGCAGATATACGGCTCGCCCGCTCCGGGCGCGAAGTAGCATTCCGTTCCGATTCCGCCCGCGAAGCCGTTCTCGACGGCGCGCGCATTCTCGTCGGCGACGCGCATGACGATCTTGACGCCCTCGACGTCGCAGAACAGCGAGACCTCCATGCGCGCGTCCTTCGAATCGAGCGCCGTCTTCTCGATCTCCGCGCGACCAGTCGCGACATCCGTCTCGAGGCTGTCGAGCTCGCCGCACATCTTTACGTCGACGTATGACTTCTCAATCGAATCCGCAACGCCTCGCCAGGCGGCGATCGAGCTCACCGGGCTGTCGAAGTACTTTACGGCGTAGCGGCGCTCGGGCACCTCCCTGAAGAGCGCGCGATATGCCGCGCTGTATCGCTCGCACTCGTCGTTGCGCTGAAGATTGAGCGCCCACTGCGCGGCGATCTGGAGCGCCTGGGCATACTCCTTTATGTCGAGCTTCGCCGCCTTCGCGACGGGAATGAGATCCTTCCCCTCGGCAAGCGCCTTGAGCATCTCGAAGCGGACGCGGTCGAACGGCTTTACGGACGGCTTCTGCGACGCCGCGTCATTCGCGAGGAATTCGTCCGCCTTCCTCGCGACTTCTCCGCCGCGGCCCGTCGCGACGAGCGAGAAGAGGTAGCCGCGATAGCGTCCCGGATCCCGGAACCAGGCAAGGCCCCGGAACGACTCGGCGATCTTCGCGAAGAGCGCCCAGTCTCCGAAGCGGTAGACGTTTGCGAATTCGCCGAAGACTTTCCCGTCGAAGAACCCCGAGTAGTCCATGCCGCGCGCGATCTCCCGCGCACGGTCGCCGCGAGCGGTCTTGTCGGCGCCGAAGCAGCGGATCAGCACTTCGCGGCGGCGCAGCAGTGGGTTGCCCGCGTCGGAGACATAGGCAAAGGCATCGTCCGACACCTCTTTCGCACGGCCCGATGCGCAGTACCACGAAAGCCGGGGATAGGGATCGTCGATCGCCGCCCACGCAGCGTCGACATCCGCTTCGCTGCAATAGTCGACGGCGAGGTTCGCAAGCGCCTTAGCCGCATCGACGGGATCCGTCTCCGCGGCCCTGCGGTACGCGGCCTTCGCATCCTCGTAGCGATCGGCCCATTTGCAGGCGTCCGCGACAAGGCAGTGCGCCTTGAAGACATCACCTTTCTTGAGCCCCTCGAGCGCCGGAGCCCTCTCGGCGGTCGCGAGCGACGCCGCGTAGTCCTTCTTCCCGGCCTGCAGGCGGGCGAGGGCGCGGAGAAATTCGATCTTGTCGCCGGGCGGGCAGTCCGCAGCCGCGATTTCGCGCTCGCAGACGGTTGGTATACATCCGTCAGCCCACTCCTTGTCCCATCTGCCCAGTCTCGTCCAGCCGGGCGTCGCGCAGAAGGAGAGGATCTTCCTGTCGATGTGGACGCGGAGCGCGGCATTTGTCCTCGCATCGTCGGATGCAAGGCGCCCTTCGAGGAATCCGACGATGTCGCGATAGCTCGCGTTGGCCTTCTGCCGCGCGTTGATTTCCGCATCGATCTCCCTGCGCATGTCCTGCACCGAGGCGTAGGCCTGCACGCCGAACACGCCGGCGAGCGCCGCCGCGGAGAGCAGGGACCTGAAAACCGTTGATTCGAATTTCATAGCTTTCGTTCCTTCCTCTCGATTACTTCGTCTCGAACGCGAGGAGCTTCTGGATGTGGTTGATCATCTCGTAGCGAAACGCCGCGAGGTCGAAGTCGTCGCCTTTCGCGTCCGCAAGATGCTTGAGCGCGATACGTGCGGCGTAGCGTGCCCTCGTCGGCCCGTCCTTTATCAGTCTCAGCGCAGTGGTCTTCAGCAGCGTCGCGTAGCGTATGTCGTCGATCGCCTCGCGGAATCCCTCCCACGCAAGCGTGTCGACGCAGCCGTTGCCGGAGCCGTATACAAAGTTCATCGGGCGGTAGAGCCCCATCTCGACATCGTTCCATCCCTGGAGGTGGTGCGCGTAGTTGTAGTTGCAGCCGTGTCCGGCGAGGTACGGGCCCATCCCGTACTGCCTGCGCGCGAAGGCGGGATTCTCGGCGCCGACGTGCTGCGAGGCGTACCACCCCATGCGTCCGTCCGGCGCGGCCTCGTTGTACTTCGCGACCTTCGCGGCGGTGCGCTGGTCGGGCGAAAACGGCGGCCACCAGAGGTCGGCGAGGTTCGCGCCGGCCATGTAGCCCGACTGGGAGTTGACGGCGAAGGTGAAGCCCTCGTCGTGGTATATCTCGACCATGGAGCGGATCCCGCGCAGGGTCTTGAGTCCGTATTCGTCTCCCCAGGAGAGCATCATTCCCCTGTGCGAGCCGAATGCCCTGTCGAGCGAACGCGCCGTGTTGCGCGCGGCGTAGCGCACGTCCGCGTCGTCCGCGAGCTTCATGAGCCCCATGTATGCGCCCCTGAAATCCATGCCGACGCGCCTCGCCATCTCCCTGTACTTGATGCTCTCGCCGAAGCTCGGAGTGGTCTCGTTGTGGCGGACGAAGTCGGCGAGAATCGCCTCGAGCTGGCGCTCCGCGAGCTCGGCGTCGTTCCCGTTCGAGCAGAGGATCCACTCCATGTTCACGTACTCGCAGAAGAGCGAAAGGAAATCCTTCTCGACGTCGTGGTAGGTCTTCGGCGCGGGTAGCTCGAAGTCGAGGACTCGCAGGCGCACAGGCACCTCGTGGAGAAGCGCGCCGTCCTTGCGCGAAGTCACCGCGATCGTGCCTGCGTACAGCCCGCCTTTCGCGTCCTTCCCGACATGGGCCGTCAGCATGAACTGCTTGTTCTTGCCATTCTCGAGCGTCGCGCCTGCGAACGAAGGCGCGTCGGAGAAGCCGGGCTGCATGCAGAGGAACGCGTCGTCGATGCGCCCGACGTTGAAGTCGACATTGCGCTTGTGGATTCCGCGCGGCGCGGTGAGCCAGAAGTAGCTCACGGACCCGTCCTTCGCGGTGACGCGCGCCCAGTTGCCCTTCTTCTCCGTGTCGACCTTCACGAGGTCCTCGTCGTGGAGAAGGAGCTCGGGACAGAGCTTGAGACGCGGATCCTGGAAGTAGCTCGTCCACGCGTTGGAGTTCTGGTACCACACCTTCACGGTCGTGAGGTCCAGTTCCTTCGCCGGGAAGATGTCGCCGTTCTCGTTCTTGAGGTCGCCGACTTTCATGTCGACCTTGCCGAGATCTGCGTCGGACCTCAGGACAAACGAGCCGCCCTCGTATTCACCCTTCGCGGCGACGATCGCGCACGGCGCGTCCTTCACGGCATCTCGTGGAAGCGAATCGGGAAGGACCTGGCCTTCGCCGGTCGCGGGGACGGCGAAACGGACGATCCCGGCCAGCAGCAGCATTGATGTCATATTGAACGTTCCTTGGTGTGAAGAGTCCTCTTTTTCGGCAATTATACCATAAGACGAGCCAACCCGTCATTTATACGAAAGTATAAATCGGTTTCTCCCGGCTGTTCTGGCCGAACCCGCGCGAGCGTGCCGTCAGAGTTCCTTGACCTTCAGGTTGCAGAA
>CAMOCC010000157.1 GCA_946610035.1 uncultured Verrucomicrobiota bacterium
GCTTAGGGGATTGACGTCCTTATCTTCAGGCAAAGGCCAATTGAGAATGTCAACGTCAATGTCAAGTACCCAGTCTCCGTCAAGCTTGTTCTTGTCGACTGGACGTGGCGTTACAGTGAAATCTCTAACGCGAGTCTTCGGTCTTGCGAGAAGCCAGGTCGAGCGGGCGATGCCGGAGAGGCGGAACATGTCCTGGTCTTCGAGATACGAGCCGTCGGAGTAGCGATAGACCTCCAGCGCGACGACGTTCTTGCCGGGCTTGACGAACTTCGTGACGTTGAACTCGGCTGGGTTCCTTGAGTCCTTAGAGAAGCCGACGTACTCTCCGTTGACCCAGAGGTAGAAGAACGAATCGACGGCGTCGAACTTGAGGAAGATTTCCTGTCCGCTCCACTTCTCCGGCACGTCGAAGTCGCGGCGGTAGGAGCCGACGGGATTGCGCGCGGCGTAGGAGGTCCAGTCCTTCGGCGGCTCGCCCATGACGTCCGGCTGGTCGCGCTTGAAGGGATACGTCTGGTTCACGTAGAGTGCCGTGCCCCATCCGCCCTTTCCGTTCGCGCCGTACGCCTGCCACGAGCAGGGAACCTTGATCGTCTCCCAGCCCGAAACGTCGTAGTCCGGCTTCTCGAAGCCGACGGGACGCGACGCGGGGTCAGGCGACCACTTGAACTTCCACGCCGTCTCGGAGTCGAGCGAGATCGTGCGCTCCGAGAACTCGGGGAGGATCTTCAGCGCGCTTTCAAGCGTGTCGAAGCTGGAGAACGCCGCGCGGCGCTCCTCGCGTCCGAACGACAGGTTCTCCGGCTCCTTCCACTCGGTTCCCGTAGGACCGGCTGCAAGTGCGGACGAAGCACAGGAGAAAACCATCAACGCCATTGTTGAAAATCGCATATACGCCCCCTTTGTTGACTATACTACAGCGACAAATAGGAGTATACACTATATGCACTTGTCTGTCAATGGTAAAACTTGTCTGTCAATGGTAAATAAGATTCAGGGGGGGGATGGTGGTGGGGCAAGGATTCGAACCTTGGAAGGCGTAAGCCAGCAGATTTACAGTCTGCCCTCGTTGACCGCTTGAGTATCCCACCGGTGACAAGTGGCACATAGTATATCAAAATTACCTCGCCACCGTCAAGGGCGAATCTATACTATTTTTCGCGAAAGGGAAACCGCCGCAGTCCCTTGGGGGCTGCGGCGGTTTTTCGTCCTGCAAGACGGCTATCAGGCCTCGGCGGTCTCGGCCGGAGCCGACTCGTCGAGGATCGTGATCTTGCACTTGGCGGTGACGGCGTGGCCGAGGTCGATCGTCGCCTCGTACTCGCCGACTTCGCGGAGCGAGTCCTCAATCGAGAACTGGCCGCGCTCGATCTTGACGCCGCGCTGCGCCTCGATGGCCGCGAGAAGGTCCGTGACGCTGACAGCGCCGTAGAGCTTCTTGCCGTCCGTCGTCGGGGCGGAGACGGTGAGCTCGAGCTTCTCGAGCTTCTTGGCGACTGCGAGGGCCGCCTTCTTCTCCTCGGCGGCGCGGGCCGCACGCTCGGCCTCGAGCTTCTTCAGGCGGCGCTTCGCGGCTTCCGTCGCGACCGCGGCGAGTCCGTGGGTGAAGAGGAAGTTGCGGGCGTAGCCGGGGGCGACCTTGACGATCTCGCCGGCCTTGCCGAGCTTCTTCACATCGTCCATGAGCATAACTTCAATAGCCATTTCAGTGCTCCTTCCGTTACGCCATGAGGCCCATGTTGCGGGCGCGCTTGACGCCCTGGCGGATCTGGCGCTGCTGCGCCGACGTGACGCCGGTGATGCGAGCGGGCAGGATCTTGCCGTAGTCGGTGATGTAGTACTTCAGCGTCTCGATGTCGTTGACGTCGATCTGGTCCTCGGGACCGAGCGGCGGACGCTTCCTCGCGGCGAACTCCTCGCCGGCCGAGCTATTGGACTTCTTGAAACCCATTTTGGTTTTCCTTTGTTAAGTTGTTTACGATTAGAACGGGATGTCCTCTGAGTCACCCTCGACGGGAGGCTGGGCGATGTGCGACTGCTCCTGCTGACGCTGGGCGGGCCCGTTGCCGAACCTTTCTCCCTGCGGCAGGAACTTGATGGTGGAAGCCCTCACTTTGAGCTTCTGGTGCTTCACACCGTCCTTCTCCCATGAATCCATCTGAAGGCGGCCCTCGACGAGGATCGATCTCCCCTTCGAGAGGAACTGTCCGCACAGCTCAGCGAGCTTGTCCCATGCGTCTACGTCGACGAAGACGGGAAAGTCCTGAACCTGTCCGTTGCGGTCCCTCCGGCGCTCGTTGACGGCGATGCCGAGGCGAGCGACCTTCATGCCGGTCGCCCCGGTTGCACGCACGTCCGGATCGCGCGTCAGGTTGCCCATCAGAATGACTTTGTTGAAGGAGGCCATGATACGTCCCCGTCCCTGTTAGGCTTCGGTCGCGGCCTGTGCGGCAGCGGCGGCATCCTTCTTGGCCTGGCGCTCGGCGCGGGCCTGGCGCTCGGCGGCGATCTTCGCCTCGCGGCGCTCGTCGACTGCGAGGAACTGAACGCGGAACACCTCTTCGATGAGGTGGTAGCGGTTGACGAGCTCCTCGAGCCTGGAGGGATCGAGCTCCATGCGGACCTTCACGTAGACGCCGCTGTCCTTCTTGGACATCGGGCGCGAGAAGAGGCGCTTGCCGAGGGACTCGGTGGTGAGCACCTTGCCGCCGACGCGCGTCACCTCGGAGAGAGCCTTCTCGAGGTAGGCGTTGAGGGCATCGTCCTTGGCGATGCCGACGAAAATGTAGAGAGCGTCATACTTCTTCATTATTTGGCCTCCTTAGCATCCTTGGCGGCATCCTCTTCCTTGCCCTTCTTGATCACCTCGGGTGCGGCGGCCTCGCCGGTCGCGGCAGCCGCAGCGGCGCCGCCCGCAGGAACGTCATCCGGGGCCTTGACGACCGCGACGGGAACCTCGCCGCGCGTGACGAGCGTCTGCTTGTCGCCGAGCTGGAGGTCGCGGACGAAGAGCGTCTCGTCGACGTTGAGCTTGGAGACGTCGACCTCGAACTTCTCCGCGATATCCGCCGGGAGGCACTCGACGTCGACCGAGCGGAGCGTCTGTTCAAGGACGCCGCCGCCGAGCTTCACGCCGACCGCTTCGCCCACGAGATACAGCGGAACCGTGACGCGCACCTTCTCGGAGAGCGACACCTCGCTGAAATCAACATGGATGGGGGTACCAGCCAGGACGTCGTTCTGCATTTCACGCATGAGCGCCGGAACCTCGGTACCGTTCATATCCAGCGTGACCAACAGCTGCTTGCTAGCATGGCCGCGCATCGCCATCATGAAGTCGTGCGCAGGAAGCTTGATGAGCTCCGTGCCGCCCTTCTTCATCTTCATCACCGAACCGGGAATCATCCCCGTGCGGCGCAAACGACGGACTGCCCCCGTACCCTGCTCGGTACGTGGCTCCGCCTTGATCTTGATCTGATCCATTCTTTGCCTTTTATGGTATTCCATGCCGCATACTCTCGCGCACACGCGCTACACTCTGCGACAAAAACGCGGATATTATATCAAAAAGTGGCACTTAAGGGCAATAGGGGAATTTAACCTGGCAGTTCTTTAGCCGACCGTGTAGCCCAGCGTCGCTCAGGGGGTTTCGTCGCTCAGGGGGTTGCGTCGCTCAGGGGGTTGCGTCGCTCAGTGGGTTGCGTCGCACAGGGGGTTGCGTCGCTCCGCCGACGCAACAAAGAAGTCCCAACCGCAATTGGGAGACAGTCCCCGTGGGGTTTTGGAGACGCGGCTTCCAGCCGCGTCAAGTGCGCTAATGTAATCGCAGGCCAATCGCTCGATTGACGCGGCTGGAAGCCGCGTCTCCAAATAT
>CAMOCC010000158.1 GCA_946610035.1 uncultured Verrucomicrobiota bacterium
CCCCAGTCTATCAGAAGCCCGGACGCGCCGAGCGCGTCAAGCGGCTGATCGACGACGGCATGGCGACGCTCGTCCGGTACGAGGCGGACAGGGAGAGGGGCGATTCCGAGACTGCAGACGAGTCCCTGAAGCGAAAAACCGTCTACAAGCTATTCAAGAAGTGGATGGAAACGGAACTGCCGGAGGATGATTACGGCGGCAAGGCGCGCATTGAGGACCGCATGGGTTCCAGGGCGGAAGGCGATCAGGTCGCGGTCTATGCGGATGGAACGATCGAAACTTCGTATGTGTGGTTGCCCGAAGGCGACTTCATCGATCTGTTTGGCGAGGCTGAGTCACTTGAACTGGCCGTCGGAGCGCCGACAAACGCCGAAGAGGTCGTTGTCGTGGCGGATGTCGAGATTGTCGATCTTGCGTCGCTCGCGAATCTGGCCCATGTCGAGCCGGAACATGGACTCCCCGGCGAGGAGGATGCCTGCTTCGAGCATTCTGTGTGCGCCACTTACAACGTCGACATGCGCGTCAGGGAGGTCCGGCGCGGGAAGTGTCCGTTTCGCAGGTTCTGCTTTTCCGCGGTTCACGACGCGGTGAACGCTTCGGCAACGGGGGATTGGCTGTTCTTCCGCGGGATGACGCTTGAAGTCGGGCTTGCCCGCGTGGACGGCAAGCTGAAGATCAACCGCTTCGAACCCGTGTTTCCGTATCCGCCCTATTCGAAAGACGGAATAAGAATCATCAGGAGTGGGACGGATGACGTTTCGCCGTTTTTGGCAGATGGTTGCGTTGCCGAAGATGTGCGCGAGTATACCAACTGGCGTGGACTGAAAGACGGCATCAGCGGCAGCCTCGTCGCATTGCAGTACGGCGATCGCGAACTGGCGCTGTTCGCGTCGACGACAAACCTAATCGAGGGTCTTTACGGAATCTTTCCGGACTATGGTCCGTCCGTGAAGATTACGGTGTATGGAGACGGCGAGTCCAACTTCGACTATTGGCGGAACGCCTGGTTTGCGGAATCTGCCGTGACCATAAGGTCCCTTGGCGAGGAAGACGGATTCGTGCGCACCAAGGAGGCCGAGACCGTTGCGGCGGGAACCTGCCCAGATCTTGATACGCTCACGAAAGAGCTGTCCTCGATAGGATTTGCGGATGTCGCCGGGGCGACGTATGCGCAGGTGAGTCCGTATCCGGCAGATTCTGGCGCTTTTTGGACGGATGAATACATAAGGATGAGCGGTCTGGCGCTGGACGAAAGACTGAGCGGCGACGGATGGATCGTTCTGCCGAAGGACGGTGCCGCGAACGCGAAGTTCCTTGCATACGGGTGCGTCTGGTGGGAGGCTCGACTTAAACCTCCGGAAACAAACGATGTCCGCAGGGTCTCGTACGACAAGGCGCGGCTCGCGCGCGACGTAGTGCTTGTCTGCGGCTATGTGGAGGATGCCGCGGAACTTAAGGTGACGCTGGACGAAGACCGTGCGGCGGACGTGCTGGCGTTTGCGCTGCATGCCCGGCAGGCTGGCTTCGCGAAGGAATCCGAGCGCATCGCCTCCGCGCTCTTTGCGATAAAGGAAAGCGGAGACGCGGCGCTGTCCGGCATCAGGAAGCGGCTCGCGAAGATCGCCGCCGAATATCCCGACTTCGCGACATGGGAGAAGAAGGAGCTGGCGCGGAATGAAGAGCTTGAAAAGAGGAGGAAGGCCGATGAAAGCGACAGTGACGCCGAAGAGGAGCTATAGCGCACCGCGCTATCCGACGATCCACGAGATCGGTGCGCCCGATTTCGCCCGTGTGCCGACGCGCTGGCGCGGAATCCGCGCGCTTGCGTCGACGCTCGGCGCGGCGGCGATGAGCCTCAAGTCGCTTGCGCTCGACGCGGCGGCCGAACCGACTCCGAAGACGGCGCTGCCGACGGCTGTCGCGCCGGATGCGGCGGCAAGGAATGACGAGAAGCGGGAAGCGCCGGCGACGGACGTGTGTCCGTTGCCGCCTGCGGCGCTGGCCGGCGACGGATTCGGCGCGTTCGGATGCATCGCGATGAATCCGCCGGTCATGCTTCCCGAGGCGGAGGCGCTGGAGATCATCGAGCGCGAGTTCGCGAAGCGCGGCATCGAGCTTGTCGATGCGCCGGAGCTCGACGGCGTGGAGGCGCCAATCAGCAAGCTGGAGCGGAGCCGCGAGGACAGAAACCTTGTCGCGAACATCATCCGGCGCAGAGCGCAGGGCGACGAGGTGCGGCGCAAGAAGCGCAGGTGGATGCTCGACCTTGGCACGAAGGACGGGAAGATCATGGTGGAATACATCTCCCGCGACGACGAGCGCGTCTGGGTGCGCGACCCCGAAGAGGAAGACGGCATCTACAGTTCTGCGTCCAGTTGCCATATCCGCAGAGCCGCCGAAATGGCCGTCAAGGGCTTCAGTGCGCGGAAGGAGGGAAGGCCCGTCAAGATCGGCGTTTTCTACGATCCGATGGCGAGCGTTCCGAGAGGCGAAATGGAGAAGATATACCAAGATGCAGACCCCGGACTTGATTGGAGCGCGAAATACGAGCTGACGAAGAAGCGCGGGCGTGAGCTGGCGGGCAAGAAGCTCGTCGCACAGATCGAGGCTTTCTTCAGGCATCTTGCGAATGCACCTGACTCTTCATCTCACTGACCGCTGCAACCTCGCGTGCCGCTACTGCTACGCGCAGCACGGGACGAGCGACATGGCGCTCGCGACCGCCCTCGCGGCGATCGACGAGTGCACGCGCGGCGAGGAGAACCCGGGGATCATCTTCTTCGGCGGCGAGCCGCTGCTGCGCGAAGACCTCGTCTTCGACGTGATCGACGAGTGCGAACGCCGCGCACCGCACCGCTTCCACTACAAGGTGACGACGAACGGAACGCTCGTGACGGATGCGTTCCTGGCGCGTGCCGAGGCCGTGCGTCTGCATGTGGCGGTGAGCTGCGACGGAGCGCCGAAGACGCAGGACGCACACCGCGTGGCGGCGTCCGGCGAAGGCTCGTCCGCGGCGCTTCTGCCGCGGCTGAAGGCCGTGCTGGCGGCTCAGCCTTACGCGCCGGTGATGATGACGGTGAATCCCGACACGGCCGCGGACTTCGCCGGGAACGTCCGCTACCTGCGCGCGCTCGGCGCGTCGTACCTTATTTCCAGCGTGAACTTCCAGGCGGACTGGGACGCGTCCGCCTGGCGCGCCCTCCGGCGCTCGTACAAGGAGCTCGCGGCGTGGTATCTCGACGCATACCGCCGCGAGGAGAAGGTCTACTTCGCCGCGTTCGACAAGCGCATCGCGACGCGCATCTGGCCCGGACGCGGCGCGTCGTGCCAGCTCGGGCGCCGCCAGATATCGGTCGCGCCGGACGGGACGTACTATCCGTGCGTACAGTTCGTAGGCCATCCCGAATACGCGATCGGACGCGTCGGCGAGGGGCTTGACGAGGCGCGGCGCGGATGCGTCTTCGAGCGCAACGAGCGCGCGAAGCCGTCGTGCGCGGGCTGTGCGCTTCTCGGGCGATGCAACAACCGGTGCGGATGCCTCAACTTCTCGACGACGGGCTCGCTCGACGAGGTGCCGCCGTTCTTCTGCGAGCACGAGCGGTTCCTCATCCCGCTCGCGGACTCGCTCGCCGAGCGCCTCTACGCCGAGCGCAACGCGATGTTCATCCAGCGCCACTACAATCCGGCGTTCCCCGTCGCCTCCATTCTCGAGGACATGGCGGGCTGACAGCTGAGTTAAAACACACCCTCGGTGGATCTTGACGGGGACAGGCCCCACGAAAGCCCGATTTTTCAGCGTTTCTCGGGGTCTGTCCCCACAGGCATGTCCTGGGGGTTGTGATATGATATAATACCATATCATGA
>CAMOCC010000159.1 GCA_946610035.1 uncultured Verrucomicrobiota bacterium
CGTCGTGGCTGGTGTAGTCGTGGCGCTGGACGCGCGCGCGGCGACGATCTCGAACGCGGCGGAGACGGCGACGCTGCCGCTTTCCATTTTCCCGGAAGCGGAGCAACGGCGCCTTGCGGCAGAGCCGCGTGTAAACAAAGGGAAGCCCAACCTTCAGCCTTTCAACCTTCAACCTTTCAACTCGGGAACGCCATGCCAAGCACCATCAACAGCCAGAATCTTTTCCTGGACACGCAGTTCCAGCAGTTCGTGCAATTCGCCGAGAGCGCGGCCGCGGCAGGCAAGCAAAAGGCGGTCGCCCGCCTCTCCGAGAGCGAACTTGGCGGAATCGTCAACCGCACCATCAAGCCCACGTCCAGCGACTGGGTCGGCGTCGGGGCGGGGCGTCTCAGCAGCCTGAAGAAGGCCAACAACACGACCCGCGAGGCCTTCATGAAGGCGGTCGCCGAGATGTTCGGCGGGGAGGACCACATCCCCGACAGCGTGAAGGACGCCATGAAGCTGGAGGACTACGGCAAGGGCAGGCCCCTCACGGCCCGGCGCATCCTCGCCGTCAAGGCCGCCATCGACAACGACGGCACCTACGCCAAGATGGTCGGCTCGTTCAGAAGCACGGATTCCGGGCACGTCGCGCAACGCCTGGGCTGGCTCCCCAAGGAGATGCCGAAGCTCGCCCGCGCCGCGCGCTACCTTTCCGCCATCACCGGCGAGGCCGAAGTCGAGTCGATCGAGCGGCTGTCCACGCCCGGCACGAAGGAGAACCGCCTGCTGAACTACGGCGGCCGCTTCCTGGAGAGCGCCGGGAATTTCAAGAACGGCATGCGGCTTCTCGACACGTTCAAGGATTGGTTCGCCGGCGTGGACGATGCGCTGCAGAAGAACGGCGGCGAGCGTGCCCCCCGCAAGGAAGGGATGTCCCCGACGCTTCTCACCGCAAGTGTCGCGTGCTTCACGCCCAACATGCGCCTCGGTTTCGAGAAGTTCGTGTTCGAGTCCATCGCGCACGACCCGGCCTTCAATCTTGCCGAGACGGACGCCAACCGACTGTTCGGCATGGAGAACAACGTCGCGTCCCACTTTTTCGGATGCCACCTCCACAAGGCCTGCGTCCAGACGATTGCGCAGATTCCGCCGGAAAGGCGCAATGCGTTCTTCAAGGCCGTCACCATGTTCTTCCCGGTCGTCCACACCGCCGAAGCCGCCAACAAGCGGGGAACGGATCGCGGAGAACCCAAGGACAACAAATACGTCATCGCCCGGGTTCTCAATAATCTGGACCAGATCGAGGAACTGGAGGCACGGGGGGAGCTTACGTTCAAGAACCTCGCCAGGCTTTGCGTCCCCGAACTTCCGAAGGACAGCAAGTGCGAATTCGCGGAAGTGGGGAAGGCGCTTTCCGACGCCATGAACAATGTGCTGAATGAGTTTGTGAAACGAAATCTCGATATGCAACTGTTAACGTCGGCGTACAACACGCTTCAGGAGACGGGCTGCTCGCTGGACGAGGCGATTGAGGCCATCACCGGAGGCAAGCAACCGCCGTTGGCCCCGTACATGTCGAGCGGAACGCTCGGACTCGAAGCGTTCGACGGCACCACAACGGAGGGCCGCAAGCGGCTCGAATCCGATCTCGTGCGCCCGACGGGCTACACCGACATGAAGAGCGAGAAAAGTCTCCTCAACAAGAACGCGTTCACGTTCCGCTTTCCGGGCGAAGAGCCGATCGCGACAAACAGCACCGCTCAAGGCAAGAAGAACATCGGAACGGTTATCGAGAAGATCGAGGCGATGTGCGGCAAGTTGCGTCCCCGGCAGGCGTCGAGCGTGATGACGATGGTCTCTCAGTCGGCCCTTGGCATCCTGAGGGGCGGTCTGTCGATCTACGGCATAAGCGCCCTCGAGCACAGCTCGTGCGACTTCACGCTGTCGAAGAACGAAAGGACGGGCGAGATCTTGATTCGCTATTCCAGTCCCGAGGAACTGCCGTTCTCCTTCGAGTGGACCGCCACGGTCGGCATCGACGGCTCCGTGACCTCCACCCCGATGATCTTCACCGAGGAGAAGACGCGGAATGCGCTCCGGGAGTTCCAAATTTCCGGCAAGGCCGCGAACGAAATCGGCAGGTTCATCCTGCCCGGCAGCGGCCTGACCGATGTCGAGAACCCCGGCCAGGAGCTGAAGAACCGGATGAAAAACATTGCCACCGCCAGCATCCAGACCTACGCCACGAAGTCCATTGCGGACATGCGCGGCGCCAACGGCGGCGACATCAACTTTGACAAATACCCTTCGGCGTTCACGCAAGATATTGACCGCCATCTTCCCATCCGCGTCGGCAATGGCCCGCTGCTCGACACGCTGGATGGTCCGGAAAAGGCCCGCGACGAGTATGTCAAATTCATCACGGACGGCAAGGTCGAGACCTACGCCGAGGCCGACAGGAAGACCAAGATAAAGGCCTGTCTGCTCATGGCGTTTTCATGCCAGGGCATGCTATCCTGCGGGCTGAAGGGCGTGTCAAATGCGTTCGATGCGAACGGCAATGTTCCGCGCCTGATGGCCAGCAAGGTAGCCGGGGACGACTCCCGGAAGGATTCGGTGAACCTCTCTAAGGACGAAAATGGCAACATCGTGATCAAGACCGTCACGGAGTTCACGTCGGGTCTCCTCTCCCTCACGGATGAAAATCTGAGGCCGGACATGTATGCGACCAACAAAGGCAGCTCCATCAAATACGATTTCAACGTGGTCCTCACGAAGGAAAGCCTGGAGAAATTCGCCGACGCCGACTGGCCGAACTTCGACAGCCAAGCGAACAGGAAAATCGAGAACGACACTTCAGTTCCGCACAGCACCGAAAACGCCGCGAAAGCCCTGCCTGAAGACCTCAGGCTCGATCTGGACGTCAATCTTTCGTTCAGCATCGACGTCGACGGAATCGCCAAGGCCGTGTGATGTCTTCCAAAGTGGATTGAATCTAGGCAGTAGCGCCAAGGAGAAAAGACAATGGAACTGGAAAATCTGATGTCCGCGTTTGCGGAAAAACTCGGAATCGAGGGGGTCGAGGTCAAGGACGGCACCTGCTCCCTGACGATCGACGACATCCCGATGGACTTCACGGAGTCGCCGGACGGGCTGGCCGTGGTGGGGGCCGCCGTCATCGGCGAACCGCCCCCGGAAAAGCGCGAGGAGTTCTACGAGATGCTTCTGAGGGCGAACACGCAGCTTTACGGGACGCAGGGCATCGCCCTTGGGGAGTCGCCGGACACCGGCGAGATCATCCTGATTGGCGGCCTCCCGTTCAAGGGCCTGGAGATGGAGGAGTTCTGCAAGGACCTGGACGAGTTCGTCAGCAAGGCCGAGGAATGGCGCGAGACGGTGGAGAACTTCCGCCCCGCCGCGGAGGAAGCCGCCGTCCGCGACGAGGAGGCGTCCCAGTTCTCCAAGTTTGGCGGGAACGGCCCCGGCTTCATGAGCGTTTAGGCGTTGGAAATGTTGCCAATGTGTAAGTGTGAAAATATCCAGTTTCAATTGCCAATTGGAAGCCGATTCGGGCATTGGCTGTTGGCAACATTGGCCATAGCCACGGCGGCGGTGGCGGAGCAGCCCGCCTACACGAACCACGCCGGGAACGCCATTTCGGGCGTCGTCGTCGCGCTGGACGCTCGCACGGCGACAATCTCGAACGCCGAGGAAACCGTGGCGCTGCCGCTTTCGATTTTCCCCGAACCTGAGCGGCGGCGCATCGCGGCGGACTTCGCGCTTGCCCATGGCGGCGGTTCTCAAATGCAGCTCCTGCGAGTCCCGCCTGACGTGAAGCGCACCGTCGAGGGCGCGAAGAAGGCGA
>CAMOCC010000160.1 GCA_946610035.1 uncultured Verrucomicrobiota bacterium
TCCCGCTCCCCGCGAGGAACCTTGATTGGTACATGCCGAGCGCGATGCCCGAATCGGACGAGGACTGCAAAACCGTGTAACTCGAAGCCCCGTCGGTGGAGGCATAGACTATTTCAAGCATTCCGTTCGTGGCGCTCCCGAATGTAGCCGCCGTGTTCGCCGCATCCAGTTCGCCATACGAAGACTGCGTCCCAGCGAAGACCATGCTGTCATCCGCGACGGTTACGTTGTAAAGGCTGAACTCGCGGCCGGCGACGAGGTCTTTCCAGACGGTCGCCGAGGCGTCGTGAGTGTCGACACCGGCGTTCTCAACACCATCCCAGCAGGCAAGCAGCCCATCCTGGACATACTCCGACGCCGAAGCAGCATGCGCCGTCGGAATTGCGACCATCACAACAAAAGCAAGGAGAAAAGCCACCGAATGCGATGCAACATTCATTCTCATCTGTATGCCCTCCTATGTTTTTACCATGGTGTCCTTATTTTACCAAAATGACGGCAAAACAACCACCCCCACCACAGTGGGGGTCGGCTTTCGTGCACAGCGACAGGGAATTTTGGTAAAATACTGACATGCGTGGATGCGTCAGACTATTCGCAGCGGTGGCGCTCGTCAGCCTTTCGACAGTCGCCGCAGGCGACAAACCGCCGCTCGTCTCGGCGGAGGAGTTCCTATCCGGCGAATACGACTTCCGCCTCGTCCGTGCCAAATGCATCGTCAAGGATGCGTTCCGCGATGAGATCAATCCCGACTACGCTTACCTGACTCTTCTGTGGGACAACAAGATAGTATATGCTGCCGTCAAGGCAAAGACCCTCTCCGACGACGAAATCGCCGCGCTTATCGGCGCCGGAGTCACCATCGAAGGACAGCCGCAGCCGCGCCTCTACGACCAGCGCGAAAAGCTCGGGCGTAATTTCCAGATCAAGGGTCCCGAGTTCATAAAGGTCGTGACCCGCGCGACTGAAGACCCATTCGATGTACCCGACATATCGACGCTCGAGGGCCTCGGCCCCGGCGATCTGCAGCATGTCGGCCGCCGCAGGTTCCGCGGCCGCGTGCTCGCGGTCTGGAACAAAACGTCTGCCCTCATATCCGGGCTCGGCAAATTCGACATGCCTGAAACGCTTGCGGCGAAGTTCGTCGCTCCCCCTGCTCCCGCCGTCGGCGAGGAGATAGAGGTCTCGGGCTTTCCCGAGACCGACATCCACCACTACACGCTCGTCCGCGCCCGCTGGCGCGGCATATCCGCCGCGGTCGCGCCGTCTGAAGCGGCGACGGACATAACGGCCAGGGACATGACGACCGACGAGACGGGTCGCGCTCGGTACCGCCACGACATGCACGGAAAGACCGTCAGGATGCGAGGAACGGTCCGAAGCATCCACGATCCCGGCGGACGGCTTCTTCTCGACGACGATGGAATTCTCATTCCAGTAGACATCAGTGCTGCAGCCGACGCCGCGATGGAAGTTTCGCCGGGATGCACGGTCGAGGCAACAGGCGTCTGCGTGATGGACACGGAGAACTGGCAGATGAACTCGGTGTTTCCGCAGATCAAGGGCTTCTTCATCGTAACGCGCGCCCCCGGAGACCTGCGCCTCGTCTCGAGGCCGGCATGGTGGACGGCAACGAGGCTGCTCGTCGTGATCGGCACGCTCTTCGCCGCGCTCGTGGCCATCCTCATATGGAACGCCGCGCTTCGCCGCGCCGCCGCGCGCAAAGGCCGCGAGCTTTTCAGGGAGCAGATAGGCCGCGTAGAGGCCGACCTAAGGACCGAGGAGCGCACGCGCCTCGCCGTCGAATTGCACGACTCCCTTGCGCAGAACCTCACCGGCGTCTCCATGGAGCTGGAGGCCGGACATGTGGACATCGCGGCGCGGACGCTGAAATCGTGCCGCGACGATCTCAGAAACTGCCTATGGGACCTCAGAAGCCAGGCTCTCGAGGAAAAGGACATGACGCAGGCTGTCCTCAGGACGCTTCAGCCGCTCGTGAACGCAGACCGCGTGAAGGTGCGCTTCAACGTCCCGCGCAAGAAGCTCTCCGACAACACGGCCCACGCGCTCCTGAGGTCCGTGCGCGAACTCGTCGTGAACGCGGTACGGCACGGGCACGCCACGACAATCAGGGTGGCGGGGTCGCTTGACGGCGGAAAGATCATGTGCTCGGTCCAGGACAATGGATGCGGCTTCGATCCGGACGACGCGCCGGGAGTCCTTCAGGGGCATTTTGGAATACAGGGGATAAGGGAGCGCATCGAAGCCCTCGGCGGAGAGTTCGACATCGAAAGCGCTCCCGGCAAGGGAACGAAGGCGGTAATACGGATATGAAGACAGTTCGCGTTCTGCTGGTGGACGACCACGCGATACTCCGAATGGGGCTTGCGTCTCTTCTTTCGTCAAAGGCCGACATCGAAGTGGTGGGCGATGCGCCGAACGGCCCGGCGGGAATACGCAAGGCGCTGCGGCTGAAGCCAGATGTCGTGATCATGGACCTGATGATGCCCGGCATGGACGGCATAGAAGCGACCAGGGAGCTTCTTGCGAAGGCGCCGGGCAGCAGGGTTCTCATACTTACCACGTTTGGAACGTCCGACGGAATCAGCCAGGCGATGGACGCCGGCGCAATGGGCGCGGTGATGAAGAACTGCGACTTCAGGGAGCTCGCCGAAGCCATTCGCACGGTGGCCGCAGGCGGGCGCTATGTCGCGGCCGATGTCGAGCGCATAATCTCAGCCGACCCTCCAGCCGCGGCGCTTTCGCCGCGGCAGGCCGAAATACTCCAGTCTATCGTCAGAGGCCTTTCGAACCCCGACATCGCCAGGCAGCTGGGCATAAGCGTCGACGTCGTGAAGGAGCACGTGGAGTCGATCTTCCAGAAGATAGGCGCGGCCAATCGCACAGAGGCCGTCGCCATCGCCTTCAGAAAGCACCTGCTGAAGCTATAGTCGCCGCCGTAAGAGGGGCGGGGTCAGAGGACGCGGTTGTCGATGAGACGCGTCCTGCCGCAGTAGGCGGCGACGAGAAGGCAGCACCCCTTCCTCGGGGTTCTGCGCGGCTCGAGCGTCTCTGCGTCGACGCACTCGACGTAGTCGACCTTCAGCCCCGCCTTCTCAAGCGACTTTCGAAGCGCGGCAAGCGTCTTCGCTCCGCCCTTCGCGCCGAACGACATGAGCCCGCGGGAGATCGCGACCGCCCTTTCGCGCTCCTCGGGCGAAAGGTAGGTGTTGCGCGACGAGCGGGCAAGGCCGCTTTTCTCGCGCACGATCGGGGCGACGACGATCTTGAGGTCGAAATTGAGGTCGCGCACCATCCGCTTTATCACCTGCGCCTGCTGGTAGTCCTTCTGCCCGAAGACGGCGAAGTCCGGGTGCGCGAGGTTGAAGAGCTTCGCGACGACGGTGCACACTCCGCGGAAGTGCCCGGGGCGGCGCGCGCCGCAGAGCCCCTTCGAAAGGTCCTCCTCGTTCACGTATACGCTGTGGCGCCCGAGGTACATGTTCTGCGGCGTCGGGAAGAAGACAGCCGTCGCGCCCGCCTCGCGGCACTTCGCGAGGTCGGCCTTCTCGTCGCGGGGATACTTCTCGTAGTCCTCGTTCGGCCCGAACTGGACCGGGTTCACGAACACGCTCACGACGATTTCGTCGGCGCCGCGCCTCTTCGCCTCGCGGATGAGCGAGAGATGCCCGTCGTGGAGGTAGCCCATCGTGGGGACGAGCGCGATCTTGGCGCCCGCAAGCTTGCGCGCGCGGCACCACTTCTGGAGTTTCTGGGGTTC
>CAMOCC010000161.1 GCA_946610035.1 uncultured Verrucomicrobiota bacterium
GTTGCACTTTTGATCTTCCATTCTTTCGGCACCGCAAAACGCGCAACTTGCGGGAAACCGCCAACGGCATCAACTTTTGCAACAAGACGCGATCCATCCCACTTCTGGCCAAGAAGCCCAACTGCGCCCTGTGTCAGATGACGATCGGACGTGAGAAACTGCGGATGGTCCGCAAGCGGCTGGAGGGCGAAGAGCCGAACGCCGCGCGGCGGAACTGCCGCGGAAAGACTGCCCTTCCGCTCTCCAAGGTAGGTATCCGTCCAGAACTCCCACGCGACGAAGCGTCTGTCTGGGTCTTCGCCGAGTTCATTCCACGAGACGAAAACGACTTTCTCGTCATCGCCCCAGTTGAAGAGCGCGACGACATGCCAGTCGCCGAAAGGACGCGACACATGGAGATCCCAGACCGGCAGGTGCCCGAACATCGGATAGAGCTTCCCCGGACGCGTCGGGCACACGGGAAGCGCCTGCTGGATGAGCCGCACACGGTCTGGCGCGAGTTCAGCGAGCTTGTCGCCTGCGAACGTCTGTTGTCCGGGGAGCGCGACGACCGTCGCCTCGACCTGCGCCTGTTCGCGTGCAAGCGCACCTTGCGAGACGAGCATGCAGTCTGGGTCTGACCAGAACACGTTAGCGTGCGCGAAAAACTGGTTGACCGTGCAGCGCGCCTGAAGAAGGATGTTCTCCCACTTTACCGGTTCGTTGGGGTGGACTATGTCCGCTCCCGTGCGGCTTGCGTCGGCATAACCCGCCTCCGCACCCGTGAAATGACCTTGACAGGCGAGAAAGATGCGGTCGTCGCCGATGCCCTTCCTGTACGCGGCGACGGTGCGCTCGAACGGATTGGGACACGACGGGTCGTGCATCGCCGCGCGCACTTCGGGCCGCTCGTAGAGATGCGCGCAGTAGCCGGGTCCGCGTCCCGACATTCCGTCGATCTTGAAGAACTCGTACCCCCACTCGTGCGAGGCCTTGTCGAATATCGAAGTCAAATGCTCAAGCGCACCTGGCGCAGTCGGGTCGAGCGTATACTTTCCGTTCCATGAGCGGATGGGCTTTCCTTCCTTGTCGTGGAGGAACCAGTCTTTGTGCCGCGCATAGAATTCGTCGTTGCCTGTTCCATATGGCGCCATCCAGAGTCCCGGTCTGAAACCGAGTTTTCGAATCTCGTCCGCGAGCCACTTCATCCCCTCGGGGAACTGCGTCTTGTACGTCTCGAGGTTCATGTTGTGAAAATTCGAGACGGGGAGTTTCGGCGAATTGTCCTGCCACGACTCGATGTTCCATATCTCCATCCCAAACGGCTTGAACCACTTCGCGGCAAAACGCGCCTCGTCAAGATTCTCCTTTGAGCCGGCTGTGTCGAAGTAAGTATTCCAGCTGAGCCAGCCAGTGGGCGCATGGGGTGAACGATCGCGGTTCGGAGCTCGCCAGTACGGCACCCAGCGCGACTTGTACCAATCCTTGACGATCTTGACTGACATCGCGTTCGCAGTCGCGTCGTCGATCTTGAGTTTCGCCGATACCGACAACTTTCCACTTTTCTCTTTCAGCTTTAAACTCTTGAACTCCAGCGCCTCGTCCGCCGATGGCGAGAAAAGCGCGTCATCGAGATTTGAGACGGCGTTGCCGCTCTTGACGGAAAGCACCCTGTCGCCCGCGATCGGCGAAAGACGGCACGGATACGCGTCGTCCCGGTAGCGGACTTCTCCGGCGAACGAGAGCGCCCCTTCGTATGCGAACGCCGTGCGATGGTAGACGAGCATCGAAACGCCCTCGCCGTCCGGCTGGAACGAAATGTAGCCGTTCACGTTGTCCAGCGCGTCAACAAGCGCAAGACGTTGTTTCGCGCCGTCGCGTGGCGAGGCGACGCGCCAGCGTGCGGCCGAACCGTCCGCGCCGACCCCCGCTCCCGTGACGACGGCCGGTCCTTTAAACGAAACCGTTCCCGAAACTTCGGCAAAGCCGTCGGCATGGGACAGGACGAGTCGTTCGCCTTCGTCGGAAAAGGCGACGTTCCAGCGTCCCACGGAAAAACCTGTGTCTGCCCAGACGGTCGCGAACGCCATCGCTGCGCAAGCGGATGCTGCTACTCTCTTCATGCCTTGAAGCATGTCAAATGAGCTGCCATGCGTGCGCAAATGACATGTCAACTTTAACAGGCGAGTCGACCTTGTTTTCAGTCGTTTGAAATACCTCGAAAATACAGCCGTCGTTCTCATTGTCAGTGCAATTATACCACATTCAACCGACTATTCGACGATGTCGTAGACACGCACGTAGTCGACGACGAAATCGTCGCCCGCCGCAGCTGCCGCGTCAAGTTCCGGGACGCCCTTTCCCGTCATGCGGTTGTTGCGGTACCATTTTGCCTCGGTCGTAAGGAGGACAAACTCCTCGACCTGCGAAACCGCCTCGCCATCGCCCTGCCCCACCTTCGGCCCATGCTGCTTGCCGTCGATGAAGAACGTATAGCCGTCCGGCTCCCATAGCATGCCGAACACGTGGAACTGCGTTTCATCGAGCTTGACGGAATTCGGGCCGTTGAACGCCTCCGGCGTCACATCCTTCGGACGCCTCGGGACGCAGAACCCAAGATAGTCCGCACCATAGCCGTTCGCATGGAAGTAGTGCGGAATCACTTCTCCGACCTCGAACGACTCCATGATGTCGTGTTCGATTCCGGCACGGCGCGGGTCGAGCGAGCAACCCTGCATGGGCGTCTGCATCCAGAACGCCGACCACCAGCCCGGCATCTGCTGCAGGCGGCACCGGCATTCGTAGTAGCCGTAGCGGTGCGTGAACTTCGCCTTCTCGCGCTTCGGAAGCGGCCAAAATCCCTTTGGATTCTCCTCGTGCGGAACGTCCCACACAAGTTCGCCTGTCTGGAGCTGCGGCGACACGAACTGTCCGTCCGCCTTCTTGATGAGCTTCAGGTGAAGAAGCCCATCCTTCACTTCGACCGCGTTGTCTTCGGGCGTCGCGAACCAGTAGGCGCGCTGTCCCCAGAAATTGGTGCGGTAGCTCCACTTCGACGCATCCAGCCGGTCGCCGTCAAACTCGTCGTTCCAGACGAGTTTGAATTTCTTTCCCGGCGGGAGAAGCGAAGATTCGCGTCCTTCAACCGTAACAACGCCCTCGCATTGCGCTGTCTGTGTAAAAGCAAGCGAGACAAACAGCGAAAGCAACCAGATGGTCAGAGAGGTGTTTTTCGTATTCATAAGCAAGTGGATTTCCTTTTTGTGCACTTTCTGCTATTTGTATTGTACCATACCTTTTCTCTCGCAACATATCCGATTGTACCAAAATAATCAACTCAATCGGGCAATGCGAGAGACCCTTTCATCCTGTTTTCTTCGAACTGATCCGAGCAAGGCGGATGCCGGATGAGAGGCCTACGAGGGACCAGAACGCGCCGGCAAAACCGACAAGCTGGATCTGGAGCGGAAGAGGAAAGACGTATACTGCGAACTGCACCGGAATCCAGACTGAGAAATCGGCGAGAAGGATCGGAAGATAAATCTGCCGCAGATAGCTGCGTGGCCATTCCGCGCGGCACCGCGCGAGGGAGAAGTCGCGTCCCTCCCAGAAGAAGAACACGGAATTGAGCGGGACACACAGGAGCGCGGACCACACGCACTTGTCGACAAGCACCTTTACGGCGAGAGTCGCGATGTCGTGCCCCGA
>CAMOCC010000162.1 GCA_946610035.1 uncultured Verrucomicrobiota bacterium
CCGCGGACGTCAAGTCTGAGAATGCTTTGCATCAATCGAGATTCTATCGTGTAAGAGGTAATTCGCGGATAGGTTACTTGCCGAAAAAGGAGGTTATGTCGAACCAGCATTCTGCGTCGTATGTGAAGACCACGCCATTGGTCAGCTTCACGCAGACTTCATACTCAATGCTGTCATACGACCTGCCGCCGCTTGAGATCAGCCCCTGGGACTTGACCGTCGGAACGACTGCGTCAATGTCATCCTTCGTGCCGAGTTTCGTCTTTTCCAACGCGGCAATGACTTCGCTTTGGCTGCGCAGGAGCAGGAACGGCCGCTCAAGTTCTACTCCGGAGATTTCATCCTCCGCCGAAATGACAACAGCCGTTTTCTCGTCATAGCCCCATCCGCCGGAATACGCCTTGTTCTTGACGATTTCGCTCATTGACGTCGCAAGCGGCGCAATGGCAGCCTTCAGCGCTTCTGCAGGGGCTTGGGGATTCCGCCCTTCGGCACCACTTTCTTCTTTTGCCGGGACGCGGCGGTAGTGGTAGCCGGAGAACGCCGTGTTCTTGAAGAGCTTCCACACCGGCAGGACGTCGCCGTTCGACATGATGCATTCGCCGAACTCATACGACGCGAAGAATTCCTTGCACGGACTGGAGAGGATCTCGTTTCCGTCGACGGTGATGACGACATTCTCGGGGCCGGTCTTGAGGTTGAAGCTGTGGGACGGCTGCTTGGCGAGATCGCGGACGAGTATCTGGCGGCTGATGTCCCGTCCGTCCTCGTGCTTCGTCGCGGCCTTGTACTTGGCGCCCGCGTTCTCCTCGGTGTACGACTCGACGGCGACATGGTCGCCATTCTTGTCGCGGAAGAAGTGGATGTACGGCACGGCGCCAGACGAGATGGTGCGTCCATAGGTGGGACGGGCGAGCCCCCATCCGATGTCCCACTCCTTCTGATTCGGATCTTTCTCCTCGAAGTAGACGGTCGCCTCGAACTCGCTGTTGAGCCCGTGCAGAGGCGTCAGCAGGAAGTAGTACGACCGGAAGTTGTGGCGAAAGCGCGCCCGTCCGTCCTCGTCGAGATGCATATGCCCCCACCATACCTCGGCCTCGCCCGGGAGTCCGGTCGGCATGAGGTCCATCCAGCCGCCCGCCGTCTCCTGGGAAAAGAGCCTCTCGCGAAACAGCTGGCGCCCCGCCAGCTGCCGCTCGTTGATGTCCAGGTGCTCGCGCTTGCTCATACCCTCGTAGTAGCGATACGCCTCTTCATGGCGTCCGGCGTCTATCGCCTCCTCGGCGGCGATGACACCCTTCGCGTCGGGACCCTTGGCAATTGAATGCGCGAGGTCGCCCATGTAGTATTTGTCTTCCCTCGGCGCGACGCGCCGTATCCAGTGGTGGTCCTTCCAGCTCCTGACCGGCTTCTCGAGCGCCGCGGCATACGCGCGCACCCGCGCCCAATCCCTTGTGGACACGGCGAGGTCGAGGCCCATGCAGCGGAATATGTCCGGAGACGGCATGTTCGGCTGAGGTCCGGCGGCGACATAGGTGTCGAACATGCGGTACATGGCGGCGCAGACCTCCGGGGTCAGAATGCGCGCGACTTGGTTCGTCGTGGACGAGCCGTCGGTTTCGAAGCGGAATATCTTGTTCAGCGCAGCGGATGCCGCGACGTAGGCGAAGCAGGAGTCCGTGCGAACGGTCGCAGCCGCGTTCGTCGCAAGGTCGAGCAGCATGCGCGTCGAGCCGCCCCAGCGCGAGGTCTGGTAGTGGACGAAGTCGTCGACGTATTGCGCGGCGACGTCGATGGAATTGGATACGCCGCGGTTGAACCATTCAAACGCATCGCCATTCCCGCAGCTGCGCCCGTACAGGCTGGAGAGCATCAGCGCCGGACGCGCCTCCTCCGGGCGCATCGCCACGGCGGCCAGGAGGTTCGACTCGGCCTGGTTGTTGTTGAGCTGCCACCCCTTCCATCCGTCCTCCGTCACCTCGCTCGCCCATCCTTGCCCTCGGGACTCGAACGCGGCGCTCATGCAACGCTCGGCCCATGCGCAAAGCGCCAGGTACTCGTTGTCGAGCTGTTTGCCGGCGTTCTCCGGAAGCAGATACTCGCTGTCGAGCCGCTCGGCGATGCGCCGGTCGGCCGCCTTGAGGATGGGGACGACCTTCTCGAACGCCTCGACATACGGGCCAAGCGCGTCCTTGACCGGCTGGGTGCGTTTTTTGTCAAGCGCCTTCATGTGCCTTGCCTGCCGGTACGCCCAGCGGCGGAGAAGAAAGCCCAGGAACGGCTCGGTCGCGTCGTCATGCGCCTCAATGGCCTCCTTGAACAGCTTCTGGCCTTGGAAGAACTTGGGTTCGCTGTCCAGGCCCATGTAGCGCACAATCGCGACGGCCGCGTCGCGGCAGTTCTGGCCCCACAGCCAGTTCGCGTCGCCAACCGCCTTCGACGTCGGGAACTCGTCCCGCATCGTGGCCATGGCAATCGCAAGCGACTCGCGCACGCGCAGCATGCGCGTACGCACAGAGTCGTTCGTCTCAGACGCCGCGTCGTAGGTCTCGACTATGTGCTTGCGGTAGAACGGAAACGTCACCTCGTCGATGAGCTTTTTATCCGTCTTCGCATCCGCGGGAAGCGGCAGCACGACCCTGGGTTCGACGCGCGACGACATCCGCTCGTCGTCGTCATCATCGTCATCATCGCCTTCTTCGTCCTCCTTGTCGAGCGTCCCGTTCTTCTTCGCCTCCTCGTACGCCTTGAGCGCGGTCTTGAGCATTTCGAAGCGCGACTCCTGCTCGTCGATTAAATCCTTCTTGCGCGACTCCATGTTCGCGGGGACCTTCATCGCCTTCGCCTCGGCGAACGCCTTGTCGTAGAGCGGAACGTACTTGGCGTAGACCTCTTCAAACATGACCTGCTGCGCGTATTTCATCGCCTCGCGTCGATACTTGCGAAGCTCTGATTTCGACGCCCCCTCTTTCGGCTTCGGAAACTTCTTCTCGACCTTCTCCATCACGGCACGGGACTCCTCTTCCATCTTGCTGTCATGGGAGTTAAGGACATCCTCTATCGGCTTGATGTACTTCTTGACGTCCGGCGCATCGCGTATCTCGGCGTCGAGCTTCTCGATGTACTTCGCGGGCCCGCCCTTCTCATAGCCAAGACGGCACACCTCCTCGCCCTTCGGGTCGAGGACGACGACCGTGGGGAAGCCATTCACGCCGAACTTCTCGACGAGCTTCGGGTTCTCCTTGGCGGCCTTCGGCGTCAAAAGCGACTTTTTCATCGGCGAGTCCACCATCAGGAGGACGTACTTCTCCGACGCGGCCTTCTTGAATTCGTCTGTCGCAAACACCTCCTTGTCGAGCCGCTTGCACCAGCCGCACCAGTCGCTTCCGGAGAAATCGACGACTATGTGCTTGTTCTCGTCCGCCGCTTTCTTGAGCGCAGCGTCGTAGTCGTCGAGCCATCCCTCGGGCGTAGAAGTCTTCGCGTAGACGGCCAACGCAAAAAGCGCGGCCAGAGATGCAATCATCGTTTTTTTCATTTTAGTCCCTTTCCAAACTGTGCCTTTGCCGCGACGCCGTCTTCAAGCGCGGCGTGGAGTC
>CAMOCC010000163.1 GCA_946610035.1 uncultured Verrucomicrobiota bacterium
TGAACGTCGGAAGCTATATAAATAACGGCGGAAAGCTCGTGCCGACGCTCGTGGGCGAGGGAGAGTTCGCGATAGGAGATGAAATCGTCCTTGGCACGATCAACAAGACCGGAACGTCACCTCGTCTGCCTGCCGGATGGCTTGCCAAGCGCGTTGCCATAGACGGCGACGATGCGCATGAGCGACTCATTGCAAAGAGAGGCATCGGTTTGCAGGTGATCGTCAGGTAGTGGAAAGGAGCATCGGAACAATGTGGGCATTGAGGACGGCGGGGGCGGAAAAGTCGCTGCCGTCCTTGATGATTTTGCTGAGGTCGCTCTTTGTGCCGGCGCTGCTGTTCCTGCCTGGAGTTGTGTCCGCGCTTGACATCACTGCGTGGAAGGGCGAGACGGTGAACGCGTTTCTGCCGGACGGCGAGAATGTCGCAGAAGCGCGGGACGGCTTTGTGGTGAAGGTCGGTGCGCTCAAGGGAGTGGACTACAACCAGGCGCCGGTGATTTGGCGAAAGGTCATGTCGAATGCGCTCGACCGCGTCGCATGGGGCGACCCGGCGGCGACTTCGCGCGTCGTGCAGGTCAGAGTGCCGTGCGATGCGAAGGCGGGAGTACATTCGTTTGGCGATCTCCGCGTCAAGGTCCTGGATCGAACGATTACTCCCGTTCAAGAGCGCAGCTACTACCTCGACCTATGGCAGCATCCGTGGGCTGTTTCGCGCGTCAACAAGGCGAAGCCGTTCTCGAAGGAGCACTACGACGCGATGCGTCCGCTCTGGACGGAACTTGCATCTCTCGGTCAGAAAGTCATTACGACGACAATCGTGCGTTTCCCGTGGAGCCGCCAGTGCTGCGACGGATACGAGACGATGGTTCGCCACGTCAAGGCCGCGGACGGCTCGTGGTTGTTCGACTACTCGATCTTCGACGAGTACGTGACGTTTGCGAAGGAATGCGGGCTCGGCCCGGAGATCGCGTGCTACTCGATCTGCCCTTGGGACGAGGGACGCATCTGGTGGGACGAGCCGGGAAAGAGGGACTGCACCGCCCGCGCCAAGCCCGGTACGAAGGAATACGAGGACTACTGGGGGCCGTTTCTAGTCGACTTCGCGAAGCACCTGAAGGAGAAGGGCTGGTTCGCAAACACGGCAGTCGCGCTCGACGAGCGCAGTCCCGAGGATTCGCGCGCCGCGGCTGAACTCGTCCGCCGCATGGCTCCTGGACTCCGCATCTCGCTCGCGGGAAACAAGCCGGCCTCCGCCTTCGAGGGAATAGACATCGACATCTACTCGCAGAGCATGGAGCACATCAAGAAGGATCTCGCATCAGAGCTTGCGAGCCGCCGCGCAAAGGGCTTCAAGACGACTTACTACGTCTGCAACAGCCCGCTTTCGCCGAACACGTTCGTTTTTTCCTCGCCGGACGAGGGGTATTTCCTCGGGCTCTATCCAGTCGTTGCAGGGTTTGACGGCTTTCTCCGCTGGGCCTACAACTCGTGGCCGCCCAAGCCGATGGAGCGCGCGGACTACGCGGGGCTCTTCGCCGGCGACACGTTCCTCGTCTACCCCGACGGCTCGCCGTCGATTCGCCTCCTCATGCTTCAGAACGGGCTCGAGGCCGCAGAGAAGTACAGGCAGCTCCGCGCCGAGGGAGTGCGCGGCGTAGAGCTGGACATGCTCGACGCGCGTTTCGACGCCAAGCAGTCGCTTTGGAAGAAGGCGGACTACTTCGAGTCCGTGCGGGCGGCTGCCGACAAGGTGCTGAACGCCGAGCCGTGCGAAGCGAAGAATCCCGAGACGCCGACGATGGGCTGGTCGAGCTGGAACGCCTACCGCGTCAACATCTCGGACAAGCTCATCATGAAGCAGGCAGATCTTCTCGTTGAACTTGGCCTCGACAAGTGCGGCTACAAGTATGTCAACATCGACGACGGCTATTTTGGCGGGCGCGACGAGAACGGTAAGCTCAAGACGCACCCAGAGCGCTTCCCGAACGGGCTCAAAGACGTCGTCGACCACGTCCACGGGCTCGGTCTCAAGGCGGGCATCTATTCCGACGCAGGCGCGGACACGTGCGGATGCTTCTGGGACAAGGACGTGCTTGGCGAGGGTGTCGGTCTCTACAGGCACGAACGGCAGGACGCGGAGTATTTCTTCGACGAACTCGGCTTTGACTTCATAAAGATCGACTTCTGCGGCGGCGACCGCTGGCAAAACAAGGGCAAGCTCTCTTTAGACGAGCGCGAGCAGTACACGAAGATTCGCAAGGCCATCGACTCGGTAAAGCCCGGCGTCAGGATAAACGTCTGCCGCTGGAACTACCCTGGCACATGGGTTCGCGAGATCGGAAGCTCCTGGCGAATCAGCGCCGACATAAACCCGACGTGGGGGCGCGTCAAGGCGATCATCAAGGAGTCGCTTTATCTTTCCGCCTACGCGGCGCCTGGCGCCTACAACGACATGGACATGCTTGAGGTCGGACGAGGGTTTTCCGACGAGGAAGACCAGACGCACTTCGCCGTGTGGTGCATGATGAGCTCGCCGCTCTTGATCGGCTGCGACCTCGAAAAGCTCAAGTCGAAGCCCAAGACGCTTGCGCTCCTCAAAAACAAAGACCTCATCGCGCTCGACCAGGACACCGCCGCGCCGCAGGCCTATGTCGTGCATCGAGTCGACGACGCGTATGTTCTTGTCCGCGACATCGAAAAGCCGTTCGGTAAGAAGCGCGCGGTTGCATTCGTGAACTTGGGAGACAAGCCGCGCGAGATGGTGGTTCCGTTCTATGCCATCGATTTCGGACTGAACACCAAAGACTCGGTCCCGAAGTACACGCGGAACGTCAGGTGCATCACGCCGCTGGGCGGGCCGGACGGCGGCTTCACCGTGCTTGAAAACGACGAGCTCGTCGGCACTGTCCCCGCCCATGGCACGAGGATCTTCGTCGTCGAGTCGAACAGGCGCCTTGAACAGGACGTCTACGAGGCGGAGACTGCGTTTCTGCCGACATACCAGGAGCTGCACGACGCGAAGAAGGCGAAGACTGCGTACTACGAGAAGAACGACAAGGCGAGCGGCGGAATGGTCGTGGCAGGCGCGGGCGGCCGCAGGGGGAACACCATCGTCTGGGAACGCGTCTGGAGCGAAAAGGGCGGGAAATACGCCATGACGGTGCGGACGATAGGCGAGGGCGGTGCCGTGTTCGCAAGGGTCAGCGGAACTGTAGCCCAGGGGGCCCCGAAAGATGGTGTCGGCGCCGAGTTTTGCGTGACGCTCAAACCTGGGCTCAACGAAGTCTGCCTTTTCAATGACTTCGAGCCGCTTCCGGCGATAGACGTCATGACGCTTGAGCGGAAGGCGCAATGATCTGAAAGGAAAAATGAACATGAACACCACGTACATCAAGAGAGCATTGGCATTCGCCGCAATGGCGGCGGCGATCTTCGCGGCGCAGTTCGGCTGCCGGTCCCAGGCCGACGCGGCACCCAACCCAAAGGACTTCTTCAAGCCGGACATTCAGTATGTCGACGGCGCGGAGACGTTCGCGGGGCCCGCGC
>CAMOCC010000164.1 GCA_946610035.1 uncultured Verrucomicrobiota bacterium
CGCTCGACGTGCGCACGCTGATGGACGTGTTCCGCCACCTGATCGGCAACGGCGCGACGGTGATCGTGATCGAACACGACCTCGACGTCATCCGTGCGGCGGAATGGATTGTCGATATGGGACCGGGCGGCGGCAAGGACGGCGGCCGTATCGTCGCCGTCGGTACGCCATCCGACATCAAATCTTGCCGCCAAAGCGTAACCGGGCGGTACATCTGACGGAACGTGAATGTGTGCCGCGAGCCGTGGCTGTGATCGGATGCAGGATCGGTTAGTGTTGTTTAGACCGCCTATCGGCGCGAAGCGGCGGCGAACGTGCGAGAGTAGGGCGTCGCCAGCTTTTTTTGTCTTAAGGGTCTGACCCTAAATTTTTCTTGAACATAATTTCTCTCTCGCGCATTTACCTTTTAGAGATGGAGATCTACGAAGAAATTAGGGCTGACCGTGAAATGGGCGCACGTCGCCTGGTGGCGGAGTATCGACCGCGCCTGGAAACTGCCGCCCGTCTTCTTTGCGCTGATCCCCATAAAGCCGAGGATCTTGTCTTCCGCGCTTTTGAACGCGCCATCTTTCGAATTGACGAATTCCGTCCTACGGGCTCGTTCTACTACTGGATATATACGATTCTTCTTAATTTGCACCGGATGGATGTCCGCAAGCCGACTGCAAGGAATGAAGTAGTCGTCGCGCAGGAGGACATGCCCGAGGTTGAGGACGAGTCGGCGCGAAATCCCTTCGAGGCGTTTGCTTTCCGAGGAAGCGCCGAGGCGGTGCGCACGGCGGTGAACAAATTGCCCGAGAGTTATCGGGAAGTCGTGGTCCTGCGCTACTTCGAGGAACTCACGACGCCAGAAATTGCCAAGATAACGGGTCTTCCAGAAGGTACTGTCCGCAGTCGCCTGCATTATGCGAAAGATGCGCTTTATGCGATGCTCCACGACACGGAGCTTTCGCCTGATTTTACGGAGCGGCTCATTCGCGCAACGCGTCCGCGAAAGTCCTGGCTTTTCCGGCACAGTTGGATCGCCGGTCTTGCCATGCTGTTCTCGCTCGCCACGATCGCCGCGGGGACTGCAGCCGTGATCAAGTCCGGCGAAGCACCGTCTTCGGCCGACATTGGCGCGGTTGTCGTTTCTGGTGAAAGCGGTCTTTGGCGCATGGTCGGCGGCGGGTCGACCTTTTCTCCCGAGGCCGACGAAATCGACAAGGCGATCGAGCGCGGACTTCAGTTCCTTGTTTCAAAACAGCGTCCCGATGGGTCGTTTCATGGGGATTACGGCGATTCTGCCGCGATTCCGGCGCTTGCGGGCATGGCGTTTCTGTCAAAGGGCCATCTGCCGGGAAGCGAGCCCTATGGCGAGACGATAGACCGTTGCGTGGACTATGTCCTCGACTGTATGGACATGCGTCCGAACGCGCCCTTCAAGGGCTACATGGGAGAGAAGGGCAACGGGCGCATGTACGCCCATTCGATTGCGACGCTGTTCCTGTCCGAGGTTAGCGGAATGGTCGACCGCGATCGTCAGGCGCGCATCGACGAAACGTTGCCTCATGCAGTTAAGGTGATTCTCGACGCGCAGAACAGGCGCAAGAGCCATCCATCCCATCTTGGCGGCTGGCGCTACACTCCGGATGCGGGCGACAGCGACCTTTCTTGCAGCGGATGGGCGCTGATGGCGCTTCGCAGTGCGCGGCTCAACGGCGCTGTTCTTCCAGACGACGCGATAGAGAAGGCGGTGCTGTATATCAAGCGCGCGCAACGCGCGAACGACGGCGCGTTCGGCTATCAAGGCGATAACGGGCAGCATGCAGAGACGCTGACTGGCGCGGCGATACTTTGCCTTGAGCTTTGCGGGCGCCACCTCGACCCCGATGCGCTCAAAGGCGCGCAGTTCGTCCGCAAGACGTATCAGCGTTCGCTCTTGGGCGGCGGCAATCCCTACTACGGGCTCTACTACACGGCCCAGGGGCTTTTTCAGCTTGGTGGCGAGCAATGGCGTGAGTTTGAATCGTGGATGTACGCGACATACATGAAAAAGCAACAGCCCGATGGCTGCTGGAATGGCGAGAACGGATCGGTCTACTGTACGTCCATGGCGGTGCTTGCCTTCGCGGTGCCGTATCGAATGCTGCCGATCTACCAGCGCGACGAAACTGTCGACGTCAACGAAAAAGGAGAGGAAACGGGAAAATGAACGCTAAACTCAACGAGGGCGACGTGAAGCGCGTCGAAATGCTGCACGCGAAATGCGCCGAAATGAAGAAGGAGCTTGCGAAGCGCGTCGTGGGCCAGGACGAGATGGTCGACCAGGTCCTGACGGCGGTGTTCGCGCGCGGCCACGCGCTGCTGACCGGCGTGCCGGGACTTGCGAAGACGCTGCTCGTCCGCACTCTCGCGGAGGTAATGGACCTCGGGTTCAAGCGTGTCCAGTTCACACCCGACCTGATGCCTGCCGATGTCACCGGCACTGAAGTGCTGGACGAAGACCGCACTACAGGAAAGCATGTCTTTCGCTTCGTGAAAGGGCCCGTCTTCACGAATCTGCTGCTTGCGGACGAAATCAACCGTACGCCGCCAAAGACCCAGGCCGCGCTCCTGGAGGCGATGCAGGAGCACAGCGTCACCGTCGGCGGCGAGACCTATCGACTGGCCGAGCCGTTCTTCGTGCTCGCAACGCAGAATCCGATTGAGCAGGAGGGCACGTATCCGCTTCCCGAGGCGCAGCTCGACCGTTTCTTCTTCAACATCAAGGTGGACTATCCTTCGCGCGGAGAGGAGTGCGAGATCATCCACCAGACGACTGGCGAGGAAGATGCAGCGCCTGCAAAGGTCCTCTCTGCTGCGGAGATCATCGAGCTCCAGTCGGTTGTGCGCCGCGTCCCTGCGGCAGACCATGTAGTCGAATACGCCGCCGATTTCGTGCGCGCGACGCGGCCGAAGACGCCCGAGGCGCCGGAGTTCGTGAAGGAGCTTGTAAGCTGGGGCGCGGGTCCGCGCGCGGGCATGGCCCTTGTCACGGCCGCGAAGGCCCGCGCCGTCCTGCAGGGGCGCGCCTATGCGACGACCGCCGACGTCAAATGGGCGGCCTTGCCGGTGATGCGGCATCGCATAGCCACGACTTTCAACGCCGAAGCCGCAGGCGTCACGACGGACGACGTCGTCATGCGCCTGCTCGACCACGTGCAGGGCCACGAGGAACTTGACGTCTGACGGGGTTGGACTGTCGAAAATGGCGTTGCCGGGATACATGAGGTGGCTGCCGGATGCGGCGCTGAAGAAGCTCGGGAGAATCGAGTTCCTCGCGCACGGCACCGTCGACGGATTCATCGCAGGCCGCCACAAGAGCGCGCGCAAAGGCGCCAGCGCCGAGTTCGCCGAACATCGCGCGTATGTGGCCGGCGACGACCTCCGCAATCTCGACTGGAAGCTCGTTGCGCGCCGCCAGCGGCTCTATGTCAAGCAGTATGTCGACGAGACGAACCTGCGGGCGACCGTCGTCCTCGACGCTTCGGGCTCGATGGCCTAC
>CAMOCC010000165.1 GCA_946610035.1 uncultured Verrucomicrobiota bacterium
CGGTAAACGTCGCTGTCAGCTCGCCAGATGGCTTGAAGTTGTAGTCTCCACTCATGATGGCGAATTCCTTATCGGATGTTATATCATCCGCAGCCCGCGTTCCGAACGTGGCCACGCAAATGCCGACAGCGGCCAAAGCCGACACAATTGTGTGTTTACTCATTGTTGCCTCCTTGTTTTCCGTGTTAACGCAACAATTATACCAAATATTCAAGGAACACAAATACAGAAGCACCCCCCAAAAGGGTGTGGTTTTGAAATTTTACCGCTCCATATCATAATAGGCGAGCCTGCCGCCATCAGGGGTGTCCGTCGCTCCGCGACGGACATTCGCAACTATCGCACAGATCAAAAGAATCGGGAGCGCGCGAGGGAGTCGAATGGAGAGTGACCGCGAAGTCGACTGCTACACGTCCTTTTCGGTGTGGCAAGGCCAAGGCGGCCTTGCCGTCCGGTCGCGCAAGGGCGGGGCTCTTGTTGCGTCGCGGAGCGACGCAACCCCCTTAGCGACTATGATGCCGCCATCAGGGGTGTCCGTCGCTCCGCGACGGACATTCGCAACTATCGCACGAATCAAAAGAATCGGGAGCGCGCGAGGGAGTCGAATGGAGAGTGACCGTGAAGTCGACTGCTCCACGTCCTTTACGGTGTGGCACTAGCGGACTGCGCTCAGCTCGACGGTGAGCGTGTAAGTTCCACCTTCCGGGCGGTGCGGCTGACGCGGCGCAGCGATGCGACTCCAGGAGTCGTCTCCTCCGACGCCCATGATATCCGCATCGAGAACAAGCGTGACGCCGGACGAAGTCGGCAGCTCTTCATTGTGGCGCGCCGACTCGAGTTCCGCAATCGTCCAGGGCCATGCAGCGAATCCAAAGGTGTCCTTAAGCCCTTCTCGCGGAGTCGACGTAAAGATGCACTTCACGGAAAGCGGACCGAGCGTCAGGCTTGTCGTGTCGCAGTAGTGGCCGTAGTCCTGCGGACGGATGTACGGCGGCGGCGCAGAAATGTCCGCAGACCATTCTCCGATCGACGCGCCGAATTTTCGGTCGGGATAGTTCTCGTGCGGACCCCTTCCACGCCAGCATAGGTTCGTCGCCGAAGCAGGGAGCGAAATCGCGACGCCGACGCGCGGAGCGTAAGGCCGTTCCTGCGGCAGTTCAAACACGACATCGAGCCGCATCGTACGCGCATCTATCGGACGCCGCACCATGTCGACCTTCACGCCTTCGGACGAGCGCCACACGCCGTTGTTCCGCACCAGCTTGTGCCCGCGGTCGTTGTCCGTAGGCGCACGCCAGAAGCACGGCTCCACCTTGAGATCGGCAAGGAGCGGGACGAGCTCCACCGCTTCGGCGTCGGGATACGAGTTCGGGAATAGCCCATGCACATGCGCAACCTCGAACGCGCCAGGGTGCGGATTTCTGAACGGATCGAACAGCCCGTTGCAGTGTCCGTTCCCGTCGTTCGGCATGTCGCCGAAGTCCCCGCCGTATGCAAGAACCATTCCATCTTCCAATTTTCCATTTTCCATTTTACATTTTACACTCTTCCATAGCCCCTGGTCTGCGAAGTCCCAGATGAATCCGCCCTGAAAGGAATCGTATCGATCCGCAAACGCCCAGAAGTCCGCGAACCCGCCTGTCGAATTGCCCATCGCGTGGGCGTATTCGCACTGTATCAACGGCATCTCGGGACTGTCCGAAAGATACTCACGGCACTGGTCGGGCGTGCGGTACATCGGACAGTTGATGTCCGTCGTCCCGCATCGGTCTTCGCGTGTGTACGTGTGGTTCTCGTACTGAACAGGACGCGAAGGATCGAGTTCGCGGATGGCCTCCCGGGCCTTTGCGAAATTCACTCCGTATCCCGCTTCGTTCCCCTGCGACCACACGATGATCGACGGGTGGTTTCGGAGAGTGCGCACCATGCGGACATCTCGCTCTATATGCTGCAAGAGGTAGTCCGCTCTGTGCGCGAGCGATTCGCCCCCAAAGCCCATTCCGTGGCTCTCAATGTTCGCCTCAGCCCAGACGTAGATTCCGTTCTGGTCGCACAGCGTGTACCAGTCGGGATCGTTCGGATAATGGCACGTGCGCACTGCGTTTGCGTTGATCGACTTGAGAGCCGCGACATCCCGCTTCATCTCGTCAAGCGTAACGGTGTATCCGCCGGTTGCGGACATCTCATGGCGGTTAACGCCTTTGACAAGTATGCGGTGATTGTTTATCTTCAGCACGCTGTCTTTTATCTCGACCCGCCTGAAGCCGACAAGAAATGCGAAGTGATCCCCCGCTGCCTCCACTTCGAGCATGTAGAGATTCGGCGCGTCGCAGTCCCAGAGAATCGGATTGTCGACGCGCAGCTTCCCGTCGTCGACGTTCCACTCCGACCTGCCGTCCGGCGAGACTAGCCGTGCGCGGACTGGAGACTCGCAATCAAAGGACACGCTGAGCTCGCCAGTCTTCAGGTCTTCGGAAACCGTCGGCTCGATGACGATGTCGCGGAGTCCGTCCTGACGCTCCGCCACAAGCCGCACGCCGCGGTAGATTCCGCTCATGCGCCAGAAGTCCTGGTCTTCCAGGTACGATCCGTCGCACCATCTGTAGACTTCAACCTCTATCTCGTTCTTTTCGGCGAAAGTCAGAAACTCCGTCACATCGAACTCCGCCGGAAGGCGCGAATCCTCCGAATAGCCAACCGTCACGCCGTTGACGCGTACGTAAAACGCGGAGTAGACCCCTCCGAAGTGAAGCACGATGCGGCGGTCATTCCACTCCGCGGGAATCGCGAACGTGCGCCGGTATGTCCCCACGGGATTGCGATAGACATACGAGGTGTAGTTCGTCGGCGGGTCCTCCATGATGTATGGCGGATGCTTCACGTGCGGATAGCGGACGTTCGTGTAGATCGGCGGATCATAGTCGCCCTGTAACTGCCAGCAGCCCGGCACAGCGATCTTGCCATGTTTCTTCGTATCTACACGCTCTGCACGTTCTACACGGCCATACCCCTCCGGCGACGGCTGCCACTCGAAGTCCCACTCTCCGTCAAGCGACATGACGTATGGCGAATCCGCGCGCGAAGCGCGAAGCGACGCGATGTCGCGCGCCTGCCCGCGCGATGCTGCGGGAACGAACACGGCGCGCGAGGGGAGGCGGTTGGACGATGTGACGTATGGATTCTCCCAGTCGGGAAGCCCAGCATACGCAGATGGTGAATAATCCTCCGCCGACGCGGTCAGTACGGATAGCGCGCAGACTGCAGCGGCTGCCGATAATCCAATCCGCCTTTTCATATACTTCGCGCCCGTTTACCTGATTGTGACGGTGTTGAACGAGTGCGGCTTGAGGTTGACGGCATAGGCCTTTCCCGCGACGGAAAACCTGACGCGCTTTTCGCCGTTGGCCCAGTTCGTCGCTACGACGACGATTTCTCCGTCCGGGTTGCGGTAGCAGAGGGCCTCGGTGCTGTCGC
>CAMOCC010000166.1 GCA_946610035.1 uncultured Verrucomicrobiota bacterium
CGTGATCGCCACGATCCAGAAGCTGTATGCAGTCCTGACGGGCAGCCCGCTTTCAGGCGAGGAGGACGAGGACGCGGAGGACGAGAGAATTGCGGCGGACGAGGATGCGGAAGACAGGGGTGCCATCCGTCTCGGCGACGATCTGCGATTGCCGCCGGATCATTTCCAGCTCATCGTCGTGGACGAATGCCACCGCTCCATCTATGGCAAATGGCGCACCGTGCTGGATTATTTCTCCGGCGCCCGGGTCCTCGGCCTTACCGCCACTCCCACGCCCGAGGCATATTCGTTCTTCGACAACAACGTCATCGAGAAGTACACCTACGACGATTCCGTCGTGGACGGAGTCAATGTCCCGGCACGCGTCTACAGGATCAAGACCGAAGTCACGGAGCACGGAGGCGCCCTCCGGGAAGGCACGACGGTCGCGGAGACATCGCGTGAGACAGGAGAGGAAGACCTTTTCATGATGGAAGGCCGCGTCGACTACGATCCCGGCGCCCTCGACCGCTCCGTCGTCAATCCGGATCAGATTCGAAAGGTTCTGGAGGCCTATCGGGACGCCGTCTACGACGAGCTCTACCCCGACCGCGAAAAGAAGTGGGCGTATGTCCCGAAGACGCTTGTCTTCGCCAAGGACGACAACCACGCCACGCAGATCGTCGAGATCGCGAAGGAGGTGTTCGGCAAAACGTTCGAGGACGGGGTCGTGCCCGGGCACTTCGTCCAGAAGATCACCTACACGGCGGAGGACTCCAACGGCCTGATCCGCGATCTCCGGACGGAGAAGGACTTCCGGATCGCGGTCACCGTCACGCTGGTGGCCACAGGCACCGACGTGAAGCCGCTGGAAGTCGTCCTCTTCATGAAGGACGTCCGCTCCGACGTGCTCTACACGCAGATGAAGGGGCGCGGCTGCCGCGTCATCGACGACGACAAGCTTCGCGAGGTGACGCCCAACGCCACCACCAAGGACTGCTACTACATCGTGGACGCGGTTGGCGTGACGGAGCACGAGAAGTTCGTCCCGAAGCCGGGAGGAAGAGGCCCGAGGGCCGGGGTCCGCTCGCTCGAAGAGCTTCTGGAGCGCCTTGCCCACAATGAAGTGAGCGACGAGAACCTGTGGCTCCTCCGCGACTACTGCTCCACGATCAACCGCCGGTACGAGGACAATCCCCTGTTCGGGCGGCACCTTGATTCCTTCATCGCCGCGTTCGGCTTTGCGCCGAAGGAGATTGCGTTCGGCATCCAGGAGGCCTTCGACCGCCGGTCGCTGCCCCCGTTCGTCGGCCCCTCGGAGCCGAACACGGAGCGCATGGCCCTGATCGCGGCCCTGATCGACAGCGTTCCCGCCCGCCGCAAACTGCTGGAGATGCAGCGCGGCTACGTCGTGCGGACGGAAGACGATCCGGACAAGCTCATCTATGCGGGCTTCTCCAAGGAGTCGGCAAGGACGTTCATCGAGAATTTCGAGCGGTATTTGAACGAAAACAGGGACGCCATCGAGGCGCTTCGGATCCTCTACAATTCCGAGGATGTCGTCATTACGCACGGCATGCTGGTCGATTTGCGCGACCGCCTGCTCGCCGAAAACCGGCAGTACGGCGCCTACCAGATCTGGAGAAACTACAAGGTTCTGGACGACGCCGGCGACGTGGACGAACTGGACGTGAAGACGAACGTGAACGCGCTCACGAACCTCATCCAGATCGTGCGCTTCGCCTACGGGAAGAACCGGAAGCTCGTCAGTCTGGTCAAGGGCCAGGCTCAGCGCTTCAACCTGTATTGCGGCCAGGCTCAGCGCCTCCTGACGGACGAACAGAAGGAAGTCATGCGGCAAATCGCCACGTATGTCGTAGGCGACGGCGCGCTCTCCGTGACCGAGCTCAACGAAATCGACACCGATCTCTGGCGCAGGGGCGTCCTCGCCCTGACCGCCCCCGCCCTCGCGGAAGAAATGCAATCCATGGCAAGGTTCCTGCTGAAAACGGCGTAGGAGTCACACACGATGGCAGCTACGCAGAAAACAGAATCCTCCCTCCTCAAGAAAGTCTGGGACATCGCAAACGTCCTCTCGTCCGCGGGCGTCGGCTTCACCGACTACGTCACCCAGCTCACCTACATCCTCTTCCTCAAGATGGCAGACGAACGGGAGGCCATGGGCCTTCCCGGCCATCTGCCGGACGGCTGCGCGTGGAAGGACCTCGCCGGACTGAGCGGCACCGACCTCGTCGAGAAGTACGAGGGCATCCTGAAGGAGCTCTCGCAGTGCGATGGCCTCATCGGCACCATCTTCACGAAGGCGACCAACAAGATCTATCGCCCCGTCATGCTCAGGAAGGTCGTCGACATGGTGGCCGAGGACAACTGGTACATGATGGAGGGCGACCTCAAGGGCGCCATCTACGAGAAAATCCTCGAGAAGAACGGGCAGGACAAGAAGAGCGGCGCCGGCCAGTACTTCACGCCCCGCGCCCTCATCTCCGCCATCGTGGACGTGGTCGACCCGAAGATCACCGAGACCGTCGGCGACCCCTGCTGCGGCACGGGCGGCTTCCTCCTCGCCGCCTACGAGCACATGCGGACGCAGAGCCGCGACGTGGAGAAGCAGCGCTTCCTGAAGAACAACGCCCTCTTCGGCGCGGACAACACCGACCTCGTCGTGACCCTCGCCTCGATGAACCTTTACCTGCACGACATCGGCGTGAGCAGGAGCCCGATCGTCTATCAGGACTCCCTGATCGACACCTCCGACCGCATGTTCCAGGTGGTCCTGACCAATCCGCCCTTCGGCACCCGCCCGCAGGGCAGCGTGGACGTCTCCGCGAACCGCCCGGAGTTCGTCAAGACCTCCGACAACCAGGTCAACTTCCTCCAGCACATCATGTCCATCGTCAAGACCGGCGGCCGCGCGGGCGTCGTCCTGCCCGACAGCGTGCTGACCGACGGCGGCGCCACCGCGAAAGTCCGCGAAAAGCTTCTCCGCGACTTCAACCTCCACACCATCCTGCGCCTCCCCACCGGCATCTTCTACGCGGGCGGCGTCAAGACAAACGTGATCTTCTTCGAGAAGGGCGAGCCCACGAGGGACGTCTGGGTCTACGACTACCGCACCGGCGTCAAGCACACGCAGGTTACGCGGCCCCTGACGCGGGCCGACCTGCAGGAGTTCGTTGCGTGCTACTGCTCCGGCCACCGGGAGGACCGCCAGGAGACCTACGACGCCGAAACCAACCCAAACGGCCGCTGGCGCCGCTTCCCCGAGGCCGAGGTCAAGGCCCGCGAAGACCTCAACTTCAAGTGGCTCGACTTCACCGAGGAGGACGACCGCTCCGTCGCCGACATCCTCGACGAAATGCAGGAAGAGGCCGACGGCATCACCGCCGCCGTCGC
>CAMOCC010000167.1 GCA_946610035.1 uncultured Verrucomicrobiota bacterium
TCCAGAAAGAGCGTGCCGCCGCCTTCTGCAACTGCGATCGTGCCGCTAAAATCAGACGACACTGAAAGCGTGCCGCCGTCGAGGACAAGGCTGCCGAGCGTCACGCCCGTAGGCAATGCAGAATACGAAAGAGTGCCGGAACGGACCGTGAGTCTTCCAACAGAGCCTTTTGAAGCCGAATCAATTGTCGCATCATCTCCTGCATACACAAGATTGTTTACGACAACCGCCTCATCCACCATCAGCAGCTTGCCGGCAAGCGTCGTTTCACCCGCAAGCGTCGTCTGCTTGTATACCTTTAGAAACCCATTGACCGTGACATCCGAGTTCACGACCATTCGCTTGCCGCTTGCGGAGTCTCCATTAAACCAGCTGTCATTATTGCCGTTGGCGACTGCTTCAATCTTTGCGACAGATATGTTGCAGGTATCGTAATTTGAGTAATCCGCATGGATGCCGACGCGATTGAGTTTGAGCGTTCCGGCACCGTTCATTTCCTGAACAAGAAGGTGCTGTCCTGTCGTCGCCGAATCGGCGCGCTGGAACGTTGGAGACACATTGGCACCGACTACGACATTTGACACGACCGTCTCCCCATTCCCCGCCTTGAACTTGATAAGGGACGAATGATTGATGATTGCCGTCTGCCACGCCTCCGGCGTCGCGGTATCCCACACTCCTTCATCGGTCCAACTCTTGTTGTTCTGACCACTCCAGGTAACGTTGTACGTCGCCTCTTCGGCGCGGACGGACGTTATGGCCGTCAGTGTCAACGCGGCAAACAATGCGGTTGGTAAAATTTTTGCTCTCATGCGAGAATTCCTCCTATTTGAATTTTCAAAATTATTTTACTATAAACAGGCGCAGACCGCTATAGTCCATTCGGGCCATTGGACTTATGTGCCACGGCGCGCAGGGCGAGACGGTCGAGAACCACGCCTGGATCGACCGCCGTAATGCGAATGCGGTTTACGCCAGGGCGAAGGTGCTCGCTTTTGACGAATGCGCGCACAAAGCCGTCCTGCACCGCCGCAGACCTGCCAGGACCGTTCTCGTCGCTTGAACCGTCGGAGTGCGGAACCTCCACAACGATCGACTCGCCGGAAGAGTTGACCGAGACAGCGACCCTGAGCCTGAGACCGGGATAAAGCCTGTAGTCCGGCAGGAACTGCAGCACAAGCTCGTCCGGCGCACCCTCGCCCTTCCATTCCAGCTCGTACTCCAGCCACGCGCCTTCGCCAACGCCATCGATTACGGGCAGGAGCGCCATCGCACGCGATGATATTCCAAGTCCCGCGACAGCCTTCCACGCGCCGCCGCGCCCGGAAACGCCGCTAGACTTCATATCTGCCGCGTCCACCCAATCTCCGGGCGCAATGCCGTCACCGCCGGCAGTCGCATGAAACCAGTGACGTTTATCGCCCGGCTCTTTCCAAGGCCACTGCATCTGCGACGCCCAGTTGTTTCCGCCCGGACACCACCATTCCTTCGCATCGAGCGTATCAAACCAGAACCTGCGCCACTTGCCGCCGAAAACCTCGTCGTATCGCGCCGTCAACGCTGCGAGACGCGGCCTCAGGCGTTCGCGCGCACTTTCTTCAAGTGCGTCGCTGGCCATGAAAGCAAGGCCCGCCTCCGACATGAACCTCGCCTGGTAGCCGACCGCCTCATACCATGAATCGCGCCAGCCCGGCGCAAGAAGCGCCTCTATCGCGGCGTCTTCGCGCGCAAGCGCCGCATAGTCCGCAGCAAGCGCCGCCTTCTCCGCATCCGTCAGCTTCGCAATCCACTGCCGGCACATCAGCTCGGGCTTGCGGATTGTGCCCAGCCGGTAGTATTCGGACAGATGCGCGGCGACACGTTGCGCGAGCGACACCTGCGACGCGCCGAGAAAACGTCGCGCCCATCCTTCAAGGAAGCGCGTCTGCGCGTCGGCGCCCCACGCCTCCGGCGCCCACGCAAACCGCGCATATGCGTCTATAGCGATGTCCGCGGGCTTGAAGTCGCCGACATTCATGACCCAGACCTCTCGCGCATTGTTCGCCGCGCACTTCGCTGCCAGCTCATACCAGATGAATCCAGGCGCGGTCGTGCAAACATGAGTGTAGGAGTGCGGTCCGCCGAAATACGAAACGTGCCAGTAGATGCCGCCCGGATGAGACGCCGCCGCGCTTCCGCCAAGCCTCCTGATGTATCCGAAGTTGTCGTCAACCCACATGATCGAGGCGCCAGCCGGAACTTCAAGCCCGCTGTCGTATATGGGCAGAACCTCCTTGTACGGGATGAACGTCGTGGCCGGAGGTGCGTCGTGATGCGGGGCGACGTATTTCGCGAGCAGATTCGTCTGCGTGGCGAACACCTCGTACATCAGCGACTTCTTCGCCTCCATGTCATTCCCGCCCTTCATCGGTTCGTCGTGCGTGCCGCGGATCCCTATCGTCCAGAGCGCCTCGCAGCGTCCGTACTTCTCCGCGGACCAGCGCCAGTATTCGTCGATCTTTTCGCGGTTTGTCGCGTAGTTCCATTCGCCCTGCGTCTTCCTATCCCAGTAGACATTGTTTCTGAGCATCGGTTCGCAGTGCGAAGCGCCGACGACGATTCCCATCGCCGAGGCGAGAGCCATGTTCTCCTCGCGCGAGACAAACTCGTATCCCCACGGATGCATCGCGGGCCAGATGAGGTTGAGGCGCAGACGCAGCATCGCCTCGAAAAGCTTTTCATATGTCTTCGCGCCGATGGACTTTGAACCGTCGGCCTCGAAATTCTCCTTCGCCCACGGCATAAGACCCCAGTCTTCGTCGTTTATGAAAAGCCCGCGGTATTTAACACCTGGAGGGGCGATTTCAAAACATTCTTCAGGAAGCGCGAACTCTCGCGGTTCGACGGGCACGTCATCAAGCCAGTGGAAAGCATTGACGCCGAGCTCTTCCGAAATCGCATAGAGCCCGAAGACCGTGCCGCGCGCGTCACTGCCCGTAACCGTCCAGACACCATTGGAATAGGTGCGCACGCTCGCCTCCCAGCGTCCGTCGGAAACGGTTCGCGCGACGATCCGGCGCGTATCCGCTCCGTGGCCGGGACACGCACGGTCCAGATCCGCCCTGAGACCTGCGGCGGCACGGCGGACGCACTCAGGCTCGCCCGGCGCGACCTCCACTGTTATTGCGCATGCTTGCGACGACAGCAACGCCGCAGCTGCTGCTGCGATATGCACTGTTCTTATGTTCATAGCTTCACCACCTTCCACTGGCGTTCGCCTTCGCCCGCGAACGGGACATTGCCCTGCTGGAG
>CAMOCC010000168.1 GCA_946610035.1 uncultured Verrucomicrobiota bacterium
GATGGACTCGTTCGCGCTGTCGGTGATCGTCAGCGTCTGCGGCGTCGCCGAGAGCGCGAACGGCTGCGCGAATGTCGTCTCCCAGAAGCCGTCGGCCCCGGTCGTGGCGTTCGCGGTCTGTCCGGCGAACGAGACGGTCACGGTGCGGCCCGCGGCGTCCTTGCCCCAGACGGTTATCTTCTTCCCGCGCTGGAGGACCATGTGGTCCTGCCAGTAGGCGGATACCGCGAGGTCTCCCGCCGCCGCAAAGCTCGCCGCCAGAGCGCCGAGCGCCATCGCCAACATTGTCTTGAACTTCATGTCGTGTCCTCTTTTTACGTGTGTGATCGCTGCATCACCAGCGTCGCCAAAATTATACACCCGACCTCTCTTCATTGAAAACCCCTCCAACTGGAGGGTAGTGGATTTACTGTTTGCCGCATCAATATATGATATAATTTTCGGCATGAAAAAATGGACACAGATGCTTTTGTGTGCAGCCGCGTCAATCGCGCTTGCCGATCTTCCTGGAGCCGTGACGAATACGGAAATCAGGTCCATGATGGGCATCTGGGACAGCACTACGCCGGGGACGCACAATTTTTTCGCCCTCACGGGAACGGTCCATACAATCCTGTCATCCGCGACGGAAACGACTCCTGCCGCGTCCTTCATCGTCGACGACGGCGAACTGCTCATCCCCGTGTTCAACAGAACGCCATCACCAATCGCGCTGCAGCAGGGAGACCGCGTTTTCATCTCCGGCATCTTCGGCCTCCAGAAACACGACTACGGCAACGAGCCCTACGCGGTCGCACATGAAATCCAGATTCTCGGGAGCGGCGCCGTGGTCAAGCCAGTTCCAAGGAAACTCCATGACCTCTCGAGCATCAACGACAACCTGCGTCTCATACGGACTACTGGAACCGTCATCGACTGGCGCACAAGCGAAGACGACCCCAACTTCATCTGCCTTACCCTCAAAGACGGTCCGACGACAATGCCGGTTCTCCTCCCTTCAGTAGCCCCGGACGCCGTCAACCAGCTTCTGGAGTCCCAGGTGTCTGTGGTCGGCACGTTCAACTGGGCGCTTCCGTCCGTACGCCGCTACGCAAGGCCCTTGATCGTGTCGCAGATCGAAGGCATCAAGGTTCTCTCCCCGCCGCCCCCGCCGCAGAGCATTCCCTTCCTCGAACGCAAGATCTACCAGACGCCCGAGAACGTCCGCTCGCTCGGCAAGCGGAAGATAAGCGGCGAGATCATCGCCGTATGGCAAAAACGCAATCTTCTACTCAGGGACTACGACGGACGAATCGTCCGCGTCAAGCTTTCACACCGCAACGAGGCGGTTCCGCGCCCGGGCCTGCACGCGACGATATGCGGATATCCTGAGACGGACCAGTTCAACATCATTCTCGGCACGGCGACGATTTCCTCGTCCGCGCCCGAGACCTCGCCGCCGCGACCCCCTGTCCGCCTCATGTCGCTCGCAGACGTTATCGTCAAGAGTCCCTCCGGCTCCATCACCTTCAAGCCCTCCTACTACGGGAAGCTCATCACCCTGGGAGGCACGATCCGCAATCTGCCCTCGCTCGGCAACGCGGAAGGCCGCATCGGGCTCGACTGCGACGGACTTCTCATCCAGCTCGACACAAGCTCCTGCCCCGAGGCGACCGAAGGGCTCGAGCTCGGATGCCAGATCGAGGCGACGGGAGTCTGCCTTCTTGAGACCAACGACTACGACGCCCAGGCCGACATGCCCCACATCAGCGGACTTACGCTGATACTGCGCGGCAGGAACGACATAGTCATCGTCTCGCATCCACCATGGCTGACTCCGGCGAGGTTCCTGATCATCCTCTCCGCGATGGCGGGCGTGCTTGTCCTGGTTCTCATCTGGAACGCCTCGCTACGCGTCCTTGTAGAACGGCGAGGCCGGGAACTCGCGCGGAAGCAGGTCGAGGCGACCCACGCCAAGTTCAAGACGATCGAGCGAACGCGCCTCGCGACAGAGCTGCACGACTCCGTCGTGCAGAATCTGACGGGCGCGGCGCTCGAAATACGCGCTGCGCAGGTGGCACTACCCGCAACGGATGAGGAATCTGCACCGCATCTGGACATCGCCCTCAAGACGATAAACTCTTCGCGTTCCGAGCTAAGGAACTGCATCTGGGATCTCCGCAACCAGGCGCTCGAGAAGAGCGACATAGACGAAGCCATCCGCATCACCCTTCAGCCGCATCTTGTTGACGCCCAGCTCCAGGTGCGCTTCAACGTGCCGCGGAGAAAGATACCCGACAGCGACTTCCACAACATTCTCTGCATCATCCGCGAACTCGTCGTAAACGCCGTGCGCCACGGCCATGCGACGACGCTCAGGGTCGCGGGAACAATCAATGGCGGACGGCTGCTTTTCTCCGTCGCGGATGACGGCTGCGGCTTTGACCCCATGACGCGCCCGGGCATGGAGCAGGGGCATTTCGGGCTCGAAGGCGTTATGGAACGGGTCAAGGCGCTGGACGGCACAGCCGACATCGCAAGCGCGCCCGGCAAAGGAACCCGCGTCGCAATAGACATTCCACTTCCCGAGGAGACATGACAATGAACAAGATTTCCATTCTGATTGCCGATGACCACAAGATCGTCCGCATGGGGCTGAAGTCCCTCTTTGCCGCGGAAAAAGACCTCGCCGTCGTCGGAGAAGCCGACGACGGCGGCCTTACCGTCTCGCAGGCGCTTAAGCTCAAGCCCGACGTAATAATAATGGATCTGATGATGCCGAAGAAGGACGGCATCGCCGCGACTGCCGAAATCTGCGCGAAGCTTCCCGGCACAAGAATCGTCGTCCTCACCTCCTATTCCACCTCAGACAACATAGCCGCGGCGCTTTCGGCCGGCGCGACTGGCGCGGTGATGAAATCGGCGGACGACAGCATCCTGCTCACGGCCGTTCGCACAGTCGCCGCGGGAAAGAAATTCATCTCTCCAGAAGTAAAAGGGCTTCTTGCGTTCGACCCCCCTGCGCCAACGCTCTCGCCCAGGCAGCAGGAAGTGCTCTTCTCCCTCGTCAAGGGCTTCAACAACACGGAGATCGCCGATCAGCTCGGCATCAGCAGAACCGTCGTGAAGGAGCATGTCGAGACCCTTCTCGTCAAGCTCGGAGCCGCCAACCGCACCGAAGCAGTCGGCATCGCCCTGCGCAAGAACCTGGTCAAGGTCTAAGACCGGGCGACGTTAGACGCCACTTGTCAGAGACTGCGCGGCAGCTCTTCGAGGGTGTAGCACTCGATGACGTCGCCGACCTG
>CAMOCC010000169.1 GCA_946610035.1 uncultured Verrucomicrobiota bacterium
TCTCGAACATCGGCAGCACCTTCTCGGCGTCGAAGCGCTCGAAGTCGTAGGTGAAGACCGCCCCCTCGCATAGCCACTGGCCGTAGAACTTGCCCCAGAGCGCCTTGCCCCAGCCGGTCTCGGAAATCGTGAAGTGGAGGCCGTCGCGTTCGACCAAGTGCCAGTACTTCGCCGTAACGAAGTGTCCAAGCGCGTACTTGCAGCTGTGGAGCGCCATCTTGGGGTAGCCGGTCGTGCCGCTCGTGAAGAACATGAGCATCGGATCGTTGCCGCACGGCGAATCTGCGGTGCGCTCGAAGACGTCGGAGAAGGCGGGGACCTCGGCGTTGTAGTCGTGCCAGCCGTCGCGCTTGCCGTAGACAAGCACCTTGACGAGCTTCGCGCCGATCTCCTTCTCGGCGGCGTCCGCCTCGATCGCGACGTCGCCGTCTCCGGTGCAGAAGATCGCCTTGACGTCGCCGGCCTGGAAGCGGTACGTGAGGTCATGGCTCTTGAGCTGGCTCGTCGCGGGAATCGCGACTACGCCGAGCTTGTGGCACGCAAGCATCGTCGGCCAGAACTGGAAGTGGCGCTTCAGTATCAGCATCACCTTGTCGCCCTTGCCGAGCCCGAGCGACTTCATGTAGTTGGCGACGCGGTTCGACTGCTCCATCATGTCCTTGAACGTGAAGCGCCTCTCGCGCATGTGCGCCGAGACGTGGAGCATCGCGAGGCGGTTGGGGTCCTTCTTCGCGATTTCGTCGACTATGTCGAACGCGAAGTTGAACTCGTCGTCGTGTTCGTAGGAGATGTGGACGAGCTTGCCTTCGCCGTCCTCCTCGCACTTGACGAACTTCTCGGCGAGAAGCGGCTCGTTCGGCTTGCGCCGGCGCATGCGGACCATCGGGAGCGACTGCTCCTCGGTGTTGCCGGCCATGATCATCGCGAGGAACTGGCATTTCTTGCCGCCGACCGCTATCATGCCGTGGGGCGTAGAGGACTTGTAGAATATCGAGTCGCCGGCGTTCAGCGTCTCCTCGTGGTCGCCGACCTTGACGCGCATCGAGCCCGAGACGACGTAGTCGAACTCCTGGCCGTCGTGCGTCGTCGTGTGTATGGGCATCTTCTGCTGGCGTTCGTCGTATTCGTACGTGACGAAGTAGGGAGTCGCGAGGCGGCCCTTGAACATCGCAGCCATGTTGCGGATGAGTATACCCTGCTCGTTGACGGTGACTGGGCCCTGACCGGCGCGGTTGACCTGGAAGTGCGAGAGCTTGGCGGAATGGCCTTCGAGAAGGGCCGTGATGTCGATGCCGAACGCAAGAGCGCATTTGTGGAGGAACGTAAACGGCGGGTCCATCGTCCCGGACTCGATGGCGATGTAGTCCCGCTCGGGGACCTCTGTGAGACGGGCCATGTCGGCCGTCGTCTTGCCGCCTATCTCGCGCAGTTCCTTTATGCGCGACGCTATCTCTTTCAGTTCGTTCATTTTTGCCTTTCGTTTTTGTTTCCCTCGGTCGCCATTATGCAGAAAGGCGAACCGCCGTTTCCGGTGATCCGCCTTTTTCTTGGGTGCCTTGGGCCTGTCGTCGAACTATGCAACGGAGTACCCGGCGGATCTGCACCCGTCAAGTCCAATGATAATTCGAATGATGATGTTTCGTGTCATCGGCGCGTATTATACCATATTTGTCCGTGCTGTGCGTAATCAGCTGATACGAATCCTAAAAAATCTGGAACCCAAGATTGCCTTTCGCCCTTTCCGTTTAGAAGCGGTAGGTGAGCGAGCAGCCAGCCGCGTGCGAGAGACCGTGGCGGCACTCCATGCGGTAGGTGCGGCCGAGCCCGTCCCTCATATGCATCCCCTTGGCGCCCATGACGACGATTCCGTAGGTGACGTCGATCTGGAGGTTCTGGGTAATGCGCCAGCTGATGCCGCCGCTGAAGATCTGGCGGTCGCCGGGCGGAAGCATCGTGGACTGCTGGTCGTACGAGCACACGTTCGAGTCGTAGACGTAGGAGACGACGGCCGTCCAGTCCTCCGCGAAGTCCCAGGACGGGGCGATGCCGACGCGCCAGCTGTCCTTCCAGCGGAGTTTCGTCGTCTTGTCCCCCTGAGATGCGGGGAGCTTGAACTCGATGCGGTCGAGCTCGGACCAGTCGGTCCACGAGACCATCGCTCCGAGGTGCCAGTCTTCGGTTATGTCCCAGTTCACGCCCGCGGCGATGGACTGCGGGATGTCGAGGTTCGCGGCCGCCGCACCGCCGAGAACATAGCCGGGCATGCGGAGGTTCGAGTGGCCCTTCACGCGCGTGTCGATCTTGGACTTGTAGACCGCGCCGACGGAGAGGTTGTCGAGGATCTTGTAGCGCGTGCCTAGCTGGAAGCCGCAGGAGGAAAGTCCGTTGTTGCCGTGCAGGTGGTTGCGGATGTACCCGTACTGAGGATTCATGTCGCTCAGGTACGCCATCGGATACGAATACTGCTCAAAGTCGAAGAAGAGAAGCCTCGCGCCCGCGCCGATCGACCAGTCGTCGGTGATGCGGTAGGAGAGGTTCGGGTTGATGACGAATCCCTCGATCGTCGTCTGCTTCGAGCTCCACGTCATCTTGCTGCTGTGCGAGAAACGCGTGCCGAGGCCGTAGTCAGGCGTGATGCCGAGGCCGAACGTGAAGCCCCAGAGCGCCGGCGCGACGAGCTGCACGTGGGGCAGGACGAAGAAGCCAGGATCCATCGGCGAACACTTGTAAGTCCTGCCGTCCCTGGAAATCTTGATGCGGCCGCGCGGATGCTCGGTGACGAAGCCAACCTGGAGCGTGATGTTGGTGATGTCGTCCAATGTCGCCGGGTTGATTGTATTGGCGGAGCCGTCAAGACCCTTGCCAAGCAGCGCACCGCCGTAGGAGGTGCCGATGGCCGTGGGCTCGTAAAGCCCGAAACCAGACGCAAATGCCGCTGTCGCCGTGAGAGCAGCCATTGTCATTGCCAACAACTTTTTCATATGTTTTCCTTGTTGATAAGGTGTTTATCACCTGTTGAGATGTAACAGTGCGACATTATATGCTTTTTTGTCGCAAACGTCAACGGGACAGTGAAAGATTTTGCGCAAACGATTGATTTTAACAATTATTTATCGCTTTTTGAACGGATTCACTACTGCCATCCCACAGTAGACCTGCTCATCATTGAGATCTTCGCTAATAATCTCAGTGCAGCCAAGCTTATCCGCCGTCGCAACAATCAGCGCATCATAGAACTGTATGCCGTATT
>CAMOCC010000170.1 GCA_946610035.1 uncultured Verrucomicrobiota bacterium
TCAGCGAGATGGAGGCGAACCCTGAAAGACGCATTTCAATGGACGCCCTCGTCGAACGGATGAATCTATCGCCGACTGGAGTTCTCAACGCATTCAAGTCCGCGACCGGCCTTTCGCCGCATGCCTTTCAGCTGAAGTGTTGCGTCGACCGCGCCAAGGAGCTTCTCTCCAGGGGCGAAAGCGTGGAGTCCGTCGCCACGCGGCTCGGCTTCGCGTCGCGTCAGCATTTCTCGGCGACTTTCAAGCGCTTCTCGGGGGCTTCGCCGAGTTCGTGGCGGGAGAGGCATATAAAAACGCAAATGTGATTTCGTGCCCCATTAAGTCTGGATGGTTTGGTAGAATAGTCTACAGTCGAAGCGGTTGAGAACCATCAAAGTCAAGCGAGGGAGGAATGCGATGTCGGAGACGACAAGGCGCGGATTCATGGGCGGCATGACGGCGGTCGGGGTTTCTGCGACGGCCGACGCCATGCTGTGCGGCGGGGACGCAGCCCCGGGCGCGGCTTTCGGGGCCGCATCGCTCCGCGTTCCAGACGGCGCGGAGTTCGCGGGCATGGCCGGGGCGTACGCCGCGCTTGTGACGCCGTACAGGGCGGACGGCTCGGTCAACGAGGAGATGGTGGAGAAGCTTGTCGAGCACGGCCTTGCGAACGGGCTCAGGGGGTTCTATCTCACGGGCTCGACCGGAGAGGGGTTCCTTCTCTCGTCCGACGAACGCGTGCGCGTCTACGAGCGCGCCGTGAAGGCGGCGCGCGGACGCGCGAAGATGATCGCCCACGTCGGATGCCTTTCGACTGACGACGCCGTGAAGCTCGCGCGCCGCGCGGCGAAGGCCGGAGTGGACTGGGTCTCGTCCGTTGCCCCGGTCTACTTCGGGCAGAACTTCGACGCCGCGTTCGCGCACTACAGCGCCATCGCCGGCGCGACCGACCTGCCGTTCATGATCTACTCCGTCGGCGCGCAGGTCGTTCCAGACCGCGACGTGCGGTTCTTCGAAATCCCCAACGTAAAGGGAATGAAGTACACGGGCTACGCCTACTGGACCGTCAAGCAGCTCAGGCGCCGCCTTCCCAAGCCCGCGATCTTCTTCGCCGGCGCGGACGAGCAGGAGCTTTGTGCGTTCGCCTATGGCGACACGTTCAGCGGATGCATCGGAACGACCGACAACATGATCCCCGCGCACCATGCGCGCATCTGCGCGCTGGCGGCGGAAGGGCGCTTTGCCGAGGCCCAGCCTCTGATGGACGAAGTCGTGCGGTTCGTGGATCTTGTGGTCTCCGCACCGAACGCCTCGTACTGGAAGAGCGTCATGCGCTACATCGGGCTCGACTGCGGCCCCGCGCGTTCGCCGGCCGGGCAGCCGCTCGGCGAGGCGGAATACCAGGCGTACGCCGCAAAGGTCGAGGCGCTCGGTTTTATCGAGAGGAAGGATCGTGCATAGCAGGCTTCCATATCGGGCTTTAGCCATTTGCGCAGTCCTTGCGGCGTCGTGCGTCTCGTCCGGCGCGGCGCCTTCGGTCGTCGTCGCGCCTGTCGCGGACGCGCCGCGTCTCTTCGCGCTGAACGGGCATCTGGAAAAGGCGTTTGAATTCCTGAAGCGTCCCGATCTGGATGCGCTCGCGCCGGGCCGCTACGAGATAGACGGCTCGAACTGCTGGGCGAACGTGCTTGACGCAGAGCTCAAGCCGTGGAGCGATGCGAATCTGTTTGAGGCCCACCATGCCTACATAGACGTGCAGGTGCCGCTCACCGGCGCGGAGACGTATGGCTCGATGGAGCCTCCGCCCGAGGCGGCGGCATCGTTCGAACCGGGACGCGACATCGCCCTCTGGCGCGCCAGGGGAGAACGACTTACGGTGAAGCCGGGTGAATTCGTCGCGTTCTTCCCGCCTTACGGTGGACATGCGCCCGGACTGACCGACGGCGCGCCGCGCACAATCCGCAAGGTCGTGCTAAAGGTCCTTGCGAGCCCCGCGCCGGGAGTGAAGCGGACGCTCGACCTGCCGCCAGGTCCTGGCAATCCGCGCAACAGCGAGGGCGCGTTCCTTCCGCTCCGCGACGGAAGGATCATGTTCGCGTACTCGCGCTACTGCGGCGAGTCGAAGTCCGACCACGCCACCGCCGAAATCGCCGCGCGTTATTCCCGGGACAACGGGACTACATGGTCCGGCAAGGACGAAATCATCGTCAGGAACGAGGGTGCGATGAACGTCATGAGCGTAAGCCTTCTGCGTCTCAAGAGCGGAGAAATCGCGCTGTTCTACCTCGTCAAGAATTCCCTTTCCGACTGCCGTCCGGTGATGCGCCGCTCTTTCGACGAGGGACGCACCTGGAGCAAACCGAAGGTGTGCATAACGGACGAGATCGCATACTACGTCCTCAACAACGACCGCGTCATCCAGCTTCGGGACGGACGGCTTCTCTTCGCCGTCGCGAAACACTCCTTCCCCGACGGAAGGTTCGACGAGTCCGGCGTCGTCCTGACGTATTCCTCCGACGACAACGGCGCGACGTGGCGGCGCGGCAAAGGCGCTCTTTCCGTTCGCGGCGCGGACGGACGGCAGTGTGCCGCGCAGGAGCCGGGCGTCGTGGAGTGTTCGGACGGGAGCGTCCTCCTCTGGATGCGCACGGACGCAGGCCGCCAGTACTTCAGCCGCTCGACCGACCGCGGCGAAACCTGGAGCGCGCCCGCGCCGTCTCCGCTCGTCTCGCCGCTCTCTCCGGCGAGCGTGAAGCGGCTGCCGACGGGCGACCTGCTGGCGGTCTGGAACGACCACGCTTCCCGTCCGGAGATGAAGGCGTACCGCGAGGCGGAGCAGCCGTGGGCGAACGGCTGGCGTTCGCCTCTCGCCGCCGCGCTGTCGTCCGACGACGGTCGCACCTGGCGCGGGGCGAAGATGATCGAGGACGACCCCAACGGCTGGTTCTGCTACACGGCGATCCAGCCGCTGGACGACGGCACGGTCCTTCTCGGATACTGCGCCTACGACCTGCTCGCGCATTCGCGCCTCGTCAAGGTGCCGCTCGAATGGCTTTACGAAGATTCAAAACACACAAGGAAGGGGGAACAAAGATGAAAACAAGACTAATCCCAATTCTGACAGTCGCCGCGGCGACCGGTTCGGCTTTCACGGCATTCGCCGATCTCGAGCAGCGCGACTCCTCGCAGTTC
>CAMOCC010000171.1 GCA_946610035.1 uncultured Verrucomicrobiota bacterium
CCGCAGAAGATAGACCGTTCCGGCAAGAACAAGTTCCTCTGGCCTTTGGGCGTCACCGAGGTTCATGCCGGCGCTCCTCGTTTGTTTCCCGTGACGCTTGAAAACAAAACAGGCAAGCCGGTCTCCGGAGAGCTGGAAGTGTGGATGAACGACGACTGGGATGTGACGGGGCCAAAGGGGACCATCTCGCTTGCGCCAGGAGAGAAGAAAGAGCTGTCGTTTACTGGCGCTGCGCGTCCGCGTGCGCTCGACGCCCTCTATCCTGTTCATGCGCGGTTTACGCCCGCCGGCGCAAAGAAAGACGATGCGCCGCACCCGGTCGCGGTGTTCATGTTCAAGAATCCAGATGCTCCGCGCCGCGTGCCGAAGATCGCTCCGTCCAGACTTAGCCCCGGCGTGTTCCGGCTCGACTACGGTTTTGCGCGCACGACGGCACTTGAGGTCGGCGGGAAGGTCGTTGAGGTGTCGGAGTCGGGATCGACTGACGAATGGGGCGCCTTGATGTCAAAGGACCGTATGTCGGCAGACGGCATCGCGAAGGACGGTTTCAAAAGCCATCCGCCATACAAGAAGGGGGCAGGGTTCATCTGGAGTGACTTTTCCCTCGATCTGCCTGGCGTGACGCCGCTAGCGTTTTCCTGTTCGAATTTTCTGGACCCCTACCGCGGCAAGTCGTCGTCCGACGGCGTTGAGTACAAGGTTCTCGTCCTGGAAGAGGGCGCAGAACCGAAGCTCGTCTGCTCGCAGGTTGTGAAGGACGCAGATTTATGGCGCGGCATGTCCGGCGATCTTGCCCCGTGGGCCGGGAAGAAAGTCACGCTTCGCCTTTGGACGGGCCCTGGCCCTAAGATGAACACAAGCTACGACAGCGGTGGCTGGGGCGACGTGAAGCTGCTAATCGGTCCGCAGCCAAGGACTCCCGGTGAAGCCGACTGGGCTGCGCGCTGCGCGCTGGCGCTTGCGGCGGCAAAGACGGCGCGCACGTCTGGGACTGATCCTGCGGCCGGACGCTGGCGCCTCGATGCCGGCGGCATTGTATACGGAGCGGGAATCGCTTATGGCGAGCGCGGGCTTGTGGATGGTGCGCTTGCGTTCACGGACGGAGAAAAGTCTGTCGTGTTCCGCGGCTTTGCGACGCGTGTCGAGACGGACGACGGCTCGCCTGCGCCTGAGCCCGTAGCGTCGATTCGCGAGGAGAAGGGCACGCTCAGGATTTCCTGGTCTATTCCCGGCGCGAAGCGCGACGCAGCCGGGTTCCCTCGCATTGTCGATCTTGCCGTGGGGCCTGCAAGCGACACTCCGCATCGCGTCTACTTTGGTTTCGGCAACGTAATCGAGGGGCCGAAGAGGTTTTCGGCCCGCGCCAGCGGATTTCTTCTCTCCACGCGCCATGTCGGCGCTGACTACCTAAGCGGGCTTTCCGTGGTGCATGCCGTGGACGTCGTGCCTGATTCTGTGGACTGCGACGGCGCTCGCAGCATCTTCTCGCTCCACGCACACCACGACGCTACGTTCACGTTCGTCCCCTCGTCGAAAGGTGTGTTCGAGGCGGCGCGCCGGTTCCGCGCCGTGTCAGGATACAAGGCAAGCCCGGGTCATGCCGCGCTCGGTTCGAGGATGTGCCTCGACCAGTGGGGTGGTGACTACGAAAAAGCGGCGGCGGACATTGCGCTTGCGGCGAAGTACGGCCTCAACGACGCGATTTTCGTGAAGCACGACTGGCAGCGCTGGGGGTACGACTATCGTTTCCCGGACATCTATCCGCCGCGCGGCGATGCCGCGGCTTTTGGCGCAATGCGCAAAGCTTGCCGCGTTGCCGGAATTCTCTTTTGCCCGCATGACAACTACGCAGACATCTATCCAGACTGTGATGGATTTTCCTATGACCTCGTGGCGTTCAAGCTCGATGGCACCCCTGAGCAGACTTGGTTCAATCCCGGCCGCCACGCGCGCGCCTACCGATTTGCGCCGCACGCGTTCTTTCCATGGTGCTTTAGGAACGCCAGGCTGCTGAAGCAGGGCTACGACCCAGAGGCGGTTTTCATCGATGTCTTTACGGCGCATGGCCCGTTCGACTACTTGGACCGCGAGGGCCGGTTCCATACGAAGAACGAGGTCTCGGCGAACTGGGGTCGTGGTTTCCAGACTTATCGCAGGGGCTTCGGACGCCCAGATACTGTATGCGTCAGCGAGGCCGGGCAGGATCATCTCGTGGGCGTCGCGGACGCCGGGCAGAGCGACCACTTCGGCGCTGCGAAGGTGATTGGGAGCGGGAACTTCGCCGACAGCGAACGCACGCCGTGGCACGACATAGTGACGCACGGCTACTACGTCCTGTTCGCGGGTGGGCTCGGGAATCGCTATCAGGAGGAGGACGGCTGGCACACTGGCGGCGACGCCGAACTCCACGGCTATGCTTCAGACGACTATCTTTCCAACGCCATTCTCGGCGGACGCAATCCGATGTGCGACGGGCCGTTTTCGCGGAATGCGGTAAAGACGTATTGGCTCCAGCACGATGCCTGCGCCGAACTCGGACGCGCCGAGTTCCTCGACTTGAAGTACGAAGGCAGCATCCACCGCCAGCATGCGTTTTTCTCGAACGGTGGCGAAGTTTGGGTGAACCGCCAGACGAACGAGACGTGGCGGCTTCCGAACGGCAAGGTGCTGCCGCCCTACGGCTACTACGCGCATACGCGTGGCACGGAGAGCGGCATCGTTGAGAAGGACGGTGTGCGCTATGCGTTCGCAAAGTCGGCGAAGGGGTTGTTCGTTGACGCGCGCAAACCGCCCGTAGGGCGTACCGTGTCATTTGGCGGAGTTACGACCGACGGAGCGCTGCGCTTCGCGGACTGGACGATTGTTCAGCTGCCGTATTCCAGAGCTTTCTCGGTCGAGATTGACCTTGCCGCCTTTGGCGCGGCGGGGCGAAAAGTGGCCGGCGTGGATGCGGTGGATCCGCAAGACGGCGCCAAGTCGCCCGCGTGGAGCCAGGATGGAAACGTCCTCAAGGTCGAATGTGATGCGAAATCCTTCGCCTACCGCATTAGCTTTGGCGAGTGACGAGCCAGCGTCATTTTACCCAGCTGGGTAATTGAGCTCGAC
>CAMOCC010000172.1 GCA_946610035.1 uncultured Verrucomicrobiota bacterium
ATGATGGACCACTTCCGGAACCCCCGGAACGTGGGCAAGATCGAGAATCCCGACGGAACGGCGACAGTTGGGTCGCTTGCATGCGGAGACGCCCTCCAGTTCCAGTTCAAGCTCGGGCCCGACGGGAAGATCGCGGAGGCGAAGTTCCAGACATTCGGGTGCGCGAGCGCGATTGCAAGCTCGTCGGCGCTCACAGAGATGGTGATCGGAAAGACGCTCGACGAGGCGAAGAAGATCACGAACCAGCAGATAGCCGACTACCTTGGCGGGCTCCCTCCGCAGAAGATGCACTGTTCCGTGATGGGTCGCGAGGCGATGGAGGCGGCGATAAAGAACTTCGAGACCGGCAAGAACACAGACCGCAACCTCGAGGATACGGTTCTCTGCACCTGCTACAACGTCTCGGAGAACGAGGTGAGGCGCGTCATAACCGAAAACCAGCTCACGACCGTGGAAGAGGTCACCAACTACACGAAGGCGGGCGGAGGCTGCGGCCGGTGCAAGGGCAAGATCCAGGCGATTCTCGACGAAATCCACGGAGGCGCAAAGTGAAGATCGGCTTCGACAATGACAAGTACCTGAAAGAGCAGTCCGAGGAGATCCGCCGCCGCGCCGGGAAGTACGGCCGCCTCTACCTCGAGTTCGGCGGGAAGCTCATGAACGACTTCCACGCCGCGAGGTGCCTCCCCGGATACCATCCGAACGTGAAACTCCGGCTTCTCCAGTCGCTCAAGGACCAGGCCGAGGTGATACTCTGCATCTATGCCGGCGACATCGAGCGCAAGAAGATGCGCGCGGACTTCGGCATCTCCTACGCCGACGACGCGCTCAAGCTCATAGACGACCTCTCCGCGCTCGGGCTTGTGGTGCGCGGCGTCGTCGTGACGCGCTATGAAGGGCAGCTCGCGGCCCAGCAGTTCGGCCAGAAGCTCGAGTCGCGCGGCGTCAAGTGCTACTTCCACGGCAAGACGCTCGGCTATCCCGCCGATGTCGACACGGTCGTGTCGGACCAGGGGTACGGAAAGAATCCGTTCATCCCTGTAGAGCGCTCCATCGTCGTCGTGACGGCTCCAGGGCCCGGTTCGGGCAAGTTCGCAACGTGTCTCAACCAGATCTATCACGAATACCGCCAAGGGCGGCTCGCCGGGTACTCGAAGTTCGAGAGCTTCCCGGTCTGGAACCTCCCGCTCCACCATCCGCTCAACATCGCATACGAGGCGGCGACGATCGACCTCAAGGACAAGAACATGATCGATCCGTACCACCTCGCCGCGTACGGAAAGACAGCCGTCAACTACAACCGCGACGTCGACGCGTATCCGCTTCTCAAGGCGATATGGGAGAAGATGACGAACGGCGAATGCCCGTACAAGTCGCCGACCGACATGGGCGTTAACCGCATCGGCTTCGGCATAGTCGACGACGCTGTCGTCCAGGAGGCGTCTAAGCAGGAGGTCATCCGCCGCTACATGCGCTACCAGTGCCTCTACGTCGAGGGCGCGACTGACGTCGATTCGCTCGAGCGCGCGAAAATGCTGATGGACTCCCTCGGCCTCAAGACCGAGAACAGGCTTGTCGCGCTCGCCGCGCGCGGCGCGGCCGAGACGGCGAGACAGCAGGGCAAGGGCAAGGCCGGCGGGCAGATAGTTTCGGCGGCTGCGCTGCAGCTTCACACAGGCGAGATAGTCACAGGACGCAACTCCGACGAGCTGCACGCCTGCTCGGCCGTGATCCTCAACGCCGTCAAGAAGCTCGCGGGAATCCCCGACAGGCTGCCGCTTCTCGCGCCGACGATTCTCCAGTCGATTTCGCACATGAAGCACGACATCCTGAAGGGCGGCTACACGTCCCTGAACCTCGACGAGGCCCTTATTGCGCTTGCGATATCCGCGACGACCAACCCCGCCGCGCAGCTCGCCATGGAAAAACTAGGCGAGCTTGCCACGTGCGAGGTCCATATGACGCACATGGTGACACCGGGCGACGAGGCTGGTCTTCGCCGCCTCGCCTGCCGCTACACGTCGGATCCATACTACGCCACGAACCAGCTCTTCAACGGGGCCCAGTAGCCGCCGCGCGGAGAGGTCACCAGTCCGTGACGGGCTGGTGCACCTTGAAATTGTTCACGACCTTCGGCTTGCGGAGTATCTTCTTTCCGCTCTTGGGGTCAATCTGTATCTGCGGCTCGCGCTTGCGCTTTCCACCTCCGGTGAAGAAGTGCATCATGCGCTTCTTCGGCTCCGGGACGTGCATGAGTTCTGCCGGCTCTTCGCCTTCGCCTTCATTCTCGGCGGGCGGGAGTTCCGAGAGCTCAAGCCGCAGCGACGAAGCGGGGCCCTTGCGCGGCTTGAACGCAATGCCTTCCTCCACGGCAAGGCACATGTCGCAGACGTCCTTCCACGACGGAAGGCGGTAGTCGCGGTTCTTTACGAGCATCGCCTCGAGGAGCTGGCAGAAGCCCTCGGAGAGCTCCGGTCTGTAGAAGCGCGGGTCTTTCGCCTGCGTCGACTCGTCGCAGTGGGCGCGCATCATGTCCTCGTTTCCGAGCCCAGGGAATAGCATGCGGCCGGTCGAAAGGTGGTAGAGCGAGGCTGCGAGCGAGTAGATGTCGGCGCGGCAATCGGGCTCAGTGTCGCCGTAGACCTGTTCGGGAGATATGTATGCCGGTGTCCCCATAACGTGGTCGGGGATATCCTTCATGCCGTCCTTGAGGTACTGAAACGTGTGGCACAGCCCAAGGTCCGTGAGCTTGACTATGCCGTCCGTGTTGATCATTATGTTGTCGGGCTTGATGTCGCAGTGAACGACTCCGAAGTTGTTCCAGGCATAGTCAAGCGCGACGGCTATAGATTCGCATATAAGGAGGCAGTCCGATTCCTGAAGGTGCTGCTTCCTCGAGAGGAGGGCGTTGAAGTTGTAGCCGTCTACGTACTCCATCGTGTAGTACCAGATGCCTTCGTGGCAGTTGATGTCGTAGCTGCGTACGATTCCGATGTGCTGGATTTCGCTCATCGTGCGCGCCTCGGCCTTGAAGAGCGCAATGTCCTCGTCGCTCGCCGT
>CAMOCC010000173.1 GCA_946610035.1 uncultured Verrucomicrobiota bacterium
GAAAACCCCTTCTGCTTGAATTGATCATCGTATTTCCTTTGTTTGTGGTTTAGTTGATAAATCTTTTGCAGTTTCCAACTGTGGATAATTATACCAAATCAACCCCCCTCTCCGCAATCGGCAATCACGTCAGAACAGATTGGTGAACCAGTTCCCGTCTGCCGTGGACTTGTAGCCGGTCCACGGCTTGCCGCCTGCGAAAACCTGGCGCGTCTTCTCGTCGAAGGTAGCGCGCATTCCCGTGCGGAGCGCGGCGTTCGACATGATGAGCGCGATGGCATGGCTGTAGCCCGCCTCGACTGGCGCATGCGGATCCTTCCTGTCGCGCACGCACTCCATCCAGTTGCGCATGTGGGCGGAGGTGAGCGAGTCGCCGCCTGTGTTGGCCGAAGTGACGACCTTCTCCTCCGGCGCGGGAAGCTTCTCGCTCGTCGGCTGCGCCCTCTCGACGCCTTCGTTCGTGACGCAGCCGCTGCCGAGGTCTATGCATCCGTTCGGTCCGAAGTACTTCTCGACAGGCGACTCGCCGTTGGGCCTTGAGCCGCCTGCGCAGTTCGTCTGGTGCGACTGGAACATCACCTGGAAGCCCTTGCCCTTCACGCCCGACTCGCCGTACTCCATCAGCGTCGTGAACGTGTCGTAGCTCTGGCGCCCGTCAGCCCACTGGTAGAGACCGCCCGAAGAGACCGCCGTCTTCGGGTACGGCTGGCCCATGAACCACGCGACGGTGTCGATCTGGTGGCACATCCACTGCCCGGGGATGCCGGACGAAAACGGCCAGAAGAGACGGAACTCGAGGTATTTGCGCGGATCGAACGGGTTCTCCTTCGGATCGCGGTCGAGAAGCCACATGTTCCAGTCGACGTCGTCCTTCTTGAGCGAGGCGATGAGCTTCTCGTCGCGGCGCCAGCGCCGCGGCTGGTTGACGTTCCAGGTGAGGTGGACGTAGCTTATGTCGCCGAACGCGCCGGAGTCGATGTACTCCTTGGCGGCCATGTACTTCTTCCCCGAACGGCGCTGCGAGCCGATCTGGAGAACCGAGCCGGGCTTCATCGCGCCGAGGGCGCGCTTGGCGTTGACTGCGTCCAGGAGCATGTTCGCGGAATACATGTCCTCCGCGATCGGCTTCTCGCAGTATGCGTCGCAGCCCGCCTCCACGGCGTGGACCGCGTGCTGCGCGTGCTGGAAGTCTGCGGTGGAGATGATCACCGCGTCGAGCCCGAGCCTCTCCTTCGCCTCGTAGAGAGCGACGTCGCTCCCGAACGCCTCGACATCATGCCCGACGGCCTTCTCGATCTCGGGCTTCGCGTTTTCGTAGAGGCGCTTCTTCCAGAGGTCCGCGACCGCGACCATGTCGAAGTTGAGCTCCTTGTTGTGGTGCAGGAAGCACGGCAGAAGCGTCTGGCGGAAGCGGTCGGAATACCCGACGCACGCGACGCGCACCTTGTCGTTTGCGCCCGCCGCGTACAGCGACGGCCCGTATCCGGCGGCGATGATTCCGGCGAGCCCTGCCGCGCCCTTGCAGAATTCACGACGATCGATCTTTTCCATCAGAGGAGTCCTTTCATTGTTTCGATTGCTGTTTTTGCGTTCTTAGCGAAATCCTTCTCGTCGCCCCAGCCGCACTCGCAGCTGACGCCGCCCGCATAGCCGATGGCCTCGAGCGCCTTGAAATACGGAGAGAGGCGGCACGTCTCGCGCGGGTTGTGCCCGGGGAACTGGCGCGTCTCGTAGTCCGCAATGTGGCAGTGGCCAAGGAGCGGCCCCGCCTCGACGATCGCCGACGCAGGGTCTCCGCCCATCATCATGTGGAAGATGTCCGCGAGCTGCCTAAGACGCGGTGAATTCACCTCGCGGCATATCGCAAGCCCCTGGAACACGTAGTTGATGATGTTCGACTCGTTGGGCCTAAGCGGCTCGATGACGACGGCGGTCGTCTTCAGGTCGGCGACGCGCTTCGCGAGCTCGCGGCAGAAGTCCGCATACTGGCGCGTCCCCTTCTCGAGATCGGGACGGTCCTTCCCCGTGAAGTCTCCTGGCACGTTCCTTGCGCCGCCCGAACCGAAGACGATCGTCTTCACGCCTATCTCGTCGGCGCGGCGCAGCACCTTCTCGGCATAGTCGAGCGCAGGCGCGTGGTTTGCGTTCGGCCCAGTCAGGCGGAATTTCCCCGGAATAAAGCCGTTGCAGCTCCTGAGCGGAAGCGGCCGCTTTGCGATCTCGTCCTTTTGGCGCTTCCACCACTCGTCGTCCTTTGCCGGATCGAACGCGGCACCTGCGCCCCACTCCCAGAAATCGTAGCCGAGGTCGCGCATGATCGTCACGTCCTCGACGGACGAGCGGCACGCGCCGAAGAGGATGCGCCTCTTCCCGCTACCGGAAATCGGCGCACTCGGAAGCTGCGCGTGCCGCGGATGGCACTCCAGGCCATCGCCGGAAACGCCGACGCACCCCGCCAGTCCAGCGGACGCGACCGCGCCTGCCAGGAATTCCCTTCTGTTCATCTTGCCACTGTCTCCTTTCCCGGCTAAATGATACCATTTTTCCCTGTATCTGCACAATGGGTAATCTTCCGTGCCGTCAAAAAAGACGGGGGTCTTGACAGCGGCAAGCCAGGTCAGACGAGCTGATGGGGCTTGAACGGCAGGCGGTCTTCGGGCGTCGTTCCGCGAACGTATGCGTTGACAAGCGACTGCGCGAGCGGAAGATCAGATTCCGAGACGAGGACGGGTATCGCCGCAGTCGGCCCGGGGATCCCGTTCGTCGGCTTCAATATCGCAGCAAACGAGCCCTTCTCAAGCAAAGCGTTTTCATTGGCATCGCGTCCAAGAATGACGGAACTCCCCCCTGGAAGCCGAAAGCGCCGCCCGACCGCGAGAAGATCGAGAAGCGTACGGTTTACGGCGCCAGTCGCCTTGTCGCGAAGTCCCTCGTGATCCATCAGGTCCTTCAGCTTGCGGCCGTACGCATCCTCGGTCAGCTTGCATCCGC
>CAMOCC010000174.1 GCA_946610035.1 uncultured Verrucomicrobiota bacterium
CCGACCACGTCGGGGCGTTCGTCTCGCCGTTCGCCATGCGCTGCGTGGAGTTCGGCTTCGTGTCGAGCTGGTGCGGGCATATCTCCGTGATGATCACGGGGAGTTTGTCCTTGTAGGTGAACTGCGCGCGCCATCCCTCGACAAGAGTCTTGAAGAAGTCGGCGTACTTGCCGTTCCCGAGGTCGCTGCAGCCCTGGTACCAGACCGCGCCCTTGATCGCCATCGGGTAGAGCGGATGGACGAGTCCCGCGTCCATGGTCGTCGCGCTGAACAAGTTGATTGCGCGCGCATCGTTCGGCTTGCGGCACTCGGGGTGATTCCAGATGTCCTTCGGCATCTGCTCGCCGATGCATGCCTTGAACTTCATTTCGTGCGACTCTGCGCGCGACGGCCAGAGCGCGATCGAGACCGGCTTGAGCATCCCGCCCGGCCTACCTTCCTTGCTTGCGGCATAGACCTTGTAGCGCACAGCAAGGACGTTCTTGCCGACGCGTCCATGTTCCTTGATGGGGACGCCGTAGCCGTGGTTGGGGTTACCCGAGCCGCCGAAAGCATGGCCGTTCAGATAGTTCATGTCCTGCCCGTACGACTCACTGTAGCCAATGGACCAGTTCTTCTTGAGGTCGGCTTCCGTAAGCTCGAATGTCGCGCGCATCCAGACCTCGCCGGTGAAGCCCTCGGGGAAAGGATCGCACTGGAAGCCGCGTCCGTCGATCGTAAGCTCCTTCCAGCTCTCGTCCTCGACGAAATCCGGGTCGTGGAGCGACGGCTTGGTGTTGACGAAGTTGGAAGCGGGGTCGAAGCGCTTGTTCCACTCGAAGATCTTCTTCTCGTATACCTCGGGTCCGCCGGCCTTCATGAAGTCGGTCCAGCGGTTGTACCAGAAGCCGGCAACGCCCTTCGCGTGGCCCGTGCCGTGGTCCTTCGCCCAGGCCTGGTCTATCCAGCCGTCGATCTTCGTGGCGCCCCAGGAGGCGTTCACGAGGCCGATCGGGACGTCGAGCGCCTGGTTGAGCTTCCAGCCCATCCAGTAGAGCGCCGCGCCGTTCTTGCGCATCGACTTGTAGGTCGAGGTCTCCCACTTGATTCCAATCGCGTCCTCGCGAGGATACGGCGAGTTCTTGTTCTCGCCGTCGTTCATGAGAAGCGTGCGGATATTGGGATTCCCCTCCGCCTTCTTGAGAAACTCCTCGCCGCCGATCGGAAGCCGTCCGTAGCCAGCGAACGTGTAGGCCATGTTCGACTGGCCGCATCCGAACCACACGTCGCCGAAAAGGACGTTGGTGATCGAGTGCGTCTCCTTGCCGCACTTGGCGGTGATCGTCGACGGCTTCTTGTTCGCCTTCTGCGGCGGGAGCTTCACGGTCCAGCGGCCCTTCTCGTCCGCCGTCGCCTCGCCAACGGTCTTTCCGTTGAGCGCGACCGACACCTTCGCGCCTGGCTCGGCGAAGCCCCACACGGGAGATGCGACATCGCGCTGAATGACCATGTCGTCCGAGCAGACGGACGCGAACTTGAATTCCGCCGCACTGGATGTCAGCGTAATAAGGAGCGCAATCACGGAGATTGCAATTGCCGCAATTGACGACGCCTCTACAAACGTTTCACGGGACTTTATGGAGTTTTGCGTTTTCATGCCCAAGATTATATATCAAAATACGACACCGTGATTTCAATTTCATCTATGATTTATTTCAAATTTAGATTTACCCGTTGCGCGTCGCCAAAAACTGTTGTAGACTATGAGGCGTCATGAAAAAGCCAGCAGACATAAAGGACGTCTGGTTCATCCTCCCGGACGGGACGAATATCTTCGACTCTGAGTTCCGCGCGGGCGCGCTTTCAGTCGCACGCGAACTCGCCCTACCAAAGGTGCGACTTTCCAACGAGACGCTCTTGCTGAAGAAGTTCAGCATCGAGAAAAGCGGCAAGAACAGCGCGATGGCAGTAATCGCACACGTCCGCAAGCCCGCACTCCTAAAGGCGTTCGGAAAATCAGGCATACCGCTCGTCCTTCTCGGCGAGGAAGCGGTGGAGGACTGGCGCAAGGCCTTCGGAGGACCCATCACCGTATGCTCGGTCGACAACGAGTCCATTGGCCAGATGGCAGCGGACTATCTCCACGAGCAAGGTCGTTTCGCGTCGTACATCTACGCAGACGGATCGTCGGACCAGTTCTACCAATGGTGGACTTCGAGGCGTTACGAATCCTTCGTCGACACCTTGCGCGAACACGGCTACACTGGCGAGGTCCTGCGCGTTCCAGTGCTGAACTCCTCGGCCCACACCGACGCCGAGCATTTCCTCAAGGCGATGGAGAAGATCCCGCGTCCAATCGCCGTATTCGCATGTAACGACCGCGCCGCGCGCGAGATTGTCTCGTTCTGCCACTTGGCAAACCTCCACATCCCAGATGACATAGCGGTTCTCGGCGTAGACGACGAGAAAGACCTCTGCGAATCATGCCCCGTTCCGCTTTCGTCCATCAAGATCGAGCACTACCGCCTCGGGCGCACTGCGATGCACCTGATACTCAGGATGCTAGAAGGCGGCCCGCGTCGTGACAAGGTGATCCTGTGCCCGCCCGTGCGCGTAATAGAGCGCGCGTCAACGAAGAGAAGCACCCCGAGCGACAAGTTCGTCGCGAGCGCCGTCAACTTCATCCGCACCGCGCGCCTGGACACGCTCGACGTCATGGCAGTCGTAAAGGCGTGCGGCGCCTCGCGCAGCTATCTCGAGAAGCGCTTCAGAGCCGAGACGGGGCGGACGATTCTCGATGCCATTCACCGCCGCACCATGGAAGACGTGAAGCATCTACTTCTCGACACCGACAAGTCGGTTGCGGTCATAGCCCAGGAGACGGGATTCCCGTCCGCCTCGGGTCTCTGCTCGATGTTCCGTCGTCTGACAGGACAGTCGACATCAGAATTTCGCGCCACCCGCCAACCGCG
>CAMOCC010000175.1 GCA_946610035.1 uncultured Verrucomicrobiota bacterium
GAAGCTATAGCGCATTTAACCTGCCCATAGTTGCATTTAGTCTGTCCGGCGACCCAAAAAATACGCTGCGGACGAGGCGGGGATGTACGGGCGCATATCGGACGGGATGGGGGCCTCGAAGGACATCCTCTCGTTTTTCACCGGATGCCACAACGTCAGACGCCAGGCGTGCAGCATCTGCCGCGCCGGAACGGGGTCGAGCCGCTTGTCAAGTGCCTGCTTGCCATACACCTTGTCCCCGATGACGGGGCAGCCGAGGGACGCCATGTGGACGCGTATCTGGTGAGTCCGCCCCGTCTCAATCCTGCACTCGACAACCGAGTATGCGGCGGCGTCGCGGCGTCCATCGAAATCCCCAGGCCCGGAAAGCAGCCTCCAGTTCGTAACCGCCCTTTTGCCGTTGCGCTCGACTATCGCCATGCGCTTGCGGTCCACGGGATGTCGTCCGATGAGGTTTTCGATGCGCCCGGAATCCAGTCTGGGACGTCCGTGGCAGACGGCGATGTACGTCTTCTCAACGTGCTCGTGGGACGAGAACGCCTTCACGAGGCCCTCCATGGCCTTTTGCGACTTTGCGACTACGATAAGCCCCGACGTGTCCTGGTCGAGGCGGTGGACGATGCCCGGACGCGCCACGCCGCCTATTCCCTTCAGGTCGGGACAGCGCCACAGGAGTGCATTGACCAAAGTCCCCGTGACATGACCCGGCGCGGGATGGACGACGAGACCGGGCGCCTTGTCGACGACGATCATGTCTTCGTCCTCGTAGACGACTGAAACCGGGATGTCCTCCGGCTCGGGTACTGCCGGCACAGGCGGCGGGATCTCCACTTCTATCTCGTCCGTATCCTTAACCTTCATACCGGCCTTGGATGCGACAGCGCCGTTGACCGTGACATATCCGGCCTTGACAAGCCCCTCTATCCTCGACCTCGAAAAGTCGGGATAGCGGCCTCGCAGCAGTATGTCCAGCCTCTCCATCGCCCGCATCCGCCGTTCAGCCAAGCCCCGCCAGGTATTCCTGCGCCTCGAGCGCGGCAAGCGCACCGTCGCCGGCCGCAATGACCGCCTGCTTGTGGCGGGGCCGCGCGCAATCGCCGGCGGCGAAGACGCCGGGGACGGACGTCTTGACGCCGTCCTTGGTCACGACATGTCCCGCGCCGTCACGCTCGAGCGCGCCTTCGAGGAATGCGGTCTGCGGAGACCTCGCTGTGACGAGGAACACGCCCGCGGCATCAACGACCGATCCATCCGTCCGCTCGACGCCCGTCAAGTGCGCGGCGTCGCCGACGAAGGACTTCACCGCAGAAGGCTCCACCACGGCGGCGACCGTCGCGCCCAGGCGCTCCAGGTAGCGCTGCGCACCGACGGTGGCCGGTCCCTGTCCGACGATGACGACGGGCTTCCCCTTGTAGAACGCACCGTCGCATGTGAGGCATGCGCTTATCCCCCGTCCGAAATACTTCGCCTCTCCGGGGCGGTTCGTCTTGGTGACGCCCGCACCGGTTGCGACGACAACCGTCCGCGCCTCGTAGACGTCGCCCATCAGCGTTGAAACGCGCTTCACTTCGCCGGCGAAGTCGACGGACTTCGCAACGTCCATGACGAAGCGTACGCCGGCGGACTCCGCCTGCGTACGCATCGCGCCTATTACGTCCGCGCCCTTCACGACGCCCGGGAATCCCGGATAGTTTGCCACATGCTGCGTCTGGAGGAGCTGTCCGCCGGACTCCATGCCCTCCAGGACGAGCGGGGAGAGTCCCGCCCGTGCTGCGTAGATTCCCGCCGTGAGTCCTGCGGGACCGCTTCCTATGATCAGTATTTTCTCCATGGCGGATATTATACCAAATTCCACGATGAACATCATTACCAACATGAGCAACAAAAGAGACGATGCGGGCGGCGATTGAAACCGCCGCCCGCATGCGCTGGTACTACCGGAGGACTCGCTTAGCCGCGGAGGTTCTCGTGGTAGACGGTGTGGAGGAGGTGGTGCGCCTTCTCCGAACCGGGCTCGCCGAGGTACTCCTCGTAGAGCTTCTTGATGTCGCAGTTCTCGTGCGAGAGGCGGACGGGCTTGTCCGCATCCTCTGCATAGAGTCCCTCCATGCGGCGCTCGAGAACGCCCTTGCGCTCGCCCTTGATGAGGGGCTGGCCGCCGCCGTTGATGCAGCCGCCGGGGCAGGCCATGATCTCGATGGCCTGGAAGCGGTTGCGGTCGGCGCGGACCATGTCCAGCACCTTGCGGGCGTTGCCGAGACCCGAGGAGACGGCCACGTTGACCGAGACTCCGGGAGCGACTTCGACCTTCGCCTCCTTGACGCCGTCCAGACCGCGGACGGCGCGGAAGTTGATCTTGTCGCCTTCGGGGTTCTTGCCCGTGAGCATGTAGGTGACGGAGCGGAGCGCCGCCTCGAGCACGCCGCCGGTGACGCCGAAGATGACGCCCGCGCCGGTGGATTCACCGAGAGGCGAGTCGTAGTCCTCGTCCGGAAGCTGCGCGAGGTTGATGCCGGCCTCGTGGAACATCGCTATGAGTTCGCGCGTCGTCACGACGTAGTCGACGTCGCGGACGCCGTTCGGGGCGAATTCGGGGCGCGCAGCCTCGTACTTCTTCGCCTGGCAGGGCATCACGGATACGACTATCAGGTCCTTGGGATCGATTCCGATCTTTTCGGCGTAGTAGCTCTTCGCGACCGCGCCGAACATCTGCTGCGGAGACTTGCAGGAGGACGGGATGTCCAGGAGGTCCGGATAGTGGTGCTCCAGGAAGTTGATCCACCCGGGGCAGCAGGACGTCAGGATCGGGAGGTGGGCCTCCTTCTGCGCCTCGGAGCCGCTCTTGCCCGCCTTGACGAGTTCAAGCAGCTTCTTGACGCGACCGACGAGTTCGTTGCCCTCCTCCATGATCGTGAGGTCGGCGGAGAAGTCGGTGTCGAACACCTTGT
>CAMOCC010000176.1 GCA_946610035.1 uncultured Verrucomicrobiota bacterium
CCTTCGGAACGACGAAGCTGTCGTCGCCGAGGATGTAGCGGCCCGTGATGTCGTCGACAATGCCCACCGCGAAGTGGTCGACCGGCTTGTCCTTCGCCATGTTGGCGTAGACGTTCGCGCACATCTGGGGAGTGAAGTCCTTCGAGCCGATGCCGTAGCGACCGGCGAGAATCTTCGGATACTTGAACGAGACGACGCCGTCCTGCAGGCCCTGGCCGATCGCAGCGGCGACGTCGAGGTAGAGCGGATCGCCGATCGCGCCCGGCTCCTTCACGCGGTCGAGGACCGTGACGACCTTGACGGTCGCGGGAAGCGCCTTGACGAAGTCGACCATCGAGAACGGACGGTACAGGTGCACCTTGAGAAGGCCGACCTTCTTGCCATCCTTGACGAGCGCGTCGACCGTCTCGTGCAGCGTGTCGCAGCCCGAGCCCATCGCGACGACGACGTACTCCGCGTCAGCAGCGCCAACGTAGTCGTAGAGCTTGTACTTGCGGCCAGTGAGCTCGCCGAGCTTGTCCATGTACTTCTGGACGATCGCGGGGGTCGCCTCGTAGTACTTGTTGCAGACCTCGCGGAGCTGGAACGTTACGTCGGGGTTCGACGCCGTTCCGCGCATCGTGGGATGCTCCGGATCAAGGGCGCGCTTGCGGAAATCAGCGACGAAGTCGTCGTTGATCATCTCGCGGATCACGTCCTGCGGGATCTCCTCGATCTTCTGGACCTCGTGCGAGGTGCGGAAGCCGTCGAAGAAGTGGAGGAACGGAATCTTCGACTTGAGCGTCGCCGCGTGCGCGACCATCGCCATGTCGTGCGCTTCCTGCACGCTGTTCGAGGCGAGCATCGCGAAGCCGGTCTGGCGGCACGCCATCACGTCGCCCTGGTCGCCGAAGATGCAGAGCGAGTTCGACGCCAGCGAGCGCGCGGAGACGTGGAACACGGTCGGGGCGAGCTCGCCCGCGATCTTGTACATGTTCGGGATCATCAGCAGGAGGCCCTGCGACGCCGTAAACGTCGTCGTGAGCGAGCCCGTCGTGAGCGAGCCGTGAACCGCGCCCGCCGCGCCGCCTTCGGATTCCATCTCGACGATGGAGGGAATCGATCCCCAGATGTTCGTCTTGCACTGGGCGGCGAGCTCGTCGCACGTCTCAGCCATGGGCGAGGACGGGGTGATCGGATAGATCGCGGCCACTTCGGAGCACGCGAATGCGATTTGAGCGGCGGCTGTATTGCCGTCGACCATGATCTTCTTTGCCATTACCTGGTTCCTTTGTTTATGTAGAGCACTTTTTGAGAGCACCTTTACTTGAAAGCAACACAGATATAATATCAAAAAAATCGGCGCTTGTGAAGCAATTAGCCGTGGTTAACAACCTACTCGCAAGGGTAGGTGATTGGTGGCTGGTAGTTCCGGAATGTCCCCGCCGGCCCTACGCCGGGGCCCGCCTCACATCCTTGAGGCGAGCTCCTTGATGCGGCGGGAGGTGCGCACGGCGCAGAACTCCTTGCCGCACATCGAGCAGTGGTCGTCGGTGTGCGCCTCGTCGGTGAAAGCGCGCGTCCTGAGCCAGCGCGAGCGCGCCTTCTCCGGATCGAGCGCGATGGAGAACTGGCGGTCCCAGTCGAACGCCGCGCGGGCGTCGGCCATCGCGTCGTCCCTGGCGCGAGCGCCGGGGAGCCCGCGCGCGACGTCGCCCGCGTGCGCGGCGATCCTGTAGGCGATGCAGCCGCGATGGACCTCGTCGCCGTCCGGGAGACCGAGGTGCTCCGCAGGCGTGACGTAGCAGAGGAGCGAGGCGCCGTATGTAGCGGCGGCCGTCGCGCCGATTGCGGATACGATGTGGTCGTAGCCAGGGGCGATGTCCGTGACGACCGGACCCAGCACGTAGAACGGCGCGCCCTTGCACACCTCCTGCTCGCGCTCCATGTTCATCCTGACGTCGCTGAACGGAACGTGTCCCGGACCTTCCACCATGACCTGGACGCCGCGGGCGCGGCAGCGCTCGACGAGTTCGCCCAGGACGTCGAGTTCGCCGAACTGCGCGGCGTCAGAGGCGTCCGCAAGGCATCCGGGCCTTAGCCCGTCGCCGAGGGACACGGTGACGTCGTGCTCGACGAGGATGTCCAGCACCTCGTCCCAGTGCGTGTAGAGCGGATTCTCGGTGTTGTTCTCCATCATCCATTCGGCCATGATGGACCCACCTCGGCTCACGATGCCCATCTTGCGCTTCATCGCGTCCGGTATCTGGCGGAGGAGAAGCCCCGCATGGAGCGTCATGAAGTCGACGCCCTGCTCAGCCTGCTCGCGGATTACTCCGATGAGGAGCAAGGGATCCATGTGCGGGATGTCGCCCTTCAGCCGCGAGATTGTCTCGTAGACGGGGACGGTGCCGAGCGGCTGCGGGGAGGCGTCGAGCATGCCCTGGCGGATGGCCTTCACGCCTTCGCCGACGGAGAGGTCCATCACGAAGTCGGCCCCGGCCTTGAGCGCGATGTCGAGCTTCTCCAGCTCGTCGCCCTTCCCGGAGTGCGTCATGCTGCGCCCGAGGTTGGCGTTGATCTTCGTCGTGAAGAGGCGGCCTACGCCGACGGGACGGCAGTTCTTGTGGTGGATGTTGAGCGGTATGACCGCAGTCCCGTCCGCAACCGCGGCGAGGACCTTCTCCACGGGTACGTTCTCCTCTTTGGCGACGGACTTCATCGCCTCGGTCACGATGCCCTTGCGGGCGGCTTGCAGCTGTGTCATGTCTTTCCTTTCGCAGGCATTACCCTGGTCAAGTCTACGGGTCTTCTCTCAGCATCCGGACCCCATGTCCGGCAGCACCCCGAATCGGCAGATAGTATATCATATTTCCCTCCCCCTAGCCAAGAGGGGGCCGACGCCCAAGGATTCCAAATGAAGGCGCCAGCCACGGCTTGCCGCAGCTGGCGCTTCAT
>CAMOCC010000177.1 GCA_946610035.1 uncultured Verrucomicrobiota bacterium
AGTGAATGCGACTCCCCGCTTCGCGGGCAGTCGCATTCACTCTGTCTTCTCACCTATGCAAAAAAGTTAAATTTACCCCCTTGCGCGTCGTAGGGAAATATAGTATACTATTCACCAATCAATCACCTGCTCGGGTGGTGAAATTGGCAGACACGTATGCTTGAGGTGCATATGGGTAACTCCTTGCGGGTTCGAGTCCCGCCCCGAGCACCATCAACCGCCGTCAGGCGGTCTTTTTTTTGCCTTATTTGCGCTGGATTGGTCCGGGAGGGCCGGGGCGGTAGAAGAGCATCATGGCGTCCGTAGTGCGCTCGAGGAGCGACGAGAGCTTCACCACCCCGTCCGCGCCCTTGCGCCCGCGGTCGGCGCCGCCGGGGAAGACGACGTGGAACGAGTCGTCGTCGGGGCCGAGTCCGTCGATGATCGCGACGTCCAGCGGCCAGCGGACGGACAGTTCGTCCGTCATTGGCTTGTTCTCCCTTATGACCAGCACCGGCTCGGATAGGAGTATCGACTTCTTCACCTCTGGCGCGAGATTCGCGATCTCCTCCTCCGTCTTGCAGGAGAAGAAGACCTTTTCCGGGTTTTTCACCTTGAGGACGGACGCCGCATTCTGGACCCACGCGGTGTTGTCGCCGTAGAAGGGGCCCTTGCCGGGGCGTCCGGCGGCGCGCTTCGGCGGCTGGGGCTTCTTCTTCCCGCTGTCCTTGCCGCCCGGCTTCTTGAAGTCCGGTTGCGTGATCCCGGCCTTTGCCAGCGTGTCGATGAGCGCGAAGCGCAGCTTGTCCGTCTCCACCAGCCGGAACTTCGGGCGCGTGTCGGACGGATTGGAATGCACGCGCTTCATGTCGAAGGGTCCGGACGCCTTGGCGTTGGCGGCCGAGCCGGGGAGGGCCCTGTAGTAGTTCGCGAGGGCCATGAAGGCGAAGTGCGGGTTCGCGGAGTTGAACACGTTGTCCCGCGAGGCGAAGTACCACTGCTGGATGTACCAGTTGGAGAGCAGGTGGTCCGAAGGCGAGAAGAGCGTCGCCGTCGGGCGTCCCTCGGTCATAAGCGGGAGTTTTACGACCTTTTCGTCGTCGCTGTAGCGGATGCCGGACGCACTGCGCGCGTAGGCGCGGACGTGGTAGGTGGTCCCCGGCTTCAGGTCGATTATGCGCGCGTCGTAGCGGTCGCGGTGGTAGAGGGGGAAGAGGCTGCCCGTCTTCTCGGAGGGGTCCTTCTTCGTCCCGTAGCAGAAGCCGTACTCCTCGAGGAGCGGTTCGCCGCGGTAGCGCACGTTCATTTCGGCGTGGAGGGAGGTCGGGAGGAGACCGTCGACCTCCACCATCTCCGTCTGCGGCAGGAGGGCGTGGTCAAGGTCCTGCTTTGTGAGCTTTGCCTGTGGGAATGCAAGCTTGAACGAGCACGTTCCGTCGTCGTTCTCGCGGATGTCCGAGACTGCGATCCCGGCGGGGAGGAAGTTTGGAAGGACCGCCGCCGGGTCGCTCTTCTCGTCGAACGAGTCGCCCGGACGGAGGTATGTCCCGCCCTCGCCGATGCCCTTGAAGTCGGGGTCGTTCGCACGGTAGGTGTAGCACATGTCCGGGGGACCCATCATCGGCGACGTCATCGTGACGTTGATTAGGTGGACGAGGAGCCCCTGGGCGGACGGGTCGCCGACGGGCCTGCGCTCCTTGTGGCAGTATTCAAGGTAGAAGAGGTAGTTCGGGTGGCTGGACGGGACGAAGACGCCGAGCGGGTGCGCGGAGGCGCCGGCGTCCGCCGCGAACGTCGTCGAGCGCGGCGCGAGCGTCACTTCGCCCGGTTCGGCGATTCTCGGGTAGGCGGCGGCGGGGACGAAGGCGTGGTAGATGTAGCGGCAGTATGCGGGGCCGGTCGGACCGAAGCTCCACGGAAGGCACGGCGAGCCTTCGAGTCCGTCGTGCTCCTCGCTCGCATGGTAGAAGTCTGGCGCGCCGAGGCAGTGCCCGAGTTCGTGGACGAGAGTCCTGCCGTCCGCAGGGTACTTCACCTGCGGAATGGAGTTCGGCCACAGCGGGTCCGCCCACGGGATGGGCGGATTGTAGAGCCCGATCTTGTCGTAGGCGCCCCGTACGATCTCGTCCGGCGTCGGCTTGGGCCCGTAGTGCGGACGTATCAGCTTCTCCCTCAGCGCCTCGTCCGGGTTCTGCGTCGTGCAGTACACGTAGCATGTGTAGACACCCTTCTTCTGGAGCCTGCCCTTGGACTGGACGAACCTGAGCGCGTCGGCGCGCAGTTTGGCCGCGCGCAGGTGCCCGTCCTCGCCCTTGAATCCGAGCGGGTTGGAGAGCTGGTTCCACCGGCAGTAGTAGCCCAGCGGCTCGGGTGCGTTGTAGACTGCGGGGTAGACGGCGAGGACCGGCCACGTGATGCCCTGCGAGTAGTCCTTGTAGTATTCGGTCACCGTGCCGCCGTCGACCTTGGAGAGGGACTCCAGGACGGTTTCGGGCGACTCGGGGGGGAAGCAGTCCGGGAATGCGATGACGACGAGGTCCACCTGGAACTCGCCCCTCTGCACGGGAGAGGTCCGTTCCGGCGCGAAGGTGGCGTTCGTCGCCTTCCTTGCGGCTCTGGAGAGGATGTCGGACGAGACGTTCGTCCTCGGTTCGTTCTTCTTGGCGGCGCCCTGTTTGCCGCCGGCGGTCCTTGCGGACCTTGCGGGCGCGGCGCGGAGGGGCGCGTCGAACACCGGGAGCGAAGCGGCGAGCACGGCCGCCAAGAGCGGGAGAATTTGCATTTTCACATTCATGCGCACATTCTATCCTTTTTGCCGCTACGTGTCAAGGTAAACGGCATGCTTTACAATGCGGTCTAATATGTGCTATAATGATTGGAGTAAACCTATACTCGTCAGTTCACGTCGCATGAGATGCGCTTCAGCACTGTAAACA
>CAMOCC010000178.1 GCA_946610035.1 uncultured Verrucomicrobiota bacterium
CGAAGGTCTCGGACAACCACGACGTCGGCTTCATCATGTACTGCTCGTTCGGCAATGCGAGGCGGCTCCTTAGGACCGACAGGTACGACGCGCTGCTTCTCGAGACTGCGGCGTCGCTCGCGAAGCGGTTCAATCCCGATCTCGGGCTCATCAGGAGCTGGGGTGGCATCGGCGAGAAAAGGGACTTTCTCGTGATCCCCGACAACATGATGAACCTCGAGCTTCTCGAGTGGGCGGCGAAACACGGCGGCGAGAAGCGCTTCGACGACATCGCGCGTTCGCACGCGACGAAGACGATTGCCCACCACTTCCGCGCCGACGGCGGCACGTACCACGTGCTCAACTACGACCAGCGCCCGGGCTTCTGCGGAGTGGTGCAGGAAATCCGCCGCGGGCAGGGGCTCTCGTGCGAGACGGCGTGGAGCCGCGGGCAGAGCTGGGCGATCTACGGCTATACGATGATGTACCGCGAGACGAAGGACCCCGCGTATCTCGAGTTCGCGCAGAAGGTCTCCGACTTCGCGATCAACCATCCGAACATGCCCGCCGACGGCGTCCCGTACTGGGACTTCGGAGCGCCCGGCGAGGAGCGCGACTCCTCCGCGGCGTCGGTCATGGCGTCGGGGCTTCTGGAGCTGTCGACGTTCGTGCCGGGCGAGAAGGGCGCTAAGTACCGCGCGTTCGCCGTGAAGCAGCTCCTTTCGCTCTGCTCCGACGCGTACTTCGCGAAGCCGGGCGAGAACGGCGACTGGCTCCTGAAGCATGGCGTCGGGCACAAGCCGGCCGGCGGCGAGATCGACACGCCGCTCGACTACGGCGACTACTACTTCCTTGAGGCGCTTCTCCGCTTCCGTCGGCTCGCCGGCGGCTTTAGTCCGGTGATGTGAATTGACCCCCTTGCATTCCGGCGAGGAAAATAGTATACTATACCCTGTTTTCCGATTTGGGGCTGTAGCTCAACTGGATAGAGCATCAGACTACGAATCTGAGGGTTGTGGGTTCGACTCCCGCCAGCCCCGCCAGTGGAAGACGCCAGATTGCGGGGTGGAGCAGCCTGGTAGCTCGTCAGGCTCATAACCTGAAGGTCGTTGGTTCAAATCCAGCCCCCGCTACCAATCTAGTCTGGCATGCCGTCGGACCGTAGCGCAGCCTGGTAGCGCGTTTGCTTGGGGTGCAAAAGGTCACGAGTTCAAATCTCGTCGGTCCGACCATTTCTTTCTCGCCCAAACCCAATAAAATCAATGGTTTCCTTGCTGTTGTCATAAATGCGGGGCTTGTCCGAAGTTCCACCGTTTGACTTCTTTTTACAACACAAAAAGGGGGCACAGAAGGGGGTACGGAAAATGGGCCGCTGGCCCCAGCACACTTGGGCGGTAAATCCCGGCACACGGTTTGTGTGGCGAGCGGTGCGCTGATGCGCCCGCATGTGCGCGGACGCGTTGCAACATTGAGCGAAAATTGGTATCCTATCCGCATGACGTTCCGTAGTGCAACCATCAGGGCCTTGTTGCTCGCCGTCCTCATGTCGGCGGGCTTTGCCGCTTTCGCGGGCAGGAGTATAGTTGTGCCAGCATTTCCGACTTCGATTTTTGCCGACACAGAGGTTTCGACCAACATCGTGCTGCACGGGCGTCGCACCGACACATGGAAGGTCGACCTTCATATCCAGCTCGCCGGGACGCCGACAAACGATCTTGAAGTGGCTTTTGGCCGGGATGTAAACACGAACGGTGTTCTCGATATCGAGGAGATCGAGACGATGTACGGCTGGCGGGGTGGGCGATACTTCATCGAGAACGTCCCTGCATGGGAGCGGATCGAATCAGAAGCCGCCACAAACGCTCTCTGTGGCGTTTGCGACATTCACTTGGAAAACAACTCGTCTGTAGTGCCGAGGCGTTTCATGGCCACCTGCGGGGGTGTTGCGGTGATCCCGGAGCTGGCGACGACACCACCTCCGGCCTGGCTCTTCCGCGAGGAGTGGGACATGGTTCGCGTGACCCGTCGCGGCGCGGGTGTCCCTTCGGAATGGGTGCGCTGCGACATCGAGTACGCATCATTCGCAATAAGGCTCAGGTGACGTCATGCTGATGAGAATCTGGACAGGTTTTCTCCTGTTGGGGCTTTGCGCTTCTCTTGTCGCGCTTGCGTTTGTGTGCATGCGCGAGAAGGGCGTGTATCCGTTCAGGGACGCATGGGGCAGGTTCAGCCGCCAGCCGTGGGGGAAGAGAATCGCGATTGCGGCGTTTGTCGTGTCGATGTGGGTCTACGCAAGCGTCAAGCCTGGCGACGGAGGAGGCAACGGCGGAGGCGATGGCGGTGGAGACGGCGGCGGCACGAACAACATCCAGATGGTGATCGGCCCTGGCGGGCTTCCGCAGGCGGGTTCGCCCGGCGCGGTCACGAACACGCTCGGCCACGGCGTCGCGGGCGAGATCCGTCCGATTGCTGGCGGCGTCCTTGGCGATCCAGCGCCGGTTGTGGACGAGTGGTCTGACTTCACGCCCATCACCTCGACGAACACGACGCGGACGCTGACGGGCGACGACTTCCGGCGCGGCGTCGTGATGACGCGCATCGGCACGGACGAGGAGTTCGACTTCGCGCCGCCACAGGACGCGACCATCGTGTCCGACTGGCAGGCGTTCGGCGCGGCGACGGACTGGATATACGTCGCTTTCACGAACTGGGCGTTCCAAGTCGCCACCAACGACGTCGAGAGGCTGCGCGTCTACGCCTTCGGCAAGATGGAGCCATTTATTCGCGAGACGGACAACTCAATCGCCGCTAACTACTGGTTCGCGCCGTTCATGGCCTCGCTCGGTATAGTTCCCGAAGCGAACTGGGACTGGCTTGCCGAATCCGACAGGCCGAGCCAGGTGTGGTATGCGATCACGCCCGATAACTCGC
>CAMOCC010000179.1 GCA_946610035.1 uncultured Verrucomicrobiota bacterium
TCGAAGGCGCAGCACGCCGCGCTCTCGCCCGACAGCGTGAAGAAGTTCCCCTCGAAAAGCATGTTCTTCATGGCGGAGGCCGCATATCCGACGCAGCGGCAGTGTTCGAACCGACAGTTTTTCACCATGCAGTTGACGGGGATGCGGAAGGCCGTCAGCGAAAGCGACGAGCTTGCGGCGGACTCCGCGCTTTCGTCCTCTACCGAAACCCGGAGGAACGCCGCCCCGTCGGGGATCCACATCTCGCGGTACTGCCAGGAAGTTTCGGCCGAGATGAACTTTTTCTCCGCGTCGTACCATGCAACGGTCATCTGCCAGGATCGCGTCACACGCCCCTGGTAGCCGAGGTGCTTCGAGACCTGGAGCCGGCGCAGGCCCTTCCCGAGGATTTTGTCGAGAGACTTGAAGTCGGTCGTAAAGCGGAACTTGTCCTCCGCGTCGACGGTGCCCGTCCTGGCGTCAAGGCCGCCCGCAGAGAACTTCTGGAGAGTCTCGTAGAAAAACGACAGTCCGCCCTTCGCGTCGGCGCGGATTCCATTCTGCCCGCCGTAGCCCGTTATGTCGACGACCTTCACGCCCTCGACCGAGCAGTACCACGAGTCGCCGCCGATCTCAAAGCCGGCGGGCCACTCCGAGTTGTTCGGCGAGTTCGCGTAGTCGTGCGACCAGTAGTCGCCCTCGAGCGTCCCGCCGACGAGATGCGCGTCGACCGCGCTCGCGAGGCGCACCAACACAGACCCCGCTCCCGTGAAACCGTTCTGCTTCAACGTCGCCTTGCCGAGGTCAAGCGTCATGTGGCTCGGGACAAACACGGAATTGGTCCACGTGATTCGGTAGGTGCCCGGCAGCATCTCGAGCCTGCGGAAGCCCGCCGCGGCCTTTTCGTCCAGGAGCTTCTGGAGCCCTTCCGTAGTCGCAACGGCTGCAGACTCGGCGGCGGCCTTGTCGTAGCCCTCGTCGTAGGCGACCTTCGCCTGCTTCCACGCCTGCCAAGGAAGCTTCCCCGTCTTCGGATCAAGCGGCACCGTGACGGTATAGCCCGGAACGCCGCCGCGCTTCTCCTTCACCACCTTCGATGTGCCGTTCGTCTCAAGATAGACGATCTTCTCGACGTCGCCGTCGTTGCGGATGCCGTACTTCGCGAGGTCCGCTTCCGTCATCCGGTAGACCTTGTCTGCGGGAATCTCAAGATCCGCGGCGGATACGACGCGGAAGTCGTGTATGACTCGGTGCGACTCGCGCCCCTTGGCGTCCTTTGCCCAGATGCGCATCTCGTACTCGCCAATGCCAAGAGCGCCGAGATCGAACTCGGCGTCGCCGCTCTTCAGATTCTCGAGCGCAAGAACCTTGGACTCTCCGCCTTTCAGCCGATACTCGAGGAAGGCGGTGAACCTGTGCGAATCGTCGAGGAAGCGGATCTTCGAGGAGTCGAAGTCTGTCACGAAAAAACCGACCCTTACATTCTTGCCCGCCGCAACCGTCGGCTTCACATAGTATGTCGAGATGTATGGATACTTCAAGCGCTCCGGAGGCTGGTAGCCCTTCTCCTTCTCAAGAGCCCCTTTCATGACAGACGGATCTGTGAGGTAACCGGGAAGAACCGCCTGCGCGAAAGTCGGCAGGACGGTAAGGGCGAAAGCAACCGCAAGAATGGCAAAGCGGACAATTCCCGGCAACGGCATAGATGTCATGTTTACAGTTCCTTGGTATAACGACTATTTGTTTGTGATAATTATATCATGAAACGCATCGTTTAGTCATTTATACCAAAGTATAAATTAGATTCTATACCACCGTATAAATCTGAATCGGCCTGGAGCAAAATCGCAAGACAGGAGGCGAAGGCGTGGTTGCAGCTTGCCTCGGGACGGTCGTGTTCCCATAGCGTGCCCGTCGTCTCCGCCATCTTGAGGTAGTATCCGCGGATCTCACGGACCATCTGCTCGCCGTGGCCTTCGCTCCTCAATACGATGAGCCGCAGAAGATTTCCTATGAAGGCGTTCGACGGCCAGACATCCTTGTGAAGCCCCTTGGCCTGTCGCTCGGGTCCGAATTCGTCCGTAAGCTTCTTCCACAGCTCGGGATGCGTCTTCGGTGTCGCTATGCCGTGGAAGAACGCATAGTACTGGCACGTCTCCGTAACGTCGGGATGCTTCGCGTTGTCACGGAACCATACGCCGTCGTACGCGCGTTCGCGGATGAGCGACTTCAGCTTCTTCGACTGCTCGGCAAGCTCAGATCTGTTGTAGAGCCGCGCCGCCTTGGAGAGGACGTCCGAATACGTCATGTTCGACGGCCAGTTCACCCCGTCCTTGACCAGCTTCGTGTCGTTTGCGTGGCTCCATTCCACGAACACCCATGCCGGCAGGTTCTCAAGCGCTCCATCGGCGTTCAGGTACTGCGCGTAGAACTTGAGCAGCCCCTCCACGCGCGGACGAAGCAGGTCGACGGTTTCGCGATCGCCAGTCCGGTCGAAATAGTTCGCAAGCTCGAGGATGAACCACATCGACCAGTTCGGTATGTAGTTCTTGTTTATGTGGTCGCCCGGATAGCACATCGGCACCATCCCCTCGGGAAGATGAGGGAACTCCTCGGCAAGCGCGAAGTTGCGCAGGAACGTCCGCTCGATCTCGTTCTTCCCCGTAAAGAAATGCTCAGCAGGGCCGGTGAAGTAACTGTCGCAAAGCCAGCCCGCACGCTCGCGACTCGGACAGTCCGTGAACACGTCTACTGCGTTCTGCGCAAAGGTCTCGCGGGCCGCCTCGAATATCTTGCGGTCCGCCGGATCCTTCAGCGCACACCCACGCGTCGCGTTCGGATTTCTGTAGGTCCGCAACTCCAGCTTCTCGACAGTCGCCTCGCCCTCCAGCATGATCACCTCGGCGAACTTGAAGGTGTA
>CAMOCC010000180.1 GCA_946610035.1 uncultured Verrucomicrobiota bacterium
GCGCCGATGAAGGCGATTACGATCGCGAAGACGAGTTGCGGTTTCGAGCGCGAGCCGATGGTGAGGCCGTTTGGCTTCAAGGGCGGGTATCTGACCGAGGAGTGGATCGTCTCCGCTTTCGTAAAGTCGACTTCGGGGAAGCACGGCATCGGGCTTGGCACGCAGAGCTGCCTTTGGTCCGATGCGAAGGTGTTTGCGTCCAATTCCGAGGCGGGCGGCAACGCGATCATGTTCTCGATGACGCAGTATGCGCTTAAGCTACTCGTCGGCAAGACATTTGCCTCCCCTGTAGAGCTCAACGACTGGCTATGGCCGCAAGTGTGGGAGTACGGCAAGAAAGTTTCGGCGAATCCCGACCTTCGCGCGACTTACGCCTTGAACGCGCTCGTCGCGGTAGACAACGCCGTGTGGGTCCTCTTCGCCCGAGAAAACGGCCTCACCTCGTTCGACGAGATGATCCCCGGCGCCTATCGCCCCGCGCTCGCCGCGCATCACGCGAAGTGCGCGTCGATTCCGCTCTTCTCCTACAAGGTGCCGGTCGCGGAGATCAAGGAGGCGGTCGACTCGGGCTACTTCTTCATGAAGATCAAGATAGGGCAGCCAGGGACACAGGACGAGATGCTTGCAAAAGACATGGCCCGCGTCTCCGAGATACACGCAGTCCTCAAGGACTGCCGCACGCCCTACACGAAGTCGGGGAAGCTCCCTTACTACTTCGACGCGAACGGACGCTACGAGAAGAAGGAGACGTTCCTCAAGTTCGTCGACCACTTGAAGAAGATCGGCGCGTACGACCAGGTCGCGATCATCGAGGAGCCGTTTGACGAATATGCCGACATCGACGTAAACGACATTCCGCTCCGCCTCGCGGCGGACGAGTCGGCGCATACGGTGAAGGACGCTCTGGAGCGCATCAAGATGGGCTATCGCGCGATGGCCCTGAAGCCGATTGCGAAGACGATGTCGATGTCGATGAAAATCGCGCAGGCGGCATATGAGAAGGGCATTCCGTGCTTCTGCGCGGACCTCACCGTCTGCCCTGCTATGGTCGAGTGGAACAAGGCCGTCGCGGCGCGTCTTCCCGCTTTCCCTGGAATCGGCGACCTTGGCCTTGTCGAGACGAACGGGCACATGAACTTCCGCAACTGGGAGACGATGCGCAAGGACCTCGCCTATCCGGACGCGCACTGGACACGCACCGAGAAGGGCGTCTTCGAGTGCGACGCAGACTACTACGCGAAGTCGGGCGGGATCCTCGAGCCGATGCCGAGGTACGAAAAGATGTATGAGAAGGTTTAAGGTTTTTTAACGCAGAGGCGCGGAGACGCAGAGAAGTTGTCGTCCTTGAAAAACTCTGCGCACTCTGCGACTTTGCGTCTCTGCGTTGAGATCATTAAAGTTTAAAGAAAGGAAACTGAAAATGGAAAGAAGAGAGTTCATAAAGGCAGGTGCGATGGCGGCGGGTGCGATGGCAGTGCCGAACATCCTGAGGGCGCAGGGCTCCAAGGCCAGGGTGCGCATGGGGTTCATCGGCGTAGGGAACCGCGGTACGCAGCTTCTCCACATCTTCATGAAGAACCCGTTCGTCGAGGTGACTGCGCTTGCCGACATCTACGAGCCGTACCTGAAGCGCGACGATTCCGCGTTTGATCCGAAGTTCCTCGAATGGGGGCTTAAGGGGCGTCTTCCCAATTTCCGCAACAAGGACGGCTCCTTGAAGAAGCAGGAAGTCGAGCTCGCCGAGCGCATCAAGGCGGGGACGTGCAAGCTCTACAAGGACTACAGGGCGCTTCTCGCGGATCCCAATGTTGACGCCGTCTGCATTGCGACGCCAGACCACTGGCATGCGATCCAGACAATCGACGCGATAAAGGCTGGCAAGGACGTCTATTGCGAGAAGCCCCTCACGGCGACTGTTGCCGAGGGACGCGCGATGGTTAATGCCCAGAAGAACTCGCGGCAGATCGTCGCCGTTGGGCTCAACCGCCGCGGAAACGACGCATACCGCGAGCTCAAGAAGGAGCTTTCGACCGGCAGATACGGGACGTTCCGCACGGGCCGCGCGGCGCGTGTTTCGAACATCTTCCCGAACGGAATCGGCAAGTGCCCGCCGTGCGATCCGCCGAAGGGCATGGACTGGGACGCCTGGCTCGGACCGCGCGCGTACCGCCCCTACAAGTACACGATCGCGCCGTACTATTTCCGCTGGCAGGTCGACTTCTCGAGCCAGGTCGGCAACTGGGGCGTCCACTACCTCGACGCGATGCGTTGGATGATGGACGAAAAGGCGCCCTCCGCGATCACGGCCGTCGGCGGCAAGTACTACACCGGCGACCGCTCCGACGCGACGATCCCCGACACGATGTTCTGCATCTTCGAGTTCGCGAGCGGGAAGGCGATGGAGTTCAACGTCTTCGAGGGCGGACGTTCCAATCCGATCAAGGAGGGAGAGCTCGAGCTCGCATCGGGGGACGCGACCGTCTTCGCGGACCAAAAGGGCTGGCGGATACTTCCGTCGAAGGGGAAGGAGTTCAACAACCCCGCCAATCCATTCGAGCCAAAGTCGTATGTGTTCCAGGAGGCGCTTCTCGATGACGGTTCGGCCGAGTCGGCGACCAGGAACGTAATCAACGACTTCGTCGACCGCTGCGTCGACCGCAATCCCGTAGTGCTCTGTCCGCTCGAAGAGGGTCACCGCTCGACGTGCTTCGCCCATCTCGCAAACATCGCCTACAAGCTCGGACGCCGCCTCGAATGGGACGCCGACACCGAGCGGTTCACGAACTGCGCCGAGGCGAACGCGCTACTGCACTACAAATATCGCGACGGGTACAAGTTGGGATGAACAGACGTGATTTTATA
>CAMOCC010000181.1 GCA_946610035.1 uncultured Verrucomicrobiota bacterium
CGGGGTCTGTCCCCGACGGGCGGTTGATGAGGAGGGTGGCGCAGATAGGGGCGGGGAAGATATTCGGGAGCATTGCGTTCGTGACGGCAACGGCGTTTGCGCTGGGTGACCGGTTCCGGTCGCGGAGCGTCACGGCAAGGGAGGTGGGGGAGTTTGGCTACGCGACGCACGGCTGGAGGCTCGCGAAGGCGGCGGAAAGGGCGGCGTGAAAGGAGGAGGGGCGATGACGACCAATAAAATAGGGGCTTTCGTGGGGTCTGTCCCCGAGGAGGGGTGGCAAGGCGGTGACGGCAAGTGAGGGTCACTTGTGATACGATCGATGTGATACGGTCGAATACTACGAGTCCGAGTCTATGCGACGCAGCCGCGAGCTGCAGACAAGGCAAGACGAAGCGCAGAAATCAGCTTCAGAATCCAGCACGAAACGCGGCGAAAATGGTATAATGCACTGCATGAAGACCGCGCAAAACCCGCGCTCGCCCTCTCGCTCGCCATCGTCGGCGTGGTGGCCGCGCCTTTGCGCTCTGACGCCTGCAGCGGTTCTTGCGGCTGCGGCGTTGGCAATGCGGCTTTTGTAATCTGCAAGATGAAAAGATGGACAAGAGGAGGATACTGAGATGAAGCTGGCATATATCATTCAATGCATCGCGCTTGCCGCGATGGTCGCGCACGCAGACGAGGCGGCGGATGTCGTGATCTACGGTTCGTCGCCCGCGGCGCTCACCGCCGCGATCGAGGCGCAGCGCCACGGCAAGTCCGCCGTGATCGCCTGCCCGGAGAAGCGCATCGGCGGGCTCACTACGGGCGGACTCGGCCAGACTGACATCGGCAACAAGGATGCGTTCGGCGGGCTTGCCCTCAAGTTCTACAGAGACGTCGCCGACTGGTATAAGGATCCCTCCCACTGGAAATACGAGAAGCGTTCCGACTATGTGCCTGACGGTCAGTGCGCAGGCTCCCTTGGCGAGGATTCGATGTGGACGTTCGAGCCTTCCGCCGCGCTTGCGATTCTGGAGCGCTGGGAGCGCGAGAACAGTCTCAAGATACTCCGCGGCGAATTCCTCGACCGCGAGAAAGGCGTCGCGAAGGAAAATGGACGAATCGTCTCGATCCGGATGCTCTCGGGGAAGGTTCTGCGCGGAAAGATGTTCGTCGACGCGACATACGAAGGCGATCTCATGGCGGCTGCGGGCGTGAGCTACACCGTAGGACGCGAGGCGAATTCCGTCTACGGCGAGACGATCAGCGGCGTCGAGAGGGCGCTTTCGAAGAACCACCAGTTCAACAAAGGCGTGTCGCCCTACGTCAAGGCCGGGGATCCCGGCTCTGGGCTCCTTCCGTATGTAGAGCCCGACACGGACGAACCGGAAGGCGCGGGCGACAGGCGCGTCCAGGCGTACTGCTTCCGCATGTGCCTCACCGACGATCCCGCCAACCGCATTCCGTTCGTGAAGCCCGAGGGATACAATCCGCTCAACTACGAGCTTCTCCTCAGAAACCTCGAGGCGATAGATCCCGAGACGTTCACGAAGAAGGCCGCCAAGTTCTGGGAGTTCATGCCGTGGATCAATTCCCGTATGCCCAACCGCAAGACCGACACGAACAACCGCACTGGCTTTTCCACAGACTTCATCGGCCAGAACTACGCCTGGCCTGAGGCATCCTACGAGGAGCGCGCCAAGATCTTCAAGGCGCATCTCGACTACCAGATGGGGCTCATGTGGACGCTTGCCAACAATCCGCGCGTCCCGGAGCCGATACGCGGCCGCGTCGCCAAGTGGGGCACCTGCAGGGACGAGTTTGCGGACGGTCCGGGCCTCGGCTGGCAGACGCAGCTCTATGTCCGCGAAGCGCGCCGCATGGTCGGCGACTACGTGGCGACCGAGCACGACGTCCTCAGGGAGCGCACGACCTCCAGGCCTGTCGCGATGGCGGCGTACGGCATGGATTCGCACCATGTGCGCCGCTATGTCGGGAAAGACGGATTCGTGCGCAACGAGGGCAACATCGAGGACTGGCGCGCCGGCGGGAAGCCGTATCCGCTCGACTACGGCGTGATCGTGCCGAAGAAGGCCGACTGCGAGAACCTGTTCGTCCCCGTGTGCGTCTCCGCGTCGCACATGGCGTTCGGTTCTATCCGCATGGAGCCGGTGTTCTTCGCGCTCGGGCAGGTCGCAGGTGCCGCGGCTGCGCTTTCGATAGACGCCGGCTGCGCCGCGCAGGATCTCGAGTACGCGAAGCTCCGCGGCGTTCTTGTCGCGGAAGGACAGGTTGTTTCCCGTCCGTGAATGCAGTTGAACAAAGAGATTTATACATGTATAAATTCCTGTTGACGGGCGGCACTGATTTATGATACTCTTGTCCGCGTGAAGGCGGATAAGAAACAGAAATGGGTTGCGCCGAGCGCGCGGATAGCGAATCTCCTGCGGGAGAGGGTCGCCTCTTTGAAGCCGGGCGATTCGCTTGGTACGGAGGTGGCGATAGCCGAGGAATGCGACGTCAGCCGTATGACTGCGCGAAAGGCCGTGAACGAACTTGTCGCGGCTGGACTTGCCGAGCGCCGTGCCGGCGTCGGCGTGTTCGTTAGGAGCGAAGAGCGCGTAACGCGCCGCTGGCGCTTTATCGCCGGCAACCTGATGTGGGACACCGCGATCAAGGCGGCGAGCGGTGCGAGGCGCGAGGCGCAGAAGATCGGAGCGGAGCTTGAACTCAAGGACGCTGGCGGCGACATGCGGGCGCTGCTTGCTGAGATCGCGGCGCTTCCTGATTCCGGAGCCACGGGGGCGATAGTGTTTTCCGTTCACACGAAGGCGTTCGACGCGGCGGTGCATGCCGTTGCGGAGAAGGGTTTCCCAAT
>CAMOCC010000182.1 GCA_946610035.1 uncultured Verrucomicrobiota bacterium
CCTGCCACGGCTCGTTCCAGAGTGTGACTCATCCGGCAAACGGAAGCGACGGCACCCGCTGCGTTCTTTCCATCCGCATCCTCGACCTCGCCACGGGCCGCGAAATGCTGACGGCGCAGAACAACCCGAGAAAGTCCGTCTCGTTTACCGGCGACGACGTTCGCCGTCGCCGGCTTTCCGCCGAAAAGGCCATGGAGGAGATCCACGGCACGATCCATGGGAAACTAGACGAAATGGTCCGCGGCATGGTTGCCTCCGGACGCGATGCGCGGCTGGTGTTCGACAACTATTCCGACGTATATGCAGAATCTCTCGAAGGAATCGCCGCCGCCGTCGGGAAGGTCCCAGGCTGCACCGCGCCGAAGATCGAGACCGATGCCATCCGTGGAGTGGCGACCGTCACGTTCCGTTGCACCACCGGCATCGACGACGTCCGTAAATACCTAGCCGACGCCATGGAGGGCGAGAACGTTCCGTTCAAGCCCCGCCAGATCGGCAACGACGCCAATTCGATTTCTTTCTCGTGGTGACGGCCTCGCTTTCACCCTTTCCATCTTCAACCGTCCAACCAAAAAACAAACAACATGAAAAACACACGCACGTTTCTCGCGGCGCTCGCTGCCGCAACTTTCACCTGCGCCGCGAGAGCGCAGGAACCCGCCCCTTCCTCCCCAGAAGACGCCGTCGGCAACGAGGCCGCCGTCGAACAGAAGACTGCAAATGATGTCGTAGACGACTATCTCGCCTCTAGAGGCTGGAACAAAGGCGAAAACACGAAGAAGGACGGATCCCGCTTCTACGTGGCCGTTGGATTCGGCACCATTCTGGCCCCTCTCGACAGCCGAAGCTATGCGGATTCCCGCGTGAACGCCTACAACAAGGCCATGCTGGACGCCAAGAAGACAATGGCCAATTATCTTGGGGTCTGGATTCGCTCTGAAACGGAAAAAGCGCTTGTCGAGCCGCCGGATTCCGCAGTGTCCGCATCCGTTGATGGCGAACCTTCCGACATGGGCATGGTTTCCAAAATCAAACTGCTTGCCAACGCAAAACTGGATGCCGCCCTCCGCGCCGAAGGTCTTGATCCAGACAAGGCCGACCGCGAGGCACGCGAACGCGCCGCAAAAAAATTGCTATCGTCGGAGACGTTCAGCAAGGCCGTTTCGGCCGGATCTCGCGCTGAAATCACGGGAATGCAAGTCGCATGCTCGTTTGAGTGCGTCCCGTCCGGCCAGCAAGGTCAAATTGCCGTCGTCGCTATCTGGAGCGAAAAGCTCCAGTCCATGGCGCTCTCGATTTCTCGTGGCGGAAGGCTCCCGGGAGGTGTCGGCAAACGCCCGGTGAAGGAGCAGATTCCGTCGGATAAAAAGGTTCTTCTCTCCACATTCGGCGTCCAGCAGAAGATTGACGAAAACGGCAACCTCGTGCTTGTCGCCTTCGGCCAGTCCGGGGCACGTACGGACTCCCCGTCCAGTGCGCAAGCCGCATACAACAAGGCTCGGCTTCAAGCACAGGCGGCAATCCTCGAATTTGCCGGGGAGACCGTGATGACAGATGAGGACATGAATGCGGCTGAAAGTTTTGAACAGTTTGAAAATGCGGCGCCAGACTATAAGGATGCCTCGTCATATACTCAGCGGGTAAAGGCCAAGGCCGATGAAATGAATATCTCCGGCATTTCGACCATCAAGAACTGGGAGTGCAAGCACCCGCTTTCGGGGCGCATGGTGTATGGCACCGTCTGCGCGTGGAGTCCGGAATCGGCCGCTCGTGCGCAGTCGATGAAGCGCGCGATGGACGCCGCCGCGGCGGGCGCTCGTGGATACGGCGCGCCGCAGCCCGTCGCCAATCCGAACGGCTCGCTCCAAGGGCAGGGCGCCGACGCCGATGAAGATGCGTTTTAAGTTCGCCGCCGCGCTGGCGGCGTTCGCGGCACTCGCGCAAACGGTCTCCGCCGTCACGGCGGCGGAGACCTTCAAGGCGCACGCGTCCGAGATCGCCACCAACCGATGCGTCGCGGTTGGCGGCTATGTCTTCGGCGTCGGCCGCGCCATCTCGAAGCGCGGCGGAGACTCCGTCGGGTTCGGCAAGGCGCGGCTGCTCGCATTCGGCAAAATCGCCGACATGGCGAAATCGCGCGCACGGTGGCCCGATGGCGCATCGCCGGAACTGCGCGCCGCCGCATGGCGGCTGGCCTCCGAAAGCGGGGCGTCCGCCATTTCGCTCAAAGGGTGCGAGACAATTCTGGAAAAATGCGAAGCGCCGGAGCATTACATGGCCGTCATCGCCGTGCCGGAACGGGCATTCGACGCCGCTATCCCCGCGCGGGCGACTCTTGAGCGCTGGATCGCCACCGCCGAGGCCGAATTGGCCGCCTCGCATGCGGCGGCAGCGGAAACGCCGTCAACGGATGTCAGGCCATCGGAGACAACCTCAGCCGAAACGCCGGAGGAATACGAACCTCGCGGCTATTGGGAGGAAAACGGCGTCCAGGCCAACGAAACGATGGACGAATCGCAGTTCCTGTAGCCAAGCGTCGCCTTGGGAGCGCGGGCTGCCCTGGGAGCGCGGGCATCCTGCCCGCGGAACTGGGTGGTGCGGCCTCCGGCCGCGCCACCGCCGCGTCGAAGCCGCCCTCCGCGCCCTCGTGCGCGGCGGCGCGAAAAAAAATTTGCACATCCGTAAGAAAATCCCCGCTTTCGGGGAATAGAGGGTAATTCCAGCAAAGGAAATCGCGGACCGGAGGCCGTGTTGCATCCGGAACGCAAAGGCAACCACCGGCCAACCAGAATGTGACGCGCCCCTATGCTCAACACGCCGAACCCGGCGAACTGGAGTTCGCCGCCCCCCTTTGCG
>CAMOCC010000183.1 GCA_946610035.1 uncultured Verrucomicrobiota bacterium
TCCCCTCAGGGTCCACATCGGGGATCATCACGTAGCCGCCGAGCGGAATCCAGCTGATCCTGTACTCCACGCCGCGCCACGTCTTCTTCCATATCGCGGGGCCAAAGCCAATCGAGAAGCGATCGACCTTGAGCCCCAGCTTAAGCGCGACGATGAAGTGCCCGAACTCGTGAATCGCGATCGCAAGCGAGAAGAACACGATGCAGATCGCAATATACCCTATCGTGACAAGTATTTCCATGTCCAGTCGTTAGCCTCCCACACGGCGTCAAGCGAGTCACAGGGGATGTCGGGCGCATTCCCAAGGCATTCCTCTACCGTCTTCGCTATGTCCGTGTATTTGATTTTGCCGTTCAAGAAAGCATCTACCGCCCATTCGTCAGCGGCAGCAAGCACAGCCGCGGCGCATCCGCCGCGATCGCACGCCTCCTTTACGAGCCGCAGGCACGGGAAGCGCACCGGGTCCGGCGCGCGGAAGGTAAGGGAGCCGAGCTTCGCAAGGTCGAGCGCGGCGCGTTCGCTCGGAAGGCGGTTCGGCCACGTGAGCGCGTACTGTATCGCGACGCGCATGTCGGGCGGCGAGAGCTGCGCAAGCGTCGCGCCGTCCGAGAAAGTGACGAGGGAATGCACTATCGACTCGGGATGCACCACGACGTCGATCTTGCCAACGGGAATGTCGAAAAGCCACCTCGCCTCAAGTATCTCGAAGCCCTTGTTCATCATCGTGGAGCTGTCGATCGTGACCTTGGGGCCCATCTTCCAGCGCGGATGGTTGAGCGCCTGTTCAACCGCAACAGACGAAAGGTCGGCCGGCTCGTCGAGGAATGGACCGCCGCTCGCCGTCAGCACAAGCCGTTCCACCGATTCGCGCGGAGAGCCCTGCATGCACTGGAAAAGCGCCGAATGCTCGCTGTCGACAGGAAGAAGCCGTACGCCCCTTTCCTTCGCGCGGCGCGTGACGAACTCGCCCGCCATCACCATCACTTCCTTCGTGGCGAGCGCGACGTCCATTCCCTTCTCGATCGCGGCAAGCGTCGGCTTGAGGCCCGACATCCCGACGGTCGCGACGAGGCAGATGTCGGCGTCGTTCCCTTCGACTGCGCGAACCGCGGCGTCTTCGCCGCAATACGCCTTCGCGCCAAGCACGCGGGCAAGTTCCTCGCACTTCTCCCTCGAACGGTGCGCGGCAACTGCGACGACGGAGAATTCGTCTGGATGCGAGCGCACGACGTCTACGGCATTCATGCCGATCGACCCCGTCGCGCCCAAGATGATTATCCGCTTAGCCATGCGCCCGCACTTCAGACATTAAACTTTAAACTCCGGACTTTCAGCCCTTCTTCGCGACGCTCTGACCATCACGGGAGTCCTTTACCGCCCAGCCAAGCGCGGCGATTTCGTCGCGGAGCCGGTCGGACTCCGCCCAGTTCTTCGCCTTCCTCGCCTCGGCGCGCTGGTCGAGAAGCGACTGGACTTCGGCGGGAACCTCGACTTCCTTCTTCTCGTTTTCGAAGAAGATGACTCCAAGCACTTCGTCCATGCGCTTGAACACGCCTAAGGCCTCGTTCGCGGCTTCGGCGTCCATTTCCATTCCGTTGCACATCCTCACAAGCTCAAAGAGCGAGGCAAAGGCCTTCGGGATGTTGAGATCGTCATTGACGGCTTCGGTGAACTTGGCGAGAGGCGCGGAAAACTCCGAGCGAGGGAGGCGCGAAGCGGAATCTCCCGAGGAGGATGTTTTCGCGACTCGAGCCAAGCGGTCGACGCATGCGTCAATGCGGCTGAGCGACTTCCTCGCGTCCTCGAGCGCGTCAAACGCGAAGTTGAGGCCCGTGCGGTAGTGGGCGTTGATGAGGACGTACCGTATCTCGCGCCCGGTATATCCCTTTTCGAGGAGGTCGCGGAGCGTAAAGAAGTTGCCCGCCGACTTCGACATCTTCTCGCCGTTGACGCGAAGGTGCGCGCAGTGCATCCAAGTCCTGACGAACTCCTTGCCTGTCGCGGCCTCGGCCTGGGCGATTTCGTTCTCGTGGTGCGGGAAGAGGTTGTCTATGCCGCCGGTATGCAGGTCGAACGTCTCGCCCAGGTACTTCATCGACATCGCGGAGCACTCGATGTGCCAGCCGGGGCGGCCGCGTCCCCACGGGGAATCCCAGCCGACGGGCCCGTCGGACTCCTCCCACGCCTTCCAGAGCGCGAAGTCGCCGACGTTCTCCTTGTCGTATTCGTCCGCCGCGCACCTGAGGCCCGTGCGCTGGTTGTCGAAGTCGATGTGCGCGAGCTTGCCGTAGCCCGGGAACTCGCGGACCTTGAAGTAGACCGAGCCGTCCTCGCTCTGGTAGGCGACGCCCTTGTCCATCAGCTTCTGTACGAGCGCGATCATCTCGGGGATGTGGTCGGTCGCCGCGGGATAGACCTCGGCAGGCTGGATGTTGAGCTTCTTCAAATCCGCGAAGAACGCGTCCTTGTACGTCTTCGTGTAGTCCGTGAGCGCTACGCCCGCGGCATTTGCGCCGCGGATCGTCTTGTCGTCGACGTCCGTCAAGTTCATCACCTGGCGGATCTTCATCCCGTTGAACTGGACGACGCGGCGGAGTATGTCCTCGAAAGCGTACGCGCGGAAGTTCCCGATATGCGCGAAATTGTAGACGGTCGGGCCGCACGTATAGAGGCGGATTTCGTTCCCCTCGAGCGGCTTCAGTTCCTCGACCCTTCTCGTCAGCGAGTTATAGACGTTCATCATGACGCATATTATACCAAATACAGCGGCGGAACGGCGCTGTATTTGGTATATAATCTACGGTCCTCCGCAAGTTTTCCGCAGAGGACCGCGCCTATATCCAGTCGCAGCTGGA
>CAMOCC010000184.1 GCA_946610035.1 uncultured Verrucomicrobiota bacterium
GGCTCCCGTTCGTACCTCCGTCGCCACGGAGTTCAATTCCGGAGAGCAAAGATATAGTACCATAAAACTACATTCGCCGTCCATTGGAAAACGGCGGCAAACCCGGCGAAGGATCAGTAACGGAAGTCCTTGATCGAGAGCGAGAAGAACGCCGAACCATCATCCGCGAACTTTGGATCGTAGGTAATCCTGAACACGCCGTTCGAGGCGGCGTAATCCGATATGTCGAGCCGCCACCCGTCGTGGTTCTGGTAAATTGAGCCGCCATAATCCTCGGCGTGCGCGTATGGCGTTCCAAAGTCCAAGTAATGCTTGATACCGAACATATATGGCATAGGTGGTTGCACTATACGCGTTCCAGCCGCTGGGACGACACGCCCCGTGACAGTGTGGGCAACAGGATCGATCCCCGCCGCCACAACCGTGGGGTTCTTGAAGCCGAGTTGGAGTTGCGTGCCACTTGTATTCATGGCAAACGGCGACAATCCGAGCTGAACGCACAACTTCGGCGCGCCGACGGACTGAGCGTCCCATTCACTAAGCGTGACGCTGTCCACCCCGCGCAGGCGGTCGAGACCGATTATCCCGGCGAGGTTCGAGAGCTCGTCATCCGTAAACTGGACAGCGGGCTCAATGCTAACGCCCGCCAGCGGTTCAATCGTCTTGCGCCGGAATACTATGTCGTCCAAGCCCAGGCTCCCGCCAAAGCACAGGGCGGAGACGGCGTTCCTGTCAGAAGCTGCCTCCGGCCGCGCCCTAAACACGGTTGATCCATCCTCCGCGCTACATGCAAGGATGCCGTCGATGTATATTCTGTACGCAAGCCCCAAGGGAGAGCCGTCGTTGATTGCCTCTATCTCGACCGCCGTCCAGCGGTTGGTGGCGTCCGGAAGCGACCTCAGCGCATCCGACGAAACAAGTACGACGGTTCGCGTTGTCAGCTCTCCGCTGGCGGGGTCGGGAAATCCGGCGTTGAGCTCCCAACGACTGTCCACTATGTCCTCATACCATTCATCGTACACACCGCAGTACCGCAGAGCGAACTTGTCGTCGATGTTCGCCACGCTTCCCATTACATAGAGCAACCTATGCGTCGGAAATTTTGTCTCATCGGCATACAGCGGCTCTTCAGGTTCGCAAGGAGTGAGCTGGTTGAACGCGAACGAGGAGGACAGCACCTCCCACTTCGCGGGAACGACTGGCACGACTGCGTTTCCGTCCGACTTTTCGTTTACGAAAAACGACAGGCGGTCGCCTTGGACCATGCCGACGTCTGCACAAGCACGCCCCCAGAACGGGTCGGGGCTGAATTCCGCGCACGAGCGGGAACTCATCCATGAGGCATGCCGCCCGATATCCACATCGTTTGTTATCATGCCATATTCGGGACATCCGTTGAAGTCGCACTTCCAGATTACACCCTCTGTCGGCAGGTCGGGCACTGTCGGATCGCCTCTTCCGACGAGGGACACGCCGGACTGGGTCGTGAACTCCCCCGCGAGGATGGTCAGATTGTCGCCGACGACGGCAAGCGTCATCCATCCCATGCTCCTGACGTAGTGGTCGTCGCAAGCATCCCAACCCCATGACCTGAACATGAACCGGAAGACTTCTCCTGTTCCCGTCACCGTGCTCTTGTTCGTCGTGTACGCATAGCGAAGAAGAGCCCCCACAACGCCGATCTCGACATCGCACCAGCCGCCCGCAGTGGCGGCCGCTATGCGCCATCCGTTGGTTCCGAAGCTCTGGACGGTAAAGTCGAGCGCGGCGTCCTCAGTGCAGCGGATGTGCGGAACATCGCCCGCCACGACCTCGTAGCAGTTCGTCGTGTAGCCCGAATCGTCCGCGCGCAAGCACATCACCGCCGCCGCGACCACGGCGATCAGAGCTGCCTTCAGGAGGATATTTGCTCTGGACTTCATGTTCAAAAACATATATTGGCGATTGAGGTTGCAGTGTGGGTATCCTCGCGCAGAGACGCTGAGGCGCGCGACCGCGCGCCTCTGTCCGCCCCGGTCTGCCCGCCGGATATAACTTTGCCGATCATCAACATCTGCTGAAACGCCTTCTGCCGTTATTATACCATTTTCCACCCCTTCTGTTTGGAGAAAGTCAGGCAAACCAGCCCAGCACAAAACGGGATTAGTGCCGCAACCCTCCTTCGCCCGCACCTCGCCACCCCTTCCCGCGGCCTTCGACACCCCCGCGCGTCTCAGTGCGCCCTTCCCCGCCTTTTCGCGCTTTTCCGCGCGAGTAGTATTGGCGCTGCGCGCGACACGAAAACCGCCCGCAAACCCATAACGATTGCACATCATTCGCACTTGATTTGCGCACCATAACATGGTACAATACCCGTGTTTCAATTGGAGAAAGAACATGACTACGACTAATCTGACCATCAGAATCGACTCCGGCATCAAGGCCGAGGCCGAAAAGTTGTTTGAAGACCTAGGGATGTCAATCTCGACGGCGTTCAACATCTTCCTGCGGCAGGCCGTCAGGATGCAGTCAATACCCTTCACCATCTCCCGTGGAATCACCAACCGTGCTACCATCGCGGCGATGCGGGAAGCCGAGAGAATCGCGGATGATCCCTCCGTGCCGTCATTCTCCTCACGCGAAGACCTCGTCAGGAGCCTTGAGTCGTGATGTACGACGTCAAGTACACTTCACGCTTCAAGAAGGATTACAAACGCCTCAAGAAGCGTGGCTGGGTTCTCATATACTTCAAATCCGAGTCGACGTTGGTCCTTTCCATGACCCGCACCGGAACCCACAGCGATGTGTTCTGACGCGCCTGGGGAATTAGCGTCA
>CAMOCC010000185.1 GCA_946610035.1 uncultured Verrucomicrobiota bacterium
CCCCATGCCCGTCCTCGTCATCGCCGCCTACGACAAGGCCGGGACGATCCAGACCATGAACGCCGCGTGGGGGCAGATCTGCGACACGGACAAGATCGCCCTCTTCCTCGACGCCGACCACGCCACCACGAAGGCCATCCGCGAAACGGGCGCCTTCACCGTCGCGCTCGCGGACCGCGCGCACATGGCCGAGGCGGACTACGTCGGCATCGTCTCGGGCAACCAGGTCGCGGACAAGTTCGCCCGCTCCGGCCTCCACGCGGCGAAGTCCTCGCGCGTGAACGCGCCCGTCCTCGAGGAGTTCCCCGTCGCGATGGAATGCACGCTGGCGGAGATCGCCGAAACGAAGACGCTCTTCGCCGTCGTGGGCACGATCGTCAACACCCTCGCCGAGGAGCGCGTCCTTGACGCTCAGGGCAAGGTCGATCCCGCGAAGCTGGACGCCATCGCCTTCGACCAGTTCCGCCACGGCTACTACGCCATGGGCGAAAAGGTCGGGCAGGCGTGGAACGCCGGCTCGGCCCTCGCCAAGGCCGCGCTCGGCCGCTAGAGCGGTTCCACCTTTTCTGTAGCCGTTGGAAGGTGGGGACGTTTCCACGAAACGTCCGAAAGGGCGGACGCGGCGTGGCCGCGTCCCTACCTTGGAAACGGCTACACTTCAAGTGGAACCGCTCTAGCCGCGCGGACTCGGCGGCGGGCCCGCGACCATGAGCGCGGAGCGGACGCGAGGAGGCCGCGACGCTGCGTGTCGGCTCCCTCCAGGCGCTGGCCCGGGTGAGGAAAGGCGGTAAACGCAAAGGTTAGCCAATTCTAAAATTTTGCTTGGCAATGTTAATCTTATCTAATATTCTCCCGCGCCATGCCACGCACCCCGCCCCAGCAACAGCCCTCCGGCCGGCCGCGCCCCACCTGCGCGCCGTGCCGCGACCGCGTCGCGCGGCGGTGTCACCGCCGAACATCGCGATAAGGAGCTACACCATGTCGCCTAGGGTGCGCCATTACTCTTGCAATTCGCCGCCAACGCTCATTCGCTCCCTTGAAACGCGCATCCTCGCACTTCCACAGGACACAACGCTTCTTTCCGGGCATTCAGGGCCGATTGTCGTCGCAGACTTCCCTGCGAGACGATAGCGATTACATCTCCGTCAATTTGCGCAATTCCTCACGAGGGCGCTCGGCTTCCGTCTCGTCGCTCGGCCTCTTGTGACCGCTTCGCGGCTCAGTCGCTGCGCTCCTTCGGGCAACCCGACGCCTTCGGCGCGGGCGAGAACTTCAAGACGCGCATCGACGTGCTGGAACTCGAAGAAACGCTCGCTGTCGTGCGCGTCCTCGAAGAGGGTTGGGGCGGCACGATCGACTTCACGGACGTCCTTCTGCTGCTTAAGATCGACGGCGAATGGAAGTGCGTCGCCAAGGCGTACAACCAGAACTCGAACACGATTGAGAAGTAAGGAACTGGCCGAGGTAGTATCGACCGGGGCGATGTACTGCATCGTGGGCAAGATCGCCAATATCGTTGCGGAAGAGATCGGTTCCGGACAAAGTGAGTCATTAGTTTTCGTACCCTATTGACACCAATCCGTCATTTTGCTAGACTGCTAAATGTTTTTGAGGCACACCAGATGAACAGATACGACAGAGAAGCGATAGAACCCAATGCGGCGTTCTTCAAGGCGCTCGGACACCCGACGCGCCTGTGGATCGTCGAGCAGCTTGCCGACGGCGAACATTGCGTATGCGAGTTCGTCAAGGCGGTTGGCGACGAGTTTCCGACCATCAGCCGCCACCTCGCCGTCCTCAAGGATGCGGGCGTGGTCGTCGACGAACGGCGCGGGAAGTCGATCTACTACCGGTTGTCCTGTCCGTGCGTGGCAACCATGCTGGAGTGCTTGAAGAGCCGGAAGCCATAGCCGCTTTTTCTCCGCCACACATTTAGCAAACTAACTAAACGTCAAACAGAAAGGACAGTCAAAATGCTCGAAGCATTCACTCATTTAGCCGACTGGCTAACCTACAACGTTCTCGGCCTTGCCTCCGAGACGAAACTCGCGGACGCCGTACACTTCTTCATCGAGGACACGTCCAAGATCTTTGCACTGCTCGCCGCGATGATATTCGTCATCGGCTTCCTGCGGGCGGGGCTGGACGCAAATCGGATCCGATCGTTTCTGTCCGGGAAGAGCCGGTTCGTCTGCTATTTCCTCGCTGCGATACTCGGCGCAGTGACGCCGTTCTGTTCGTGTTCGTCGATTCCGCTCTTCCTCGGCTTCACGGCAGCGCGGATTCCGCTCGGCATCACGATGGCTTTCCTCATCACGTCGCCGTCGGTGAATGAGGCGGCTGTCGCGATGTTCGCAGGGGCTCTGGGATGGGGACTCACCTCGCTCTATGTCGGGCTTGGACTTCTCTCCGGCATCGTGGGCGGCATGTTTTTTGACGCAATCCGCGCCGACAGGTTCCTGTCCGTGTGCGAGCCGCCTACCGCGCCCTGCAAATGCTCGTGCGCGGGGAAAGGTTGTGCCGCCTCCGTCCGCCTCACATTCCGCGAACGCCTTTCGTTCGCCGTCGCCGAGACTCGCGACATCTTCAAACGGATATGGCTTTGGGTGCTTGTCGGGATCGCACTGGGCGCCGGTCTACACGGCTTCGTGCCGGACGGTTTCATTGCGTCACACCTTGGCGGAGAGCAATGGTGGACGGTTCCCCTTGCCGTCGTGATCGGCATCCCCACATACGCAAACGTGACGTCTGTCATCCCCATAACGGGGGAACTCATCAACAAGG
>CAMOCC010000186.1 GCA_946610035.1 uncultured Verrucomicrobiota bacterium
GCGGCTCCGTGCCAGTGCTTGACGTTAGCCGGGATGTTCACCGTATCGCCCTTCTTGAGCCGACGCGCCGGCTTGCCCCATTCCTGGTAGAAGCCCTCGCCCGCCGTGACGATGAGCATCTGTCCACCGCCCGTCTTCGCGTGGTGGATGTGCCAGTTGTTGCGGCATCCCGGCTCGAACGTGACGCCGAACGCCGGCACCTGGTCGAGCGTGAGCTTGTGGAGATAGCTGTTGCCGATGAAGTACTTCGCATATGCCGTGTTCGGCTCGCCGACGGGAATCGGCGACCAGTCGCGCGGCAGATCTGCGGGGTTGCGCGGCAGCTGAACTCGCCGCACGATTTCCGCCGCCTGCGCATCCGTCACGCCGTTCACCTTTCCGATGGCGATATGCGCCTTCATCTGCGGCTCGGTCTCGGGACGCGCCGCGAGCGCGGCGATAGTCACGATTTCGCGCGTCCGCCAGTCGACGTTGCCACGCGCGAAGATGTCGCCGAAAAGATGCGTCTTGAGGTATTCGTCGAGCTGCGGATGGAAATCGAAGAGGGCGCCCTTGACCGGTCCGCCGCAAAGCTTCGTCTGGTTCGCCGTGCCTAGCTCCAGCGCTTTGCCGCCGAGCGAGCCTCGCGGCATATTAGCAGTAGGACCTTCGCTCCATTTCCCGTTCCCCGTTTCCGATTCCCCGTTCCCCTCATTCCACACCTTCATAAGCGTCGCGGCGGCGTTGAGCGCGCGCGGGAAGCCGCAGTAGGCGTAGAGCTGTCCGACGAGCTCCTTCGCCTCGTTCAGCGTAAGCCCCGCATCAAACCCTGCCTTGAACGCCGCGCCGAGCTTGTCCTGCTCGCCCCGCGCCGTCCACGCGCCGATATCGACGATCGTGTTTTCCTTTGGCGTCAATTCCGCCGCATCTGCCATGATCGCACTGGCCATTGCCATTCCTCCTATGATGAGTTTATTCATTGTGTTTACCTTTAGTGTTGTGGAATCACTGCGGCTTGACGTAGCCCATGCGCTGGATATCCTCTTCCGGCGGCAATGCTCCGTAGCCGTGGCTGAAGCCCATGCAGCCGATGCCGACGGACGACACTTCAAATTTCGCGAGTTTACGTGTGGTCATGACGTTGTCCTTTCGATAGATACGTAATTCACTCATGTATCTTGTAATTGGAGAGCAGCCACTCGGCGACTCCGGGCTTGTCCGGGTCGTGCATGCCCTTGCCCTTGTCGAGAGTGCGAATTGCTGACATCTCATCCTCGGTCAGCGAGAAATCAAAGATTTCGAGGTTGCTCTTGATGCGTTCCGGCCTTGTGGACTTCGGGAACACAATCGCCCCTTCCTGAATCTCGAAGCGGAGAATGACCTGACCGCCTTTTCCGTCTCCGCTCCAGCCGGAATCTGGAATGTGCCGAAGCCTATCTGCGGAATCGCCACGCCGTCATTGAGTGCAACCGTCTGCATCATGCAATCCTTTCAATTCAATCGAGTTAATGTGTCGCTTTGAGGTACTGTAGGTCGCCGTAGAAGTAGCTGGCCGTCGTGCCGCCGTCGATGAGAAAGTCGGAGCCGGTGATCCAGCGTCCGCGCGAGGACATCAGGAACTCCGCGAGATCGCCCACTTCGTCCGGCGTGCCGGCACGCCGACATGGGCAGAGCGAGAGCATCTTGCGGTAGCCCTCGCCGCGCGGCCCCTTCAGCTCGTCGTTGGCGAGAGGAGTGATGATGATGCCGGGACTTATCGAATTCAGCGTCGCGCCGCGCTTCGCCCAGTTCGTCGCCTCGCCCATCACGCGCAGGACGTTGCACCGCTTGGAATACTGGTAGGCCTTCAGGGTGTCGGTGATTGAGACGATGAACGGCAGTTTCAGCAGTTCTTCCGTCGGCGCTGTCGCAAGGGCGGCATTTTCCTCTTCCGTGAGCGCATGAAGCCGATGCCCAGACTGAGAGGAAATGACGATTCCGCTTCCGCCCTCGGCGACGACCTTGCCGAACTCCTCGAGGAGAACCGACGTGCCGTAGAGATCGACCTTGAGGATCGTCGCGACAGGCGCTTGCGAAGGCGAGACGCCCGCCGCATTGACAAGATTCCTTATCGGGCCGAACTCCTGCGCATGCTCAATAAGCGCGCGTATCGATTCGCGGCTTGCGATGTCCGCCTGCGTTGCGCTTGTCTCGAAGCCCGCGTCCCCAAGGATCCTTGACGCGGCCTGGGCCGCATCAAGCCGCAGGTCGGCGAGAACGACATGCCTGCCCGCCCCCACGCGCCGCGCAATCGCCTGACCTATCCCGCCCGCGCCGAGGACTACAACGACATCTTTCATTGTCTTGTTTTCCTTATCTAAAGTTTATCTTACAAAATTCGTCAGGACGGCAGATTCATTTTCAGGTTCGCGGATTCCCGCGTCCCGTCCCGCCTTGAGACACCTCATCACGTAGACCATGTTGCGCGCGAGGTTGCGGAGCGTCTGCAATCCTTCCGGATCGCCGGGAACGTCCTCCTTCGTCAGCGCGTGAAATTCATTCCAATACGTGCTGCCCACGACGATCATCTGCGAAATGCCGGCGTATTTGTTGAGGACGTCAAAGCTCGCGCTCGTGCCCGCGCGGCGCGCAACGACGATGCTCGCGCAGGGCTTGTGGCGTAGCGATGCGTACCTGTCGGCGTTCATCGTCGAGAAGAAGAGCCGGTCGAGGAAGC
>CAMOCC010000187.1 GCA_946610035.1 uncultured Verrucomicrobiota bacterium
GGGTCGTAGAACTTGAACGAGCGCGTGGACTGCCTGCGGACGAGGCGCACAGGTCCGAACTTGAGGTGCTTCGGGGAAAGCCTCGGGTTCTTGATCAGCTCGGCGAGAAGATCGGCGGCAAGGCGTCCCGCCTTGCGGAAATCCTGCTCGATGGAGGTGAGCGTCGGGTCCGCGCATTCGCAGTGCATCTCCTCGTTGTCTACGCCCGCGAGGGTGAAGTCGCCCGGGCAGGAGAGCCCGGCCTGGCGGCACGCCTCCGCCACCTGAACAGCCGCGTAGTCGTTCACGGCGAATATCGCGACGGGCTTTGGAAGCGGCTCGAGGAACTTCGCGAGTCTCTTCTGCACGCCGAGCGTGTCGCCCATGTCCCAGTTGGATTCGAAGCTTGCGAACGGGGCGTTTGTCTCGCGCTGTACGGCCTCCTTGAACAGTCGACCCCGCTCCACGCTCCACACGGTCTTCGTGCACCATCCGAAGTAGGCGAATGACGCGGGCTTTGTGCGCAGAAGCTCCTTCGCCGCCCACTGCGCTATCGTGCCGGGATCGCTCGTTACTGTGTGGTGCGCCAACGCGGCGGTCTTCGCGCCGGGGTCGAGGTTCACCACTGGGATTCCCCTGAACGCGCGTCGCGCGTCGGCGGCGGAAACGCTGCTGCCCTCGAGAATGCACCCTGCGGGCTTCCACTGCGAAACGAGCTCGCGCAGCGGGCGGACTGTCCGCGCGAGCTCCAGCTCTATCACGCGCCAGCTGTGCGCCGCTGCGCGGTCGTAGACTCCGGCGAACTCGGGGATATGCGAGCCGACGTGGAGATCCGTGATGAAGAGAACCGTATTCATGCCTCTATTCTACCAGAAAAAACGGAATGACGCAATCGGCAATATTTTAATGACGCAATCGTGGCTGTCAATCCGCGCAGAATATTGTATAATGGAGACATGAAAAAAACACTCATAGCATTTCTTCTTCCCGTATGCGCCGCGACTGCTCTTTACGGGGCGGGGTCGGTCGTCAAGATTGAGGGCGGCGAGGGCTCGTGGCGCCTCACGCTGAACGGCAAGCCCTATTTCATCAAGGGCGGCGGCGGCGGCGGCTCGAAGGCGCTCCTCAAGGAGATCGGCGGCAACTCCTTCCGCACCTGGGGCGCGGGCAGGGCAAAGGCCGAGCTCGACGAGGCGAAGAAATATGGCCAGACCGTGATGCTCGGCTTCTGGCTCGGGCACCACAACCACGGGTTCAGCTATCTCGACAAGGCGGCGCTCGAAAAGACCGAGCGCGAGGTGCTCGAGACGGTAGCGCAGATCAAGGACCATCCCGCGCTTCTCTGCTATGCGCTCGGCAACGAGATGGAACTCGGCGAGCCGAACCCGAAGGAGATGTGGCAGTTCATCAACCGCCTTGCGAAGAAGGTCAAGGCGGCGGACCCAAACCACCCCGTGGGCACCGTTGTCGCGGACATGTGGAAGGACAAGGCCGACGCGATCAACCAGTATGCGCCGGAGCTCCAGTACATGGGCATCAACTCCTACGGCGGCGCGACGAGCGTAGGCAGGCGCTGGCGCGAGCTCGGCGGGAAGATCCCCTACATTCTCACGGAATATGGGCCGAAGGGCGCGGACGAATGCGGCAAGGCGCCGAATGGGCTGCCGCTTGAATTGACATCGACGCGCAAGGCCGACTGGTACCGGGAGATATACGAGAAGACGATTCTCGACGAGAAGGGCAAGTGGTGCCTTGGCGGATACGTCTTCACCTGGGGTCACAAGAACGAGGTTTCGCCGACGTGGTTCGGCACGATGCTTCCCGACGGCACGAAGCTCGAGGTCGTCGCGACGCTCGCCAAGTTCTGGGGCGGCAAGGTCGCGAACCGCTGCCCGCGCATCGAGGATGTGAAGGTCTCGAAGGACGCGCCGGCCGAGGGCGAGGTGATCGAAGCTTCCGTTGCCGCGAAGGATCTCGACGGCGACAAGCTGAAGTGGCGGTGGACGCTTATCGACGAGGCGTCGTACTACGGCGAGGCGGGGCTTGGGCTCGCGATGCCGCAGGGATGGGACGAGGCGATAGTCGCGGGGCAGGGCACGAACAAGGTGAAGGTGAAGCTCCCCGGAGGCGGGAACTACCGTCTCTACGCCTACTGCTTCGACGGGAAGGGCAACGCTGCGTACGCGAACTGGCCGCTCGTCGGGAAGGGGCCGAAGCCGAAGAAGGAGCTTAGGGCGGCGTCGATGCCGTATCCAGTCTACCGCGACGGCGCGAACGGCCCGTGGTACGTATCCGGCTACATGGGCAACACCGGTGCGATGAAGGTCGACGACAAGTGCTCCGAGAAGCCGCATTCCGGCGAGACGTGCATGAAGATCGAGTATTCCGCGAACGGCAACTGGGCGGGAATCTTCTGGCAGAGCCCGGCCGGCGACTGGGGCGACAAGCCGGGCGGCGCGAATCTCTCGAAGGCGGCGACGCTCGTCTTCTGGGCGCGCGGCGAGAAGGGCGGGGAGAAGGTGAGCTTCTTCATGGGCGGCATCGGCAAGGACAAGCCGTTCCACGACACGGCGAACCGCAAGCTCGAGAACGTCGTGCTGAAGAAGTCGTGGACGCGCTACCGCATCCCGCTCGACGGCGAAGACCTCTCGCAGATCAAGACCGGCTTCGGCTTCAACTTCGGCGGCCAGGGGAAGCCGTT
>CAMOCC010000188.1 GCA_946610035.1 uncultured Verrucomicrobiota bacterium
AAGGTCTCGGCGTATTTGGCGGCGAGCGCCTTGAGCCGGGCGCAGAGGTCGTCCACGATGCGCCCGGGGATGGTGCGGATGGCGTCGAGGAGGGGGTCGATCCACTTGGCGCGGAGAAGCGCCCTAGCGTCCTCGTCGGACAGGGCCTCGATGGCGGCCTTGGTCGCGAGGTGGAGCTCGGCCTTGAGGTCCTTGATTTCCTTCTTGAGCGCCTTCTCGCGCAGCAGGAGGGACTGGGCGCGGATGAGGACGGCCTCGGGCGACCCTTCCGGGAATCCGCCGTTGCGGACGAGGTGGTCGAGGCGGCCGCCCTTCTTGACCTTCGCGGAAGGGAATCGGGAGAGGAAGAGGTCGTCCACGGCCGCCGCGACGGTCTTGGCGTCGAAGGCGGCGTTGTCGTCGTCCAGCAGCTTTTCCTTGTCGTCCTCGTCGAGCGATTCGGCGAGGGCGGCGAGCTCCGACGCGGCGTCGAGCAGCTCCGCCTCCTTCGCGGCGACGGCGGCCGTCCGCGGCCCGAGCAGGGCGCGCTGCGCCAGTTCGAACGGGACGATGCGCCCGACCCAGCCGTCCTGGACCTCCTGCTCCTTGCCGTCCTTCTTCTTCAGGACCAGGTTCGGATCGACCTTGCGGACGGCGGCGAATCCCTCCTCCTGCAGCACTTCGAGGTCGTTCGCGGCGACGAGCCACGCGTCGTCCAGATGCTGGTAGGCGGCGTAGGGGTCGACGAGCGGGACGTCCGAGAGCCGGCGGAAGACCTCGTCCGCGAGGAGCCGCTCCTCCCTGGCGACGGCGACGTCCGGCCAGTGCGCCACGAGGCGGTCTTCGAGCCACGGGCCGAAGCCGTCGAACGCGGCCGCGAAGCGGTTCGCGAAGGCGCGGACGGAGGAGTGGGAGCGCGCCGCGGCGGCGATGTCGGGGACGGCGAGGGAGGAATACGGCGACCCGTCGCCGGAGAACAGGGCGTCGCGGAGTCCGGGGAAGACGTCCCAGGCGGCGCGGAAACGGTCGAGCTCGGCGTTCGGGACGCCGCCCTTCATCGTCGCGTGGAGGTCCCACGTCTCGGGATCGTCGGACGAATCGACGTAGCGGGGGATGTTCAGGTTGTAGCCGTTGCGGCGGATTTCGTCGCGGGAGACGAGCCGGGCGAACTTGGGGACGGAGGCGGGACGGGCGGCAACCGTGTCGGCGACGCGCCGGATGTCGCAGGCGCGGAGCTTGTTCTTCTTGCCCTGCTTCACGAACCCGCGCGAGGCGTCGACGAAGAGGACTCCCTCGTCGCGGCCGTCCTTCTTGAGGACCATCACGATGGTCGGGATGCCGGTGCCGAAGAAGATGTCCGGCGGCAGGCCGATGATGGCCGAGATGTTGTTCCCCTCGACGAGATTCTTGCGGATTTCCCCCTCCTCGTCGCCGCGGAACAGGACGCCGTGCGGGAGGACGATCGTCATCACGCCATTCGGCTTGAGGTGGTATAGGTCGTGGAGGAGGAAGGCGTAGTCGGCCTTGGACTTCGGCGCGAGTCCGTATTCGAAGCGCGGGTCGGAGCGCTTCGCGTCGTCCGGGGTCCAGTTCTGAGAATAGGGAGGATTGGAGACGACGGCGTCCACGCGCAGCGGCATGAGGCCGCCTCCGGCGGCGGTCTCGTCCGAAAGCGGCCAGTCCTCCTCGAGCGTGTCGGCGTTGCGCGTCGAGATGTTGGCGGGCAGGATGCCGCGCATCACGAGGTTCATGCGCGTGAGGTTGTAGGTGTTCGCCTTCAGCTCCTGGGCGTAGTACTTGATCTTGTCGCGGTCAGCCATGCGCCCCGCGACGGAACGGCCGATGTTGATCAGGAGCGAGCCCGAGCCGCTCGTCGGATCGTAGATTTCGATGCGGTCGCGGTCCTTGAGGCGGTCGGCGATGATCTCGCTCATCAGGACCGAGACCTCGTGGGGCGTGTAGAACTCGCCGGCCTTCTTCCCGGCGTTCGCGGCGAAGTTGCCGATCAGGTATTCGTAGATGAAGCCGAGGACGTCGTAGTCCTGGCGGCCGTCCATCGGAATGTCCTTGATGAGGTTCAGAAGCCCGGCGACGGCCTTCGTCTGGGCGCCGGACGTGTCGCCGAGCTTCTGGAGGCCGAGCTGCAGCGTGTCGAAGATCTTCTCGAACACCTTCTTGTGGTTGTCGCTGATGTGCCGGTCGAACGCGGACAGGGCCTCCGACACCTGGGACACGTCGAACGTCTTGGCCGCGTCCCGGCGCAGCCAGGACGAGAACAGGTTCTCGTAGGCGACGAAATAGCCGAGATTGGCCTTGCAGTAGTCGACCGCGGGGCGGTCGGACTCCGCGAGACGCTCCAGCTCCCCGTCCGACATGCCGTGTCCCTTGAGGAACTCCACCTCCTTGTCGGAAAGGAACTTGTAGAAAATGAAGCCGAGGATGTAGTCCTTGTATTCGTTCGCCTCGATCTTGGACCGCATCTTGTTCGCGGACTCCCAGATTTTGGACGCAAGTTGCTGTTTGTTCATGGTCTCAAAGGGTTCCGTGCATTACCTTGTTCCGAATGCGCATTACTCCAACTCAAGGATAGGAAGATCCGGGATGCAACGTCGAGCGTTCACATAGGCGAGCGCCTCGCCGACAGAGGTTAGCTCAAAGGGTGGTTCAATCGTCGAGATCCAGTCATTAA
>CAMOCC010000189.1 GCA_946610035.1 uncultured Verrucomicrobiota bacterium
TCGAGACGTGGGCGAAGAAGTTCACAGACGCCGGCTTCCAGTGCGTCAACTTCGTGTACAGGACGCCGCGTCCGAAAAATCTCCCGATCCACCAGAGCGCATGGGAGGACGGTCAGCGCGCCGTCAGGATGGTGCGCTCCGAGGCGGCGAAGCGCGGCTTCGATCCCGAGAAGATCGGCACCATCTCAATGTCCGCGGGTTCCCATCTTGCGACGCTGCTCGCGACGAGCGCCCTCACCCCGGCGTACGAGAAGGTCGACGAGCTCGATGACGTTCCGTGCCACATCAACTGGGCGATCACCGGGGCGATCGCATATGCGGTGACTGACGGAATCGGCGTTCCCAACACCCGCAACGGCCAGGCCGTCGACGCGAAGCTCGACTCTATCTTCAAGTTCGACGAGAAGACTGCGCCGATGTGCATGTTCCACGGCAGCGACGACCCGTATTCCCCGATGGCCTCGACGCTCGTGTACCGCGAGCTCAGAAAGCGGAAGGTTCCGGCGGAGCTCCACCTCTTCGCCGACCGCCAGCACGGCTTCTGGGGCCAGGACGGAAAGGGCGACGAGGCGGCCGCGTACGACAACTGGTTCGACCGCGCGCATGAGTTCCTCGCGCAGATGGGATTCCTCGGCCCGCTTTCGCCTGAAGAGGATCTGATGGAGCGCTATGCGACGGACTTCCACGATCCTGCGAAGTACGCGAAGGAGGAGCTGTGGCCGAAGGGGAAGATGCCCGATGTGCAGACGAACCAGTGCACGCCCTACCTCGAATGGTACATTCCCGCAGAACTGACGACGAGGGCGATCCAGGTCATCTACTCCGGCGGGGGCTACTACGGCAACGGACCCGACGGCTTCGAAGTCGCCCCCGCGCGCCGCTTCCTCAACGAGAAGGGAATGGCGGTAGTGGTGATGAAGTACCGCACACCGCGTCCCGCGGCGCCGCTCGCGAAGCACACGACGGCGTGGCAGGACCTCCAGCGCTGCATCAGGATTGTCCGCTCCAAGGCGGCCGAGAAGGGGCTTGACCCGAACCGCATCGGCATCATGGGCTCGTCCGCCGGCGGGCACCTCACGCTTATGGGCGTGACGAGCTCCAGGAGCCGCTCGTATTGGAACATTGACGACATCGACAACGTTCCGTGCAACGTCCAGTGGGGTGTTGGCATATCCCCCGCCTACGCGCTCACGGACGGCGACGACATGCACAACAAGACCGGCGGAAACGACGACTCCGCGCGGCTCGTCCCGGAGTTCGCGTTTGACCCCGACACGTGCCCGATGGTGTTCATCCACGGCGACGCCGACGGCTGGGCGGCTATGAACTCGGTGAAGACGTGGGAGCAGATGCGCAGGATGGGAGTCACAAGCGACCTCCACACGCTCTGCAAGAGGCCGCACTGCTTCCAGCGCAAGGCGTCGCCTGGCACCGGCAGCTACACGTGGCTCGGCCGCATCTGGGAGTTCATGAACCACAAGGGGTTCAACAAGTAGCGGTGGCGAAGCTACAGCCGCTGTGAAATGCGGTAGAGGTGCTCGACGAGGTTTGCGTCGAGCACCTTTTCCATAAATGGGATCACTTCGTGGCGCACCTTGTTGCGCTCTATCGAGACGTCGTCGTTAGATGCGTCCTCGCGCCATTCCTCGCCGAACTTGCGAAGGTAGTCCTTTAGCTCTTCGTCGCGGCAGCCGAGGAGCGGGCGCACGAACTTTATGCCTGCGACTTCGCTCGTCGCGCGGATGCCCGAGAGCGAAGCGCGGCGCAGCTTCATGAGGAACGTCTCCGCGACGTCGTCCATGTGGTGGCCTGTTGCGACGGCGTCGAGATGGAGCGACTTCATGCACTTCGAGAAAAAGGCGAGGCGCACGCGCCGCGCGGCCATTTCAAGCGATTCGCCGCGCCTCTTGACGACCTTGGCGTGAATTCCCTTGAAGGGGATGCCGAGTCTCTTCGCGAGGGATCGCACGAACCTGTATTCCTCCTTTGACTCCTTTCGCAGCCCGTGGTCGACATGGAGGACGACAAAGCGTTTCGCGGCGTTTTTCTTCGTTCCGCCCTTTGTGAGCAGGAATGCAAGCGCCACGGAATCGGACCCGCCGCTGACGGCGAGGCCGATCCGCCCAGGAGGAAGTATGGATCTGTCGATTTTCACCCTTGCGCATTATACCAAAAAAATGGTATACTTTGCGGCGTTCGTTTGCAAGCGGGCGTAGCTCAATGGCAGAGCTCCAGCCTTCCAAGCTGGCTACGAGGGTTCGATTCCCTTCGCCCGCTCCAGACTGGGGAGAGCCAGGGTGGCGTAATGGCAGCCGCGGCAGACTCAAAATCTGCTATACGTGAGTATGTGCGGGTTCGAGTCCCGCTCCTGGCACCAACACGACAGGCGAACAAGACAACGACTGGAAGGGTGTCCGAGTGGTCGATGGTGCAACCTTGGAAAGGTTGTGTGGGGGCAACTCCACCGGGGGTTCGAATCCCCCCCCTTCCGCCAACATTGGCGGCTGACTCTCAGAACGGAAGTTCTGGGGGTTTTTCTTTTTCCCGATATCCCCGATGCCTGCGGAGGGCGAGAAGATTTTTAGCCGGCCATTTTTGGCAAAACGCACGGCAGTCTGCGACCGTCGGTTATGGTATAA
>CAMOCC010000190.1 GCA_946610035.1 uncultured Verrucomicrobiota bacterium
AGGTGACGAAGAGGAACGGCAGAAGCAGCAGGGTCTCTTTTGCGAATTCGAGCATTTTGCAGATTACATGTATAAACCAGGGAAAATTCCTCAATCGTACTTGAACTGCACCGTCGCCGTGCAGTCGCGGTCTGCGACCGCGCGCACCCAGTAGGCGCAGACATTGCCGAGATCGGCGTTGTGGAGATCTCCGGCCTTAAGTTTGAATGAGTAGACCGAAACCCATGTGCCGCCGCCCGTGACGTCGAGTTCCAGACGGACCGTAGCGTCGACGTCCGTGCGCAGCATGACGGTCTTCCTGTCAAAACCGGTCATTATGTACGGATCGGAGCAGACGCCGGCCTTGACCCTGGTATGAAGCCACGGGCCGCCCGTGCCGACGGGCTTCCCGATTTTCCAGAGATCGTCAGCGACGCCGACCCATAGCGCGGCCTTGCCGTCGTCGGACCTAACGAAATGCTCACCCGCCGGAGCGGAGGGGTCTACGCCGGATATGACGAAGAGCCCGCGCCAAGTGCAGTAGTCGTAGACCTGGCTCCTGTGGGTCGCGACAGCACGCACTTTCGCGAAACCGCCCGCATTCTCGGCGGGAAGCTCGTAGAACGTGCCGCCTATGTTGAGGAGGTCTCGCTCGGTGCAGCATTCGCGGCAGAGGCGCCCGCATCTGCCACCTGCCTGCCTCCCTTCAGACGCGTACGGGAAGCGCCAGCGCCTGCCGTCATCGTCGACCATAATCGCGGAGGCGGCGTCATAGGAATCGCCGAGATCCTGCCCGCCATCCATCGAGAACCACTTCTTCACGTCGTCGCGCGTCTTGGCGTCTTCGGTCTTCCTTAGCTCGAGCTTCCCGCCCTCGCCCGGGAGCATCACGTAGAGCACATCGTCCTGTACCATTTCGAGCGGCAGCTTCTCGTCGCCTCTCCCGCTCCTTACGATGGCCCTCGACACTTTCGCATCCTGTGCGGCATCGCTCACAAAACCGCCGAACATCCCGCCGGGGGCCTTTCCCCGCGGTACGGTGGCGCGCCTGTCGTTGTTCCAGTAGCATAACGCCGCGGTGACGTTCCTGAGATCGGTATTCGCGCGGAGGCGGATCCATGTGCAGCGGTTCGTCGGCGTGAGGTCGATGCCCGCCCCCATGCCGTTGTTGAGCGCCGCATAGCTCGGGAACAGAGACTTCCCGACCGGCTCCCACTCCCCGTTTCCCGTCCTGTCCACCTCAAGACCGACTGAACCGTCGCCGTCCATCTTGAAGAAAAGCATCTTGTGGTCGTATCCGTCGCAGAGATACGGGTCTGAGACAGCGCCTGCCTTCACGTCTTCGTCAAGCCACACCGCGCCGCGCCCGATCACCGGCCCGAAGGAGTCGAGCTCCTTCGGATCGAGGAACCATAGCGAGCTGTTCGACTGCCCGGGCGCACCGAGACCGCCCTTCGCCTTGCGTTTGTTGAGGAACTCGTTCGCCGCCGTGTCGTCGCATCCAAGCACAACCTTGCCGCCCCATCGGCAGAAGTCGCCGACGATCTTGAGGTAGTTGGAGCGCGGACGGATGCCGGCGGAATTCTTCGCGCTCATCGTCGCGGGGAAGTGCCAGAACGTCCCGTGCATTGTCATGAGGAAGTCGTCTCCCTCGCCGATCTCGCGGATGCGCGGCCACTCGGTGTTCCACCCATGTGCGCCGTCGTAGCTGTGCGAGCCCTTCGGAAGGCGGTACTTGTACCACTTCCCGCCGTCGAGAACCATGAGTATCACGCTCTTCGCGTCCCAGCCGACAGCCCAGAGGGGATCGCCGTCGGGATTCGCCGCGCCATAGATGCCTCCCCTGGAGGTGATGTCGGTGAACTGGTTGCGGAGGACGATCTCCCAGTTCTCCTTGCCTGGCTTCCCGTTCCACTGCGCGAGGACGCCGCTCGTCGTCGTGGGGTCCTTCATAGCGGCGGGGCTGAACTCGCCGTTGTTCGCGTATACGAGACGCCCCTGCCCCGAGTAGCCGCCCTTCCCGTGGTAGCCGGGAAGAAGCTCGCCGTCGTGCCTTCCGTAGCCCTGGATATTTCCGTCGCGGAAGAGCTCCGTCACCTTGAGGGTGTCGACGTCGATCTCATATAGCCCCTCTTCCATCGTCATCGTGTAGATCTTGTGCGCGGGGTCGAAGAGGTGGCGCGCGGACGCGGTGAGACGCCCGTAGAGATTCGTGGTGCCGTCGTCATTGGTCGGCTTCATCACGCGGACGTTTCCCTTCGAGTCGATCGCGTAAGGTCCGATGAAGAGCTGGTCAGACTCCCTGTGGATGAGGCGGTTCGCGGGCGTTCCGCCGATCGACTCGGCTCGGATCACACGCGTAAGGTCAGGCTTGATCTCGTAGAGCTTGTCCGTCGAGCCGTTCGGCATGTGCGGCGCATACGAAACCACCCAGAGCCGTCCGGCCCATGGCACGACAGCGCCCGTCCCGCATTCGCCTTCTCCGTTGAAGGTATGGAGTTCAGGATTGACGCCAGATATGAAAGTCGCGGCAAGTAAGATGGCTGATACGTTCATGCTATGTATTATATCAGTTTTTGACGGATTTGAGAACCGCGTAACCGCGTCTGCGGACCGTCTCCACCTCGGGAAA
>CAMOCC010000191.1 GCA_946610035.1 uncultured Verrucomicrobiota bacterium
AGGAGAGCCGCCACGCGCTCGACGTGCTCAAGCAGAACGATCCGGCCTTCGCCGCAACGTGCGAGGGCAAGAGCTTGCGCGACCAGATCATGCTCGCCGGGCGCGCCCACCCTGCCGCGATGGCCGCCGTGGCTGAGTTTGCCATCATGGAGGCGGCGGGGTTCGTGAAAAGCGGCCATACCGACATCGACCATTCCTTCGCGCCGCTCGCGAAGGCGCTGAAGAACCACTTCACGCTCCAGCAGGACATCGACGCCCTCGCATCCGGCAAGGCCGACAGGAGACTGCTGACCGAAGTCAAGCGCGAGTTGTTCGCGCAGATCCGCGACGCCGTGATGGGTGTTAAGAAGGACGACGACTTCTATGGCTTCTCGCCGATCTTCAAGCACTTCGAGGACCGCCACATCATGAAGCTCGACTACAACGAGGGCGACCGCGTGCGCATCAAGGACGCCGCGCACGCCGGCTCCTTCCAGCGCCCCGAGCGCATCCTCACCACGCGCAAGCCGATCCTCGGGCACATCTACCGCCTCCAGACCGCGCACTCCGCCGACTCGATCTCCGCCGGCGCCGTCACCGAGGCGCTCGCCAACGACCTCACGCGCGTCGCGGGCGTCCCCGCGCAGGAACTCCAGATCGTGCGCGGCGAGTATTCCGACGGACACCCCAAGCTCATGCTCCAGGCCAAGTTCGCCGACGGCTACAAGGACATGGAGGCCGGCTTCATCAAGGACGGGCGCGTCGTCTCGCCGGACGGGAAGCCCCTCGAAAGCCTCGGCAAGTACAAGGCCTTCTTCCTCGTCACGGCCGATCGCGACGCCGTCGGCCGCCGCGGCCAGAACAAGGGCTTCGCCCACGGCAAGTTCTTCGCCATCGACCCCGGCCACTCGCTGGAGGGCAACGGCAAGTACCTCAAGGTCTCCGACGATCTCTCCTTCAAGGACACCTACGGCAAGAGCACGAAGCCGCGCTTCGAGAACTTCAGCGTGTTCGACGACGACACGTTCTTCTCCAAGTTCTCCGGCGTCGTGGAGCTGCGCGACCTCGTGCAGCACGGCGCCTTCAAGAAGGTCTTCAACGAATACCGCGCCGCGTTCGACGACAAAGCCCCCGGTCTCTCCGACGCCGAAAAGACGCTGCGCGGCAAGATCCTCGCCGAGATCGACAAGAAGGAGGCCGAGTTCAACGAGTCGATGAAGAAGATCCTCGACGTATCCGTGAACAACCTCGACCTCTACGACGACCTCAGCGACCAGCCGGAGTCCGTGCGCCGGGGCGCGATAGAGAACCTCGCCAACCTCGAGAAGCTCACTTCGCCCACAACCTGGACGAGCAAGAAGGGCAAGGTCGCGCTCGAGCACCTCGAGGTAATCCCCGAGTCGCGCGTCCCGTGGAAGGCCGCCCTCAAGGGCGACGACATCGTCTACTTCTGCGAGACGAAGATGTCCTGGGAGACGCAGCAGCTCCTCGAAAGCATCGCGAAGAACGCAGGCGCGCACTTCGAGACCGACGCGCTCGGCCTCTCTCGCCTCGTGGTTCCGAAAGACCGGGCGGAGGCCGTCTTTGCGGCGTTTTCGGAGGAGAACGTCCAGAAGCTCACGCATCCCGACGAGTACATGGCGCGCAAGGAGGGCGGCGACGGCCTCAAGGACGCGAAGATCTACCGTCCCGTCCCCTACGTGGCGCCGAAGGCCGACCCGCGTCCGCTCCTGGACCCCGCGACGCTTCCCAATGTCCTCGATGTGCCGGTCGAATACGGCGGCAAGACATTGTCCGTCAAGATACCCAAGACCCACTTCGCCGACCTCGTCACCACGCGCTCGTCCGTCCACCGCCCGCGCGACCTCGGCGAGCTTCGCTTCCTGCTCGAGTCCCAGATCAAGCGCGGCAACGAGGTTCTCGGCGCGCTCCTGAGCGGCAAGGCGCACCTCTTCGAACCAACGCGCGAAAACATCGTCGCGCTCACCTACGCGCTCCACGCGACGGCGCTCAAGAAGGGCGAGTTCATGTACCGCGGCTCCTTCTCGATCGAGGACAAGAACGGCGACATCGCGCGCTGGCTCGACAAGGCCAACGACCTCTACATCCGCACCTCCACCCACGCCAAGCCCTACCAGTCGGCGCGCGTCGACGGCCACCTCAACATGCCGCGCGGCTACGACGTCCCGACCGGCGCGGGCGGGCTCCTGAACGGCATGAGGACGTTCCACTTCTTCACGATTCCGGACGAGGACGGGCTCAAGAACGGCGGCAACGGAAACGGCCCGCGGCGCCGGCTCTTCCTCAAGTGCGAGACGTTCGGCATCTTCTGCTCCACGGCGCACCTGCGGATCTTCAGCAAGCCGGCCTCCGTCGCCGAAGGCATGAAGACGCGCGGCTATCGGTTCGGCGACATCCTCGAATCCATCTGCCACGGCTCCTCCCTCTTCGCCTCGCTCTTCACGCCGAAGGAGGCCCCCGGCATCCGCAAGGAAAACCTCACCAAGGTGCAGAAGGATGCCATCCTGTGGGCGCAGAACAAGCTCCGGACGAAGTATCCGCAGCTGGCGGAGCGCCTCACGGCAGGGAGCGTCCTC